>NZ_DATMRX010000135.1:0-22364 GCF_035565855.1 Pseudorhodoplanes sp.
GAGGTGGTTATTCTCAGTGTGAGGCACGCGGCGCGTCAGTGGCCTTGGGAAGATTAAACCGCCCTTTATCCTTCGAGACGCGCCCTTCGGTCGCTCCTCAGGATGAGGGCTGAGAGAGGCTCGCGTGTCGCTCTGGGTCCCTGCTTTCGCGGGGACGAACGCGAATTAGAGAGGCCGGCGCGACTCCACAGCCGGCTTGTCCGCTGCGCTGCGCGCCGGTGTCGCGCTGCACGCGGTGCCGCGTGCACCAATGCTTAATCGTAATCGCCGTAGGAGACCCCTCGCGACAACAAAAAGCTGCAAGGAAGGAAACGGACCATGTGTGACCAATGCCTCCAGAAGACCGCGAGCCGCCGCGCCGTGATGTTGGCCGGCGCTGGCTTGCTGGCCGCGACGCAATTCGGCGGCCGGGCGCAAGCGCAGCCGGCGAGGGCGGCCGCGACGCCCGACGAGGCCCTGAAGCTCCTTGAGGCCGGTAACGCCCGCTACGTCGCCAATCAACCGCAGCAGCGCGACTTTTCCGCCGGGCGCGCCGCGCGGACGCAGGGCCAGGCGCCGTTCGCCGCGATCCTCGGCTGCGCGGATTCCCGCGTCGCGCCGGAACTGGCGTTCGATCAAAATCCCGGCGATCTGTTCGTCGTTCGCGTCGCGGGAAATTTCGTCACGCCCGATGGTCTCGGCAGCCTCGAATATGGTGCGGCGGTTCTCGGCACGAAGCTGATCATGGTTCTGGGCCACAACAGCTGTGGCGCGGTGAATGCCACGGTCGAGGCGCTGCAGAAGGGCAATACGCTGCCCGGTCATATTGCGGATCTCGTCAGGGCGATGAAGCCCGGCATCGAGCCGACATTGAAGAACGCGGGTAGCGATCTCGCGCAACGCGCCGTCGTCGCCAATGTGCAGTACAATGTCGAGCGGCTGAAAACGGCAACGCCGATCCTGGCCGACATGGTCACCAAGGGTCAGATTCGCGTGGTGGGTGGCGTTTATGATCTCGCCACCGGGAAAGTGGGTCTGGTCTAGCTGTCCGCGACAGGCGCAGGTCTGGCGTGTAAAAGGCGCTGCGCGCCGGACCGGCCCCTTGAAGAACGCAAGATCGAGACTCCCATGACCGACGAGACCCGCGACAGCAACGGCAACATCCTCAAGGACGGCGACTCCGTCACGCTGATCAAGGACCTGAAGGTCAAGGGCACGTCGGAGACGCTCAAGCGCGGCACGCTGGTCAAGAACATCCGCCTCACCGGCGATCCGGGCGAGATCGAGTGCAACACCAGGCAGGTGAAGGGCCTCGTCCTGAAGACGGAATTCCTGAAGAAGGCGTGAGCCGGGGCCCGCGCGGCCCTCATCCTTCGAGCCGCGCCCTCCGGTCACTCCTTCAGGATGAGGGCGGAACACACAACGCTTCGCCAAACGACGCACTGAGCGCAAGAAAGCCCTGAGCCGGGCAATCCGGCACAAGACCAGATCGGCTCCCAAGGTGTTCTACCTGCTGTAGAGAGCAGCGGAGCCGGCGCCCTGGAAGCGCCCGGTCAGTCGCTGCTGGAACTCCCGGTGCGCCGTTTGAGCGATCCGCCGGGCGACAGTGGCGAGGCTTGCATGGCTCAGACACCCGCGTCCTTGCGCTCCAATCTCGGCTCGTTCGCGCTGATCGGTATCGTCATTGCGGTGCTCGCCGGCGCCTTCGCCTATACGGCGGGCTTTCTCTCGCCGGGACGTCTGACGCCGAAAAAGGTGGTCGCGGCCTTCGCCCCCGCGAGTGGCCCGGCGCTCGGGCATCGGCGCAACCACGCCAAGGGCATTTGCTTCACCGGTGTGTTCGAATCGAACGGCGACGGCGCTGCGCTGTCGCGCGCGGCAGTCTTCGACCGCGGCCAATACCCCGTGCTCGGCAGATTCAATCTCGGCACGGCGGACCCGAACGCCGCGGATTCCACCGTGCGGGTGCGCGGCATCGGCTTGCAGATCGCGACCCCGGAGGGCGCCGTCTGGCGCAGCGCGATGATCAATGCCCCGGTCTTTCCGGTATCGACGCCGCAGGCCTTCTACGGATTATTGGAAGCCAGCAAGACTCCCGAGGCGATGAAAGCGTTCCAGGCCGCGCATCCGGAGCTTGCGGGCTTCGGCGCATGGGCCGGCCGCAAGGACTGGACCTCGAGCTATGCCGAGGAGCCCTATCACAGCCTGAACGCCTTCGTGTTCGTGAATGCCGCGGGCCATGAACAGCCAGTGCGCTGGGCGCTGATCCCCGCAGCGCCCGCGGTGACGGTCTCGCCGGATGAACTTGCCGAACGCGGGCCGAATTATCTCGAGCAGGAGATCACAGAGCGCGTTCGTGCCAATCCGCAACGCTGGACGCTCCGGGTCACGCTCGCCGAGCCGGGCGATCCGACATCCGATCCGACCAAGGCATGGCCGCAGGACCGGCGCAATGTCGATGTCGGCACACTCATCGTGCAACAAATCGAAGCCGAGCCGGACGGGCCGTGCCGCGACATCAATTTCGACCCGACCATCCTGCCGCGCGGCATCCAGGTCTCCGACGATCCGTTCCCGGCGGCGCGGTCGGCGGCGTATGCGCGCTCCTATGACCTGCGGACCGCGGAGACGAAGGATTATCCCCGAACCAAGACGGGCACCAGGCCATGACGGAGCGCACCCAAAGCTTCACGCTGTTCCAGCGCGTCCTGCACTGGCTGATGGCGATCTGCATTCTGGCGATGCTGTTTATCGGCGTCGGCATGGTGTCCACCGTCATGCCGAAATACGTGCCGCTCCTCGTCACGCACAAAACGCTCGGCATGGCGATCCTCGTGCTGGCGCTGATCCGCCTCGTCGTGCGGCTGCGCTACGGCGCGCCGCCCTTGCCTGCGGATCTGCCGCAGCCGATGAAGCTTGCGGCGGTGGCCTCGCATTATCTGCTCTATGCGATGTTCATCGGCATCCCGCTGATTGGCTGGGGCATGCTCTCGGCTGCGGATTATCCGATCGTGTTGTATGGCGGCATCCGCGTCCCGGCCATCCTGCCGCAGAGCGACTTTCTGCACACGCTGCTATGGAACGCGCATTTCTATCTCGGCTTCGCGCTGTTCGCGCTGATCCTGATGCATATCGCGGCGGCATTGTTTCACGCGCTGATCCGTCGCGACGGCGTGTTCCAGAGCATGACGTCGCAGCGCTTCGCCTTCCGCACGGAGCCTGAATGAGTGCTGCGGGCCTTGGCCGGTTGACCGGCTTCACGGCCCCTGACGCACGTCGTTGTTGTTGCCGCGGGTGGTGGCCGATGGCGGCTGGATGTCCGTCACGCCGCGCTTGTAGGCCACCTTGTTCTGCGAGCCGTTGACGCTGACCGAATCGACCGCGCCGATCTTCACGATGTTGCCGTCACCCTTGATGTCGAGCGCGTTTGCGGATTCGATGGTGAGCGTGTTGTTCGCGCCATTGAGCGCGATGCTGGCGCAAGGCCCCGTGAAGGTGAAGCTGCCGCCGCTGGCATTGACAGCGACCTTCTTCTCCTTGCCGCAATCATGCGTCGCGTTCGTGACGTCCGCGTAGGTCCGGTCGGGCGCCTCACCGCACGCCGTCAGTGTCAGCAATGCAAACAGGGGCCAGGCTTGGCGTGTCATGCGCGGTCCCCACGCGTTGGCCAGAGCAGGGGCAGCATGTGCTCCAGCAATCCGACTTCCTCGACATTATGCTTGAGCCAGGCGCGGCCCATCGCTTCTGGAAAAATGAAGCGATGCACCACAGGATTGACGATGTGACACAGCCCGGGCACGCCGATGCCGATCCGCAGCATCGAAACGTAGCGCGTGCCGCCATTCGCCGCGATGAAATCGTGATGCAGCCGCGTCACCTCGATGCCGGCGCGCGTGCCGACCAATGTGAGGCCGTCGTCATCGAGCTGCGTCACCGTTTCGGTCGCATCGACATAGAAATCCGGATTGCGGCCGAACGCCTCGACGATGCGAAATTTGCATCCGGGACCCGCGCCGCCACCGGACGCGGGAGCTGCGAGTTCCCAATGGATATGGTCGAACGGATGCCAGACGAGATAGCGGTTCATGCGCACGCCCGCGACATCCATCTCGCCGCCGATGTTGCGGAACCACCAGGCGACCATCGCCGGCGTGATGCCGCGCAGCAGATCATGGCGGATGCGCATCACCATGCGCCCGCATTCGTCATAATCGAGCGAGGTCTGCGCGCTCTCGAGCGGTTTCAGCGGCCAGGGCAGGTCGCGCGGCGGCGGAAGGGACAGGCGCAGCATCGGCACCTCCGCGATGGACGTCCGCGACTATAGAGGACGCGCAAGCGCTACGAGTGAGCACGCGAAGTTTTGATCGATGAACGCTCTGCTTGTGAAGCGCGAAAGCGCAGGACTGTCGATGCAACTATCATGAGAGCCGGGTTGATCGCCTTCGCGTTCGGCTGGCCCTCATGGTTCGTCGGGGTTGTGGTCGAATGGACGATGCCGGTCCCGATCGGGGTAACCATCGGACAGCCTCGCGGTTTACGGCGGATTGGCTGTGGCTTAAATAGCGGGCCAGCGTCCCGCGAGCCGCCTGACCCGCATCCGGTCGGCGTGCCCGGCACGAATTAACCGCACCAGCCGATGGCTCATCGTCCCGCTTGTCCGAATTGCGCGCGCAAGATGATCCCGATCTCACCGCCGGATCGGGACGCCGATGGCCGCCGTCATGACGTCTATCGTTGCGACGATTGCGGGGTGATGTTTTCCGAGCGGCCCGCTGCCCGCAAGCCGGCGGCCGACCGCGCGCTGGATCTGAATTTCGGAACCGACGACGTTTTGCATTGAGGCGACAGGCCGCGCGACATCGCGCGATCCAATCGGCCGGACACCACGCCGCAAAAAATAAATGGGCCCGGGCTGGCGCTCCCGGGCCCATTCGCGCCGACAGATCGGGGACGCTGATCTGCCGCGCTATCCGCGTCGCCTTGCGGACTAACGAAAGACGTAAACGATGCGCCGTGTCGCAGGATCCACGAGGACCGGCGTGTTGTTCACGTAGGTGTACTGATAGCGATAGTCGGGCACGTTATTCAGCACGATGGTCTGCGGCACCGTCGCGCCGACCACGACTTCGCCGGGGTAAGGATAAGAGGGCAGCACATTCGCGGTCACATAAGCGCCGACCAGAGCCGGTGGCGTTATCGGTGTCATGGTGGCGAGCGGATCGGTGCCGATGGCGCCCGCGCCCGGACCGCCGGGCCCGACCACTGTGGGAATCGGCCCCATCACCGGCGGAGGTGGCGGCGGCGGGAAGGCCACGACTTCGGGCCGATAGGTCGGCGCCACGGCGACGGTGGGCGGCGGGTTGTAGGTGATGACGGGAATGCCTGCGACATGCGCCGGCTCGCGCACCACGATGGTGCCGCTGCCGGCTTTCAGCGACATGTATTGCGAATACGACCAGCCGATCTGGCCGCGATAATCGATCTGGCACCACAAGCTGCCTTCGATGCAGCCGAGGATGCGCGCCTGTTGATGCGCCTTGATCAAACCGATGACGGGTTGTTCGGGCCCGGGGCCGGACCGGATGTTGAGATCGGTGGTCGCGGTGCCCGTGGTCTGCGCGTGCGCCGCACCTGCCATCGATAATGAAAATAAAATAGCTGAGACAAATACGCGTTTCATGACCGCCCCTGTTTATGCCCTCGGACAATTGCCGTGCGCATTAACGAACGCGGCGAGGCTTGTTTCAAATCACAGCAATGGGACCTTCATCAAAGCGCCGTGATGCCAAAGCCAAAGGCGGATGACGTTTCCGTCATCCGCCTTTGCATGTGGAATGTCGATTGGCGACAGATGTGCGCGATCAGCGATAGACGTAGACGATGCGCCGCGATGCGGCATCGACCAGCACCGGATAGTCGTTCACATATGCGTAGTGGTAACGCGAGCCCGGTACCGGCACGATGTCGATTTCTTCGGGGATTGCAGCGCCGACCATAAGGCTTCCTTCCAGCCACACGGTTTCCAGCGGGTTCATGCTGATATAGGTCCGCACTGACCGCGGCGGCACATAACCCCGCGGCGGCGTGGTTGCAGCGTAGATGACCTCACGTGGCGGCGTCAGACGGCCCACGAATTCACGCGGGGCGACAGCATTTGTCTCGACAACTGTGGTCGTCATCGGCGCGCGATAGGTGACCGCCGGAGCCGGTGCCTGATAGGTCACCGTCGGCGCCTGATAGGTCACGGGCGGTGGCGGAGTCGTCGCCGCATAAACCGGCGGCGGAGCAGGCTGGTAGGTTGGCGCCGGCACCGCAACCGGAACGGGGACCGGTACCGCGACCGGCTGCAACACGGGGACCGGCAGCGTCGGCTGCGTTATGACCGGTTGCGGCGCAGCGACGACGGCGCGGGGCGCAACATCGTACTCGGGGGCTTGCAGAACGGCGACCGGGCTACCCGACATCACCATGTATTGAGAATAGGCCCACCCGGTTCGGCCGCGCAGATCGACCTGACACCAGCGGCTGCCCTCGATGCAGCCAAGCACCGTGGTGCGGCGATTTTCGCGGAGCATTCCGATCACGGGATATTGAGGATCCGGACCCGAGCGGATGTTGAGGTCCGTGGTCGCGGTGCCGATCGTCTGGGCGTGTGCTGCACTGAGCATCGCAGCGGAGAAAACAGCGGCGGTAATGGATATGCGCGTCATGACAGTCCTCGCATCTCTGGGCTGAGGTCTGCGACAGAACGCAGGGCGCCGATACTTCGTTCCGGTGCGATGCAGCAGGAGCGATTTGCCGGTTCCACAACGACCCGGTAACGTTAAGGCCGCGCTTACATGCTCGGGGGGAGTATCCAATGCTGCGTATCGCGATTGCCTGTGTCGCTCTGATTGTCTCCGCGTCGCTTGCGAGTGCCCAAACGCCGGCCGACAGCCGTCTCAAGCGCATCTCGGATACCAAGACGATCAAGCTCGGCTACCGCGCGGCGGCGGCGCCGTTCTCCTTTGTCCATCCCCAGACCAAGGAGCCGGTCGGCTACACCGTCGATCTGTGCCGCCTCGCGGTCGACGCGATCGGCAAGTCCTTGAACACGCAGCTCAAAATCGAATGGGTCGAGGTCACGACGCAGAATCGCTTCGACATGGTCGCGCAGGGCAAGGCCGACATGGAGTGCGGTTCGTCGACCATCACGCTGACGCGCATGAAGCAGGTCGATTTCTCCCTCATCACCTTTGTCGAGAGCACCGGACTGGTGGTGCGCGCCAATACCGGCCTCACCAAAGCCGGTGATCTGAACGGCCAGAAGATCGCGGTCGCGGCGAACACCACGAATGAAGCGGCGTTGTCCGGACTTCTGAAGCAAGGAAAGCTGAAGTTCACTCTGGTACCTGTGAAGGACCGCGATGCCGGGATCGCAGCCTTGGAAAAGGGCGAGGTTGACGGCTATGCCAGCGACAAATTGCTGCTGGTCGGGGCGCGCTTCCAGGATGCCAAGGCGCTCACGATGCTGCCGGACGACCTGTCGCTCGAGCCTTATGCGATCGTGCTGCCGCGCGGCGACTGGGCCTTGCGCCTGGCGGTGAATTCGGCGCTCGCGGAGGTGTTCCGGTCGGGCGCCATCTTCAGTGTCTTCGGCAAGTGGTTCGATCAGATCAAGCTGAAGCCTGGTCCGGTCCTGCTCGCCGTGTTCTCACTCGGTGCGCTGCCGCAATAACAAGTCTGACGATTCATTCACCATCGTTCATCAAAGCGTGATTCCTGCTCAGGTTTCTAAACGCTCGCGCGTGTTATGTTTCTTTCAGATGCGCTGAGGAATGCGCCGCTCGGCTCCTTGGCCTTGGCGCAGCGTGAGGAGATCATCATGCGTAAGATGTCGTTGACGTTGATCGCCGCCGCGAGCATCGCGGCTGCGACATTCACCTTCCCGACGCAAGCCGATGCCCGATGCCACGGATGCTGGGTTGGCGCCGGAATCGCCGCTGGCGTACTCGGCGCGGCGACAATCGCCAATGCGGGCTATTATTATCCGCCGGCCTATTACGGCGGCTATTACCCCGCTTATTACGGCGGCTACGGATATTACGGCGGCTACGGATACGCGCCGCGCTATTACGGATATTACGCGCCGCGCTATTACGCGCCGCGCTACTATCCGCGCTACGGTTACGGCTATTACCGGCCATATCGGTACTGGTAACGCCTGGCTTGCTGGCTGCGCGCTTGGAACGACGAAACGCGCAGCCGCTTATCGGATGGGTGGAAGTTTCCAAACAGGAGAGGAGTCACTATGCGTAGGTTTCTGACGATCGCTGTTGTAGCCGCGGGCCTGGCCGTCGCGGCTGTCGCCATGCCGACCAGCGCGGAAGCGCGCTTCGACAAGGGCCTCGCTGCGCCCGACGCGAGCAACGCGCAACAGGTGCAGTACTATTATTACGGCTATCGGCCGCGCTATTACCGGCCGTATCGCTACTACGCGCCGCGTTATTATGCGCCGCGCTACTATGCGCCGCGCTATCGCTACTATTACTAGGATACTCGCCCGCGCGGGCGACTGAACTGAAGAAGCGGCATGTCCGGGTTCCCGGCCATGCCGCTTTTTCTTTTACGCTGATCGCGATTCGTCCTCTCCAAAGCAAAGTTCATCGACTCGGTTGCCAGCGCCGCACTCATGCGTAGTCTTGATGCGCGGAAACCTGGACGCTTCAGCGCGGCGGTGAAGGGGCAAGCATGACTGCAATCAGCGACGGCGAAGCCGAGCGACGCGCCGGCCATGGCCAGCCCGAACTGAAACGGGTCATGGGCCCTTGGCTGCTGCTGCTGTTTATCGTTGGCGACATTCTCGGCACCGGCATCTACGCGCTTACCGGACAGGTCGCCAATCTCGTCGGCGGCGCGGTGTGGCTGCCGTTTCTCGTCGCCTTCTTTGTCGCGCTTCTGACCGCGTTGTCCTATCTCGAACTCGTCACCAAATATCCGCGCGCCGCCGGAGCCGCGCTCTATACGCATCGCGCCTTCGGCATCCATGTCCTCACCTTCATCGTGGCCTTTGCCGTGATGTGCAGCGGCATCACCTCGGCATCGACCGCTTCGCGCGCCTTCGCCGCGAATTTCGTGCACACGTTCGGAATGGATCCCGGCGGGACTGTCGGCGTCACGCTGATCGGCCTCGCCTTCATGGCGGTGGTCGGTCTCATCAATTTTCGCGGTGTCGGCGAGAGCGTGAAGACCAACATGGTCCTCACCTGTATCGAGCTGACCGGTCTCCTCATCATCATCTTTATCGGGCTGTGGGCGATCGGGCTCGGCCAGGGCGACGTGTCGCGCGCGCTCGAGTTCAAGACCGCGCCGGATACGAGTTTCATCTGGCCGGTGATCGCGGCGACGACGCTCGCGTTCTACGCCATGGTCGGGTTCGAGGATTCGGTGAACATGGCGGAGGAGACCAAGGACCCGACCCGGATCTTTCCGAAGATCCTCCTGGCCGGTCTCTTCCTCACGGCGACCGTCTATGTGCTGGTCTCGATTTCGGCGGTGACGCTCGTGCCGCCGCACGAACTCAGCCAGGGCGAGACGCCGCTTCTGAAAGTGGTGCAGGCCGGCGCGCCGAATTTCCCCCTCTGGATCTTCGGCTTCATCACCATGTTCGCCGTCGCCAATTCCGCGCTGATCAACATGCTGATGGCGAGTCGCCTGGTCTATGGCATGGGCCGCGAGCACGTACTGCCGGGCGCGTTCGGCCTCGTGCATCGCTCGCGGCATACGCCTTATGTCGCGATCGTCTTCACGACGCTCCTGGCCTTTCTGCTCATCACCTTCGTCGGCGAAATCCCCGCACTCGGCGGCACCACGGCCTTACTGCTGCTCTGCGTCTTTACGGTGGTGAATATCGCGGTGCTGGTGCTGCGCAAGGATAATGTGAAGCACAAGCATTTCCGCACGCCGACATTCGTGCCGGTGCTGGGCGCGCTGACATGCGCCTTCCTGGTCGGTCCCTGGACCGGCCGCGATGCGCAGCAATATCGCATCGCCGGCGTTCTGATCGCGATTGGTATCGTGCTGTGGGGCGTCACCATCCTGATCAACCGCGCGACTGGCGTGAAGCCGGCCGCGCCGCTGATGGACGAGATCGGCGGCGACGGTCCGAAGAACTGAGCCTCGACTAGGCGCCGCGGGGTGTGAGGTTGGTCTCTCTGCTCCGCTCAGCGCACGCGGAAGCCTCCGCCGCCGCCATGACCGCCGGCGCCGCGGAATCGCCCGCCGCCGCCACCGAAATTGCCGCCGCGGAATTGTCCGCCGCCCATCCGAATGACGCCGCCGCGTGGGGCAGCGGCGATGCGCGGCGCAGCATGTTGCGGGACACGGCCGGCTTCGCGGGTGACGCGCGGTGGGGTCCGTGGATTGATGGCGCGGGCATCGCGGCGCGGATTGGCGAGTTTCGGCAGGTCGCGCTTGCCGCGAGTGTCGCGGATTTTATCGCCGCCCTTCGTATGCGAACCGGGCTTCGACGTGCCGCGATCGCCGGTCGGATAGTCGGGTTTGGTCGGCTTATGGCCATCGGTCTTGTCGGTGCCGCGGTCTCCCGGCGGGCGGCGGCCGGGATAGGGATCACGTGTCCGAATGGGATCCTTGATGCGCGGGGGAATGACGGGGATCACCGGCACGACGACCGGTCCGCCCGGCACGATGACCGGTCCCTGCGGAACGACAGGCACCAAAGGCGCGACCGGTGTGATCGGGCCGGTGGGTGCCGGACCTCCAGGTGCAACAGGGATAGAGGCGCGGGTGCCGGAAGGCGGCGTAGACGGCGGCACCGACCGATTGTTCGGCGCACCCGGCGTGGTGCAGGGGCATGTCCCGCCCGGAGCCGTGGCCTGAATGAGATTTGCATCCCGCGCGCCACCCAGCACGGATGCCATCGCCAGCCGGTTCTGCGCGCGCTGTTGCAAACGCCGCGCGGTCTCACTCATATCGCTGTTGGGATAGCGCGCGAGAAATGCCGCAAATGCCGCTTCGGTATTGAGCGCGACGGCTTCCTGCCACGCCAGCATCATCAGCCGGCGATCGAATATCGCGCGCAGGTTCGTCGCGAGCGGATTTGTGCCGTAGAGCGCGAGATATTGCTCGTAAACCACGACATCGTCCTCGCGGACCGCGATCGCGAACGCATCGCGCGGCGATGCCGCCTGCAATTCCTTGCGCCACTCTTCAGCGCTTTTCTCCTTGTCCGGCGCCTTCACGGGCGTAGCACCCGGGAAGAACGAGAAAGGCTCAGTGAGCGCCGACACTTCCCACGGCGTCTGTCGTCCGCCGGTCGTGCCATGCACGGCGAGCCGCACGTTTTTCAGCGCCGTTTCGATCGGAAGGCCGGGTTCGCGCGCCGACTTCAGCAGCGCCTGCGCAAACGGTGAATTTGAGCCCGCGCCGTCGTCCGCGGTGTGACCGGGAGAGGTCGAATAGGCGACCAGCGTTCCGGCGGGGGCATTCACCAGGGCCAGTCCGCGCGGCGCGGTTTTTGCGATGTCACCGAATGGATTGTCTCGGCAGGCATCGAGAATGACGATCCGGGTTTTGGCCCGCACGTTTTCCAGCATCGACATCAGATCGCCCATGCGCATTGCTTCGAGCGGGACGTCGGCCTCACGGGCGATGGATGCATCGACCGGGATCAGGAAATTCTCGCCGTCCACCTGAACGCCGTGCCCGGCGAAGTAGATCAGCGCCACCGTGTTGTCGGGCTTGTCGGCGATGCTGGTGGTGAAGAAGCGGATCACCTTGCTCATGCTCGCCTTGTCCAGATCGATCGCCGAGGCGACCTGGAAGCCGGCGTCCTTCAGAAGCGCGGCGACGGCGTTCGCATCGCGGGCCGGGTTGGCGAGCGGACTGACGCTCTTGTACTTGGAATTCCCGATCACCAGCGCGAAGCGATCTTGCGCGAATGCGTCAACCGGAGCGCAGGCGAGCGAGGCTCCTGCAACGGCGCATGCGAGGGCGAGTTGCCTCAGCATTGTCATCCTCCCTGTTCGAGCCGGACGAAAGATTCTGTCCCTGGCGTCATGCCGAACTGGCCGCGACCGTTCCAATCCCAAAGACGAGGACACGGCAAGCGGTCTTGCGGGTTGTCGGTTGGTCGCATGAAGCCGTTCACAGGTTCATGGCCTTGCTTTCATGGCCTTGCTTTCATGGCCTTGGGTTCATGCCCTCGGTTCATGCCCTCGGTTCATGCCTGCCGACAGAATGCCGCCCGCTTCGCCGGCGCGAGCGCACCGCGCTTTCGCCGTTCACGCTGCATCCTGCCCGATCACCAGGGATCAGGCGATCCCTTGCCTCAACGGGGATGCATCTGTCACACGAAGGTGATGACAGATGGAAAGATTCCGGCGGCGGCAATCATCGGTGGCGGTCCGGCCGGGCTGATGGCCGCGGAAGCGCTGGCGCGTGCCAATATCGCGGTCACCGTGTATGAGCGCATGCCCTCGCTCGCGCGGAAATTCCTGATGGCCGGCCGTGGCGGCCTCAACCTGACCCATTCGGAAGAAATGACGCGGTTTCTGTCCCGCTACGGCGAAGCGGAACCGCGTCTGAAGCGTGCGATCGAGGCGCTCCCGCCGGGTGCATTGCGCGCATGGAGCGAGGAACTGGGCCAGCCGACCTTTGTCGGCACCAGCGGGCGCGTCTTTCCGAAGGCGATGAAGGCGTCACCCCTGCTGCGCGCGTGGCTGCGGCGGCTCGATGCCAGGGGCGTGCGCGTTGCGCTGCGCCATCGCTGGACCGGCTGGGACGAGACGGGGGCGCTGACATTCGACACGCCTTCCGGCATCGCCCGCGTCGAGGCGGGCGTCACCGTGCTCGCGCTCGGCGGTGCAAGCTGGCCGCGGCTCGGCTCGGACGGCGGCTGGGCCGGCCTGCTCATGCGCGAAGGCATCGCGGTGTCGCCGTTGCAGCCGTCGAATTGCGGGTTCCGCGTTGCGTGGTCCGAGCCGATGCGCAGCCGCTTCGCCGGGCAGCCGCTGAAGAATATCGCGCTCTCATTCGGCGCCGAGCGCGTGCGCGGCGAGGCGATGATCACTTCTGACGGGATCGAGGGCGGCGCGATCTATGGGCTGTCGGCGCGATTGCGCGACGCGATCGGCCGCGATGGCGCGGCGACGCTGCATATCGACCTTCTCCCCGACACCGCAATCGCGGAGGCTTCGCACAAACTGGCGATGCCGCGCGGCAAGCAATCGTTGTCGAATGCGCTGCGCAAGAGCCTCTCGCTTTCGCCGGTTGCAATCGCTCTCGCGCAGGAGGCAACCAAGGGAAAGCTCGGCGCGCTCGCGCCGGACGCGATGGCGGTCCTGCTGAAAGCTTTGCCGGTCCCGTTGATTGGGGTCGCGCCGATCGATCGCGCGATCTCGACCGCGGGCGGCATTTCATTCGCGGAGATCGACGACGCCTTCATGCTCAGGCGCAAGCCCGGCGTGTTCGTTGCCGGCGAGATGCTGGATTGGGAAGCGCCGACCGGCGGCTATCTCCTGCAGGCCTGCTTTGCGACCGGCCTGGCCGCGGGCGAGGGCGCTTTGCGCTTTCTTGCGTCATTGCGCGAGGGGCATCCGGCATGACCGCGCTCACGGCCTATGCCGGGCTGTTTGCCGTGGCCTTCATCGCGGCGACGATCCTGCCCGCGCAATCCGAAGTGGCGCTGGTGGGGCTCTTGCTGAGCGGACAATTCTCGCCCTGGCTCCTCATCGCGGTTGCGAGCGCGGGGAATATTCTGGGCTCCTGCGTCAACTGGCTGGTCGGCGGTTTTGCGGAACGCTTTCGCGATCGCAAATGGTTTCCGGTCTCGCCGCGGGCGCTCGACAAGGCGCAGGGCTGGTATCACCGCTATGGCCGCTGGTCGTTGCTGCTCAGCTGGGTGCCGGTGATCGGCGATCCGCTCACCGTCGCCGCCGGTTTCCTGCGCGAGCCGTTCTGGTCGTTTCTCATTCTGGTGAGCATCGCCAAGACCGCGCGCTATCTGCTGCTGGTCTTCGGCGCGATGGGCGTGATGAGCTCGGTGGTGTGACGACGTCCTCCACCGTTCATTCCCGCACAAGCGGGAATCCAGAAAGCCCCATGCGATGCATCGCGTTCTGGGTTCCCGCTTTCGGGGGACGATCGGAGGAGAGCTGAGCGCTACGCGCTACCCCTCGATCTCCTCGCGCAGCATTTCGAGCTCCAGCCACTTCTCTTCCGCGGCGGCGAGTTCGGCCTGGGCCTTCGCCATGGCCTCGGTCGCCGCATCGAATGCCTTGCGGTCGCGCGTGTAGAGACTGGGATCGTCGAGCTTCTTCTGCAGCGCGGCGATATCGGCTTCCAGCTTTGCGATCTGCTTCGGCAGATTGTCGAGCGCGTATTTCTCGTTGAACGAGAGCTTCTTCTTCGGCTTCGGCGCGGCAGGCTGTGCGGCAGGCGCAGGCTTCGACTCTTTCGCGGAGGCCGCCCGCGCCGGCTTGGTCGAGGCAATGTCCGCGCCGCGCTGTGCCAGCATATCGGAATAGCCGCCGGCATATTCGTTCCACACGCCGTTGCCTTCCGGCACGATCACCGCGTTCACGACGCGGTCCAGGAAATCGCGGTCGTGGCTGATCAGGATCACCGTGCCGGTATAGTCGGCGAGCGTTTCCTCGAGCACGTCGAGCGTTTCGAGATCGAGATCGTTGGTCGGCTCGTCCAGCACCAGAAGGTTCGAGGGCTTGGCGAGGGCCCGCGCCAGCATCAGCCGTCCGCGCTCCCCGCCTGACAGCGCGCGCAGCGGCGTGCGGATCTGTTCGGGGGTGAACAGGAAGTCCTTCATGTAGCCGACGACGTGCTTCGTCTGTCCGCCGATCGAAACCGTGTCGCCGCGCCCGCCGGTCAGCGCTTCCGACAATGTCCAGTCCGGGTTGAGGCTGTCGCGGTCCTGTTCGAGCGAGGCCATTTCGATATTGGCGCCGAAGCGCACGCTGCCTTCGTCGGGCGCGAGCGTGCCGGTCAGCAGCGAGAGCAGCGTGGTCTTGCCGCTGCCGTTTGGCCCGACAATGCCGATGCGGTCGGCGCGATTGATGCGCGTCGAGAAGTCCTTGACGATCGGCCGCCCGTCATAGGCCTTGCCGATGTTTTTCGCCTCGATCACGAGGGCCCCGGACTTGTCGGCTTCGGCGACGCTGATGCTCGCCTTGCCGACGCTGCCGCGATAGTCGCGCCGCTGCTGCCGCAGCGCCTGCAATTCGCCCATACGGCGCATGTTGCGCTTGCGCCGCGCGGTGACGCCGTAACGCACCCAATGTTCTTCCGCGACGATCTTGCGGTCGAGCTTGTGCTGCTCGCGTTCCTCTTCGGCGAGGATTTCGTCGCGCCGCGTCTCGAAGTCCTTGAACCCGATCTCCAGCCGCCGCGTGCGGCCGCGATCGAGCCATACCGTGATGCGCGACAGCGTTTCGAGAAAACGCCGGTCGTGGCTGATGAGGACCAGCGCGGAGCGGCGGCTTTTCAGCTCGGCTTCCAGCCATTCGATGGTGACGAGGTCGAGATGGTTTGTCGGCTCGTCGAGGAGGAGAATATCCGGGTTCGGCGCCAGCACCCGCGCCAGCGCCGCGCGCCGTGCCTCGCCGCCGGACAGATGCGCGGGGTCTTCCGCGCCGGTCAGGCCGAGCTGCTCGATCAGGTAGCGCGCCTGGTAGGGATCGTCGCCCGGTGCGAGCCCGGCCTCGACATAGGACAGGGTGGTGGCGTGGCCGGAAAAGTCCGGTTCCTGAGGCAGATAGCGGATGGTGGCGCCGGGCTGGACGAAGACGCTGCCGCGGTCCGGCTCGATCATGCCGGCGGCGATCTTCAGGAGCGTCGATTTTCCGGAGCCGTTGCGGCCGACAAGGCAGACGCGCTCGCCCTCCGACACGGAAAGATCGGCCGCTGTCAGGAGCGGGGTGCCGCCGAAGGTGAGCGCAATGTCGCGAAGCTGAATCAGGGGTGCCATGAGGGGAGGCTGTATAGCCGCCGCCGCTGCGCTGCACTACGCCTATTGGCGAGCGTCCGGCCAAGGCCGGCCCGCGTACTCTGCATGTTCCTCCCCCCAGGGGGGAGGGAACAGACTGAGCCGGCGGAAACGCCGTACCGCCCGCGGAAAGGCCGTATCGTAAAGCCGGACCTCCCGTTTGCGCCCTTCAACCCGTCGCGTTCCGTCTCTATCCTCCCCCTCCGGGAGAGAATCGCCAATGGACGTGTTGAACCTGCCGCGGCCGTCATGGATGACGGAAGAGCTGGTGCTGCTCGAAGAGCAGGCGCGCCGCTTCATGGCCGCCGAATATGTCCCCAATATCGAGCGCTGGAACGAGGCCGGCATCTACGACCGCGCGGTCTGGAACAAGACCGGCGAGGCCGGACTGCTCTGCGCCGGTATCCCCGAGGCGTATGGCGGGGCGGGCGGGACCTTCGCGCATGAGGCGGTGATCAACCGCGAATTCGCTCTGTGCGGCTTCGACTCCTTCGGTGCGCCGCTGCATTCCGGCATCGTCGCGCCCTACATCCTGCATTACGGCACCGAGGAGCAGAAAAAGCGCTGGCTGCCCAAGATGGCGACTGGCGAACTCGTCGGCGCCATCGCCATGACCGAACCCGGCACCGGCTCCGACCTGCAGGGCGTGCGAACCAGCGCGAAGAAGTCCGGCAACGGCTATGTGCTGAACGGATCGAAGATCTTCATCACCAACGGCCAGCATGCTGACCTCATCATCGTCGTCGCCAAGACCGATCCGTCGGCGGGCGCAAAAGGCGTGTCCCTGTTCGTGGTCGAGGCGGCCGAAGCCCCCGGCTTCCGGCGCGGGCGCAAGCTGAAGAAGCTTGGCCTCGATTCCTCCGACACCTCGGAATTGTTCTTCGAGGACGTGAAGTTGCCTGCGGAAAGCCTCCTTGGCACCGAGGAGGGCCAGGGCTTCGTCCAGCTGATGCGGGAATTGCCGCAGGAACGCCTGACCGTCGGCATCCATGCGGTGTCGATGATGGAGCGCGCGCTGCGGCTGACCATCGATTACGTCAAGGAGCGGCAGGCCTTCGGCAAGAGAATCATCGATTTCCAGAATACGCAATTCGTGCTGGCGGAATGCAAGACCGATGCGACCGCCGCCAAGGTGTTTCTCGATCATTGCATCGAGCGCCACATCAGGGGCGAGCTCGACACCGTCACCGCATCGATGATCAAATACTGGACGACCGACATGCAGGCAAAAGTGATCGACCGCTGCCTGCAATTGTTCGGCGGCTATGGCTATATGGACGAATATCCGATCTCGCGGATGTATCGCGATGCGCGCGTCCTGCGCATCTACGCCGGCACCAACGAGATCATGAAGTTGCTGATTGCGAGGAGTTTGTGACGCTTACCTCTCCCCGCTGCGCGGGGAGAGGTCGGACCGCGAAGCGGTCCGGGTGAGGGGCCGGCGCAGCGGCGCATTGCACCCGGCTCGCATCTGTCGATGCTCGCCACCCTCTCCCCGCAAGCGGGGAGAGGGAAAAAACGGAGAGACTGTGCAAATGACCGACGCCTTCATCTACGATCATCTTCGTTCTCCGCGCGGGCGCGGCAAGGTGGACGGCTCCCTGCACGAGGTGCAGACGGTCAATCTCGCCGCGCAGGTGCTCAAGGGTGTGCGCGAGCGCAACAATCTCGATCCCGAACTCGTCGACGACGTGGTGATGGGCTGCGTCGATCCGATCGGGGAGGCGGGCGGCGACGTCGCGCGCATCTCCGCGCTGCTGGCGGGTTACGGCGATCATGTGCCCGGCATCCAGATCAACCGCTTCTGCGCATCGGGGCTCGATGCGGTGAATTTCGCCGCGGCCGAAGTGATGAGCGGCCAGCACAACATGACCATTGGCGGCGGCGTGGAATCGATGAGCCGGGTCGGCATCGGCGCCTCGGGCGGCGCCTGGTTCATGGATCCGATGGCGGCGATCCCGACCTATTTCATGCCGCAGGGCATTTCCGCCGATCTGATCGCCACGAAGTATGGCTTCTCGCGCGATGACGTCGACGCCTACGCAGTCGAAAGTCAACGGCGTGCCGCCGAAGCCTGGGCCGACGGACGCTTCAAGAACTCGATCCTTCCGATCAGGGACGTCAACGGAATCACGCTGCTCGATCGCGACGAGCATATGCGTCCGAATACCACGATGCAGTCGCTGGCCTCGCTCAAGCCCTCCTTTGTCGAGATGGGCCAACTCGGTGGATTCGATGCGGTGGCGACGCAGCGCTATCCGGAAGTGGAGGAGATCAATCACGTGCATCATGCCGGCAATTCCTCCGGCATCGTGGACGGCGCCGCGGCCGTGCTGATCGGCAATGCCGAGGCCGGCAAGGCGTCGGGGCTTAAAGCCCGCGCGCGCATCAAGGCGTTCGCCAATATCGGGTCGGAGCCCGGCATCATGCTGACCGGGCCGATCCCGGTGACGCAGAAGGTGCTCAAGAAGGCCGGCATGTCGGAGACCGACATCGACCTCTGGGAGCTGAACGAAGCCTTCGCGTCGGTGGTGCTGCGCTATATGCAGGCGCTCGACATTCCGCACGACAAGATCAACGTCAATGGCGGCGCGATCGCGATGGGCCATCCGCTCGGCGCGACCGGCGCGATGATCCTCGGCATCGTGCTCGACGAGCTCGAGCGGCGCGACCTCAACACCGCGTTGGTGACCTTGTGCATCGGCGCCGGGATGGGCACCGCGACCATCATCGAGCGGGTGTGAAGGCTCAAGGCGATGCCGAAAATCGATGTGTCGAAATGCCCGGTGCGCACCAGCACCATCTATCCCGCGGAATTCGCCAAGGTCACGCACGGTCGCGAAAAGACCGCGCTCGGCAATGCGGCGGGCCTCACGCAATTCGGCGTGAACCTGACGCGGCTGAAGCCCGGTGCAGCGTCGTCGCTGCGGCATTGGCATGAGGGCGAGGACGAGTTTGTCTATGTCCTGGAGGGCGAGGCGACTCTGTGTGAGGACGGTGGCGAGACCATCCTGCGCGCGGGCGAGTGCGCGGGCTTCAAGGCCGGCGTCGCCAACGGCCATTGTCTGGTGAACAGGTCGCAGGCTGATGTTGTTTATCTCGAGATCGGCACCCGCGCCCCGGTCGAACGCTTTCATTATCCCGACATCGACATGATGGGTGATAAGAGCGAAACCGGCGTACGTTTCACACGCAAGAACGGTGAGAGTTATTAGGCTTGTTTTTTTACCCGCGATTGCGGCGCCGTTCCCCTCCCCCCGCGAAGCGGTGGGGAGGGGTTAGGGGTGGGGGGCGATGAATGGCCGGGATTCGCAGTGATCCTCGAACGCCACGTGCAAGGAGCCTTCGCGGTCGGATGACGGATGCGGAAAGGAAGCTGTGGTGGCGGCTGCGGAGCGATTTTCCCGAACTGCATTTTCGGCGACAGGCGCCTGTCGGGCCGTACTTCGCAGACTTCGCATGCCACAAGAGCAGGGTCGTTGTTGAGGTCGATGGCGGTCAGCATATGCTCGCGGATCACGCAGCGAAGGACAGCGCCCGGGAAGCGTATCTCGCGAGGCACGGCTACCGTGTGCTTCGTTTTTGGAACAACGATGTCTTGAAGAATATCGATGGCGTTTTGGCCGCAATCCACGATGAAGTGATGCGCGGTTCGCAAGATGCCCCCCACCCCCGACCCCTCCCCACCGCTTCGCGGGGGGAGGGGAGCCCTCGCGCGGAGTGCTAGAAGATGACGAAGAATTTTTCTGTCAACACCGACGCTGACGGCATCGCGACCATCACCTGGGATGCGCCGGGGCGGTCGATGAATGTCATCGACCTCGCAACGATCCAGGAATTGTCCGAGCTGGTCGAGAAGACGACCGCGGACGACAGGGTGAAAGGCGTCGTCATCACCTCCGGCAAGGACACATTCTGCGCCGGCGCCGATCTCACCTTGCTCAACACCATGCAGGCGACCTTCACCGAGATGGTGAAGACGCAAGGCGAAGAAGCGGCGGCGAAGACGCTGTTCGAGGAAAGCCGCAAGCTATCGCTGCTCTATCGGCGGATCGAAACCTGCGGCAAGCCTTGGGTCGCTGCGATCAATGGCACCGCGCTCGGCGGCGGCTTCGAGCTGTGCCTTGCCTGCCATCATCGCGTCGCGGCCGACAATGACAAGACGCGCGTCGGCCTTCCCGAGATCAAGATCGGCCTGTTTCCCGGCGCCGGCGGCACGACCCGCATCTCGCGCATGATGCTGCCGGCCGATGCGCTGCAATTTCTGGCGAAGGGCGATCAGCTCAAGGTCGCGCGCGCCAAGGGCATGAAGCTGATCGACAATGTGGTGCCGGCGGCCGATCTTCTGAAAGCTGCGAAGGACTGGATCAAGGCCGGCGGCAAGGCGGTCGCGCCCTGGGACGAGAAGGGCTTCAAGAATCCCGGCGGTGCGGTCTGGTCGAAAGCCGGGATGATGGTGTTCTCCCCGGCGAGCGCGCTCTATCGCAAGCAGACCTACGACAATTATCCGGCGGCGCGCGCAATCATGCAGGTGGTGTTCGACGGCCTGCAATTGCCGTTCGATCTCGCGCTCACCGTGGAGTCGCGTTACTTCGCGCATATCCTGCGCTCGAAGGAAGCGGCGGCGATGATCCGCACCTTGTTCGTGTCGATGGGCGAACTGAACAAGGGCGCGCGGCGTCCCGCGAACATCCCGCCGACGAAGCTGACCAGGATCGGCGTGCTCGGCGCGGGCTTCATGGGCGCCGGCATCGCCTATGTCAGCGCGCAGGCCGGGCTCGAAGTGGTGCTGATCGACCGCGACCAGGACTCAGCCGACAGGGGCAAGGCGCTCTCGCACAAGCTGATGACCGAGCAGATCAGCAAGGGGCGCGCCAACACCGCGGCGCGCGACGCGCTGCTGGCGCGCATCACCGCGACGCCGGACTACAATGCACTGAAGGGCTGCGACCTCGTGATCGAGGCCGTGTTCGAGGATCGCAAGGTCAAGGCGGAGGCGACCGCGAAGGCGCAGGCCGTCGTGCCCGATGCGGTGTTCGGCTCCAACACCTCGACGCTGCCGATCACCTCGCTCGCGGAAAACGCCAAGGACCCGGCGAAATTCATCGGCGTCCATTTCTTCTCGCCGGTCGAACGCATGATGCTGGTTGAGGTCATCATGGGCAAGCAGACCGGCGACGAAGCGCTCGCGGTTGCGCTCGACTTCGTGCGCGCCATCCGCAAGACGCCGATCGTGGTCAACGATTCCCGCGGCTTCTACACCTCGCGCGTGGTCGGCACCTATATCCGCGAAGGCCATCTGATGCTGATGGAAGGCGTGCCGGCGGCCATGATCGAGAATGTCGGGCGGATCGCCGGCATGCCGGTCGGCCCGTTGTCGCTGAACGACGAGGTGGCGGTCGATCTCGCCTGGAAGATCCTGAAGGCCACCGAAGCCGATCTCGGCAAGGACGCGGTGGATGCGCGGCAGAAGGCGCTGCTCGAAGCGATGGTCGAAAAGCACGGCCGGCTCGGCCGCAAGAACGGCAAGGGCTTTTACGATTATCCGGAGAAGGGACAGAAGAGCCTGTGGCCCGGCCTCGCCGATCTGCAACAGACGACGCTCGATCCGGACACCATCGACGTGGACGAACTGAAGAAGCGTCTCCTCGTCATCCAGGCGCTGGAAACGGCGCGCTGCTTCGAGGAAGGCGTCCTGACCGATGTGCGCGAGGCCGATGTCGGCTCGATCCTCGGCTTCGGCTTTGCGCCGTTCACCGGCGGCACCTTGTCCTACATCGATTTCATGGGCGTGAAGACATTCGTTTCGCTCTGCGAGGCGCTGGAGAAAAAGCACGGCCCGCGCTTTGCGCCGAATGCGCTGCTCCGCGATCTCGCGGCGAAGGGGGAGACCTTCTACGGCCGCTTCGCAACGGGCAGCGAGAAGGCCGCGGCTTAGTCGAGCTTCGTGTCCCGGGCGCAGCGCAGCGTGAAACGGTGGGCTGCAGAACCGGGACCCATCCTTCCTGCTAAATTGCAGCATGATAAGTTGCGGCATGATAAGTTGAGGCATGGGCCCCGGCTCTGCGGTGCAGTACTTCGTACCGCACCGCGTCCGGGGCGCGAGGCCTCACGCATTACGCCAGACAGGTTGGTTCCGCGCGATTCCCTCCCACGAGGGGAGGGTGAAGACCGGACGGTGTTCGCGTTCCGCCATCAAACCACCTGCGCGATCCGCTCGCAGGCAGCGCGGATCTGCGCCGGATCGCGCGCAAAGCACAGGCGGACAAAGCCTGCGCCGCCATCGCCGAAAGCGGTACCTGGCGCGAGGCCGACCTGCGCCTCGTCGACAAGGCGGCGCGCCAGCGCCTCGCTGTCGGCCTCGCCATCGACCGAAAAGAACAGATAG
>NZ_DATMRX010000136.1:0-7341 GCF_035565855.1 Pseudorhodoplanes sp.
GATCCGATGGAGGCTGTCGGCCTGCTCGGGCGTGCTCAGGAGCAGCGCCCTGCGGCACCCGGCTCGCTCCAGCTCGTCCGACAAGCGCGAAACCGTGCCGCTGCCGAAAATCACTCTCGACGGGAGCGCGGTGTAGACAAAGGGCTGCATTCGATCCGCTTTCTTCCTGTTTTGGTGTTGTCGGTGTCCTTCAAGTCGGGCGCGATGTCAAAAAATTCCCACCGGTCCCCTCGGACAGCGAATTTTGCGATGCGCGATTATCCTTAAGTCACGGATGAGGGGTGTGTGAAACGGCCTGTATTATTAAGGCCTTTGAAGGCCGACTCATCTATGAATCGTATGCTGGGTGACTTGGGGACGCACGGGGCAGTTGCGGATGACAGCTACCGCTATGGAAAAGACTGCGGATGACGCGCGCCGCGTGCGTGCCGTCGCCGCTGCGTCCATTGGCAACGCGCTGGAGTGGTTCGACTTCATCATCTACGGCTTCTTCGCCATCACGATGGCGAAGCTCTTTTTCCCGACCGGCAACGAAACCGTTTCTCTGCTGCTCGCGCTCGCCACTTTCGGTGTGCCGTTTTTCATTCGACCGCTTGGTGCAATCGTCATCGGCAATTATGCGGACCGCCACGGCCGCAAGGCCGCATTCTCCATGACCATCGTCTTGATGATGCTCGGAACGGCCATCATCGCAGCGGCCCCGACTTACGCCACGGCCGGAGTCTTTGCGCCGATGCTGATCGTGCTGGCGCGGCTGGTCCAAGGGTTTTCCGCGGGTGGTGAGTTCGGGAGCTCCACCGCATTCCTTGCCGAACAGAATCCCGACCGCCGCGGCTTCTATGCAAGCTGGCAATTCGCGAGCCAGGGCTTCACCACCGTGCTGGCAACGATCATCGGCGTCGGCCTGACGACAAGTCTGACTGCAAGCCAGCTGGAAAGCTGGGGCTGGCGAATTCCGTTTTTGATCGGCCTCTTGATCGGACCGGTTGCCTGGTACATCCGCCGTAACGTCGACGAGACGGTCGAATTCAAGCGGATGCAGGTCAGCAAGTCTCCGGTGAAGGAGACCTTCTCCGAGGGACGGAAGCGGTTGCTGGTTTCCCTCGGCGTCGTCGCGCTGTGTACGGTATCAATGTACACCATCGTGCTGTTCATGCCGACCTATGCCACGCGTCAGTTCGGACTGACGACCTCGGTCGGTTTCCTCGGCGCCATGCTGGTCGGCGCGATTCAGGTCGTGCTGATCCCGGTCTTCGGCGCGCTTTCGGACCGCGATGGCCGGCTCACCCTCATGCTGGCCTCTGCCGCTGCGATGGTGGTGCTGTTCTACCCTATGTTTGCCTGGCTCGCGGCGTCTCCGACCCTTCAGACCCTCCTGGTCATTCAAGCGATCTTTGGCGTGCTGACCGCGGCTTATATGGGTCCGCTCGGCGCTCTGATGTCGGAATTGTTCCCGCCGCAGACGCGCACGACCGGGCTTGCCGTCAGCTACGCATTCGGGGTCGCCATCTTCGGCGGACTCGCGCCGTTTACCAGCACCTGGCTGATCCTGATCAGCGGCAACAAGCTGGCCCCTGCCTTTTATCTCATGATGGCCGGCGTGGTCAGTCTGATCGCTCTGGTTTTCGCGCGCCGGCTGGGATGCAGATAATCGCGATCAAGGGCGGATGAACCCGGTTCCCAAGCGTGTCTTGGTTAACGGGGTCTGAAGGAGCGTTGCAGCTCCAGGTGGGCTGCGATGTAACGATCTGTTTCCCGATTTCGCGAAGCGCTGCCACAAACGCCCCGGAACACCGTCTTTACCGATTTGAAGGGGCGGTTCCTTAACAAATCCATCGAATAGTGCGGGCTGATCAAACGGGCCATCGACCCGATCGGACCATTTTGCATGAGGCTTGCGGTAGCCATAGCCCGCTTCGTCGACCGCATGAACGGGTCGGCGCCCGACCCGGTGCTGCACTTCGAACTCGTGCGCGCGCTGTATGGCGCAACGAGTACGGCGCGGCCTTTGTTCATCGCCGCGGCAGCAGCAGCATCCGTCACGGCAGTGGCGTGGATGCTGAGCGGCGACTTCGTCTTTGCGATCCTCGCGGCCGGTTTTGTGCTGATCGGCGCCGCCCGCGCCATTGCCGCGAGTTTGTATCACCGCGTTCAGCACGACCCCAATGATGTGATCGGGCTGAAACGCTGGGAGATGGTCGCGCTGATTGGTGCCTGGGCGTTCTCGGCGCTGGTCGGGATCACCGGCGCCTACGCGATAACGGTCCACCCGGGCACCGACGTCGAAATTCTCGTCGGCTGCTGCGTCATCGGTTACATCGCCGGCGTTTCGTCACGCAACGCCAGTCGCCCGCTGGTTACGATCGGTCAGGTCAGCTTCACCTGCCTTCCGTTCACGCTGGCGCTGATCATGCGGGCCGACGTCGCCCACCTCGTGTTGGCGGTGTTCATTGGCGCGCTCTATATCGGCTCCATCGTGATTTGCCGCAGCGTCTACGACAACCTGGTGTCGCGTCATCAGGCGTTTCGGCGCATCGAGACGCTTGCGCAGCGGGACGCGCTCACCGGGCTCTGGAACCGCGCGGCGTTTCTCAGCCTGCTGGAAGCGCAATTCTATCCTTCCGTCAGAAAACAGATCGCGTTGATCGCGATCGACCTCGATCGTTTCAAGGACATCAACGACACGCTCGGCCATCCGGTCGGCGACGCCGTGCTCCGGGAAGCCGCCGACCGGATCCGGTCGGCATTGCGGCCCGGCGACGAAGTCTCGCGGGTCGGCGGCGACGAATTCCTGGTTATGCTCGTCGGGCGGCGCGCCGAGGAAGCGACGGCCATTGCGCATAACATCCTTGCGCGATTCTCCGATCCCTTCGCGATCCATATGACGCGCAGCATCTGCGGCGCCAGCATTGGTTACGCGCTGGCGCAATCCGACACCACGATGGATGCGCTGCTTCGAAATGCAGACCTTGCCTTGTACGAAGCAAAGAAGAGCGGTCGTGGACGTGCTGTCGAATACACGGCGGAATTGTCGCGCGAGTATGAAAGACGCGTCGCGCTCGAGCAGGATCTCCAGCAGGCGCTCGGGAGGGGTGAGCTCGATGTCGTCTATCAGCCGATCGTCGACCCAAGATCGGGACGCGCGATTTGCTGCGAAGCGCTCCTGAGATGGAACCATCCGGAACTCGGTCCGATCGCGCCGGACGTGTTCATTCCCATCGCCGAAGCGACCGGCCTGATATCGTCGATCGGAGGCTGGGTCCTGACCAAGGCTTGCGTCGAAGCAACCCATTGGAGCTCCGACATCAAGGTTTCCGTCAATCTGTCGCCTTCGCAGTTCCGTCAGGGCCGCGAAATCATCGATCGTGTCAGTGCGGCGCTCGATGAATCCGGCCTGCCGCCAACCCGGCTCGACCTCGAGATCACCGAATCCGTCTTCATCGACGACAATGCCGCTACGCTCGGAATCCTCGAGGAGCTGCGCGGCATGCGTATCGGGATTTCGCTCGACGATTTTGGAACGGGCTTCGCATCGCTCGCTTACCTGAACGACTTCCCGTTCTCGAACGTCAAGATCGATCGAAAGTTCGCGCAAATGGTCAATGACTCGACACGCGCGTCGGCGATCGTCAGCGGAACGGCGCAGATCGCGCGCGATCTGCGCATGGAGTGCATCGCCGAAGGCGTCGAGACGGAAGTTCAGCTCGAACACCTGCGCAGGCTCGGGATCAATGCGATCCAGGGCTTCCTGTTCAGCAAGCCGCTGCCGGCGCGGCAGCTTCGCGAGCTGATCAAGGGGCCGATCTTCCCCCTGACGAAGCTCGAACCCCACGGCGTCAAGCAGCGCGCTTCCGCGCGCCGCAAGATCGCGTCGTAGTTATATCCCTCAGTTTGAGGTGAGGAGGCGGTGAAGAACCGCCATCCGCATGAATTTCGAGAGCCGAACCTGCTCGAAATACATGGCGTTCGGTAACGAGTCGCAAGACGGATCGATCTCGTCGAATCGCGGCAGCGGATGATAGAGCAGGGCCTTCGAACCGAGCCGCCCGATCTTTTCCGCAGTGACCGCGAATTGCCGCGGCGTGTAATGCGGCGAGACATAGCCGGACGCCGGCGGTTCGCCGATCGCGGACATGTCGTAGGGCGCCATCATGACCGCATCGCATTCGACGAGCGCGGTATCGATGTCGGTGATGATCCGCAATCGGATTTGGTGCTCGGCGAGGGCCGACACAATGTCATTCGGAAGCTCGTAGTGCGCGGGCGGGCAGAACACCACCTCCCGCGGCCCCTCGAACCGAAGGAGCTGCACAAGCGAGCGGACCACCCGGCCGCGCGGATCGCCACCGAATGCAATGCTCTTGCCGCGGAGCGTTCCAAGTCCGCGCCGCATCGCGTGGATGTCGATCAAGGCCTGGCTCGGATGCTCGTTCCAGCCATCGCCTGCGTTGATGACCGGCACGATCGACGTCGCGGCCATGCGAGCCGCGGCCGAGCATTCGTGATGCCGAACCACGATCGCATCCGCGAGCCGCGAGACCACGGCAGCGCAATCCTCGATCGACTCGCCGATGCTCGCGTTGGTGCGCGAGGCCGACATGTCTTCCATGCCGATACATTGCGCGCCGAGAGCAACCGCGGCCGACTCAAAGCCAAGCCGCGTCCGTGTGCTGGACTGGAAGAAGAGCAATGCAACCGTGCGACCGATCAATTGCTGCCGCGGCACGAGCCCAGCTTCAAAATCGTCCGCTGTTTGGCAAAAGTCATCGACATCGTCGATGGTCAGATCGCGTGCGCTCAGCAGATGCTTGAACCGGGCCGAGCGAGTTCGTTCACGCCGGCTGCTCTGAACGAGCGCCGGCGACGCAACAGATACGTACGCCATGATGTTACAGCCTCACCGCATTCGAGGTAAGGAATTGTTAACCCAAATGCGACGTTAAGTAAATTTGCGGTCAGTGATTACCGCGCGCGCATCGGTAAAATGAAACTGCGTGCTTTCATTCACGCACGCGCTTGATTTTCTTGAGTTTGCAGTGAGTTATGCGCGCGTTCGTGCGAACGCTGCCGCGCGGAACAGGTCTGCGCAATTAACCAAATGCGTAAAGAACGCGCGTGTTAACCAAGATGTCATCGTGCGTCGCGCGCAATTTATAAACCGTAAGCGGGTGCGGAACCCGTCCCAATGCTTCCCGTGCGCTCGGTTCGATGCATCTCCTGCATCATGACGGTGACACCGTCGCCCATGTCACGGGGACAGCTCCGGGCGGGCAGGGCGCACGCGGCGCCCCGCCCGAATGGTTCGCCTGACGCGATCGGCAGGCTCGTGGCCATATAGCGACTCTATGCAGAGCGGCCGAAGGTCACGTTCCTGGTTTTCACGTACCAGTCGAGCATCTGCTCGCCGTTCCAGTGCAGCACGCCGTCGAACTTGCTGATGTAGTCGTAGATCCGCTCGAGCGGTCCAATGCGGAACGGCTGGCCGCTGATATACGGATGGATCGCGATCGCCATGAACTTGGCGCGCTCTGCGCTCTCCGCATAGAGCCGGTCGAAGCTTTCGACCGCCCGCTTGTAGAGATGATCGCTCTCATGATGCTGCACCAGCATCATTGGAATGTCGTTCAGCTCCACGGTATAGGGCAGGGTGACGAGCGGGCCCTTCGCGGTGCGGATCACCGTCGGCTCGTCGTCATAGACCCAGTCGCCGATATATTTCACGCCGGCCTCGACGAGGTTCTCGGGCGTATCGAGCGTCTGCGTCAAGCCCGGTCCGAGCCAGCCGACCGGCCGCTTGCCGGTGAATTTTTCGATGATGTCGCAGGAGCGGAAGATCATGCCGCGCTGGTCCTCCACCTTGTGGATCGGACCCTGGTCGTAGGCGTGGCCCATGAATTCCCAGCCGAGGTCGCGCGCTTCGCCGGCGACGCGCGGATAATCCTCACAAACCCTGGCATTGATCGAGACCGTCGGGCGGATGCCGAGGCGCTTGTAAAGATCGAAGAAGCGCCACACCCCGACCCGCATGCCGTATTCGTGCCAGCTCCAGTTCGGCACGTCCGGCAGCATCGGCTGGCCGGTCGGGGCGGGGAGGACCTGCCGCGCCATCGGACGGCCGATGTCCCAGACCTCGAGATTGACGATGGTCCATACCACCATGCGCGCGCCGTCCGGCAGTTTCAGCGGCGGGCGATCGACGATGGCGGAATAGTCGGCGCGTTGACTTGGGATCATGCTTTCGGTCATTCAGGTCCTCCGAGGGCGGGCATCCTATCCGCTCGACGATGCGCGACAAGGTGCAAGACATGAAACTGCCGCTGACCGGAGGCTGCCAGTGCGGCGCGCTGCGCTACGAGGTGCGCGCCGAGCCGCTCGCGGTCTATGTCTGCCACTGCACCGAATGCCAGCGGCAATCCGGATCGGCGTTCGGCATGTCGGTGATGGTGCCGCGCCCGGCGCTGGTTTACGTCAAGGGCACGCCGCGTAAATGGCGCCGCATCGCCGATAGCGGCCGCGCGCTGGACAGCGACATGTGCGAGGCCTGCGGCGTGCGCCCGGTCAATCATCCGCTGGCCAACGACAAGGTGTCGGTCGTCAAGCCCGGCACGCTCGACGAGACCGCCTGGCTGCATCCGATCGGACATATCTGGACGAAAAGCGCGCAACCCTGGGTGCCGATCCCCAAGGACAGCGTGATCCATGAAGGCCATCCGTCGGATGTCGGCGGGCTGATCGAGGCGTGGTCGCGATATCGCGCGACGATGTCGGCGTGATGGATCGCGGACAACGCTGACGTCCGCGAGGGCGGGGAGTGTGTGGACTAGCGCCGGCCTCTCGGCCCGCTCGTCCCCGCGGAGGCGGGGACCCAGAGTTCCAAGCAATGCATCGCGTGTGGCTTTCTGGATTCCCGCTTTCGCGGGAATGAGCGGAGTATGTGGTAAGCGCTGACCTATCCACCCGATCGTCCCGCGGAGGCGGGGACCCAGCACAGTCCTTTTCGCTTGCGCCGCGGCTTTCTGGATTGCGGTCTTTGAGCAACGCATCATATGTGGCTTCTGGATTGCTGCTTTTGCGGAAATTACTGGAGTGTAGGTTTTGCTCCGCGCGGCGCGGGAGAACACAGCCAAAGCTCCGCCGGCCCTGTTGTTGTGACGGCGCGGGCGCGCCCGAAATCCGCTTCGCATTCCTCCCCTTGCGCTATGCAAGGGCGCGCGGAACGCCGGGCTTTCAGCCAAGCCCATGGCCCCATGCGCAGGTGAGCAAAGCGCATGAGCGATCGTCACCACGGACCGCCGATTGCGTCGGCGTTCCGCGCGCGGTGTTTGAGGCTTGCTCTGCGAC
>NZ_DATMRX010000137.1:0-14061 GCF_035565855.1 Pseudorhodoplanes sp.
GACTCGCTGACCGTGTCGGAGACCGAACACGAGAAGCACATCTCGCGCATCACCATCGTCACCTTCGGCACGCCGATGGTGATCGAGCAGATCAAGAATCAGCTCGAGCGTCTCGTGCCGGTGCATCGGGTCATCGACCTCACGGTCTCCGGCCCTTCGCTGGAGCGCGAACTCGCGATGGTGAAGGTGCGCGGCAAGGGCGATCATCGCGTAGAGGCGCTGCGTCTCGCCGATGCGTTCCGCGCCCGCGTGATCGACGCCACCACCGAGAGCTTCGTGTTCGAGATCACCGGCAAGAGCGACAAGATCGATCAGTTTGTCGAGCTGATGTTGCCGCTTGGCCTTGTCGAAGTGTCGCGCACCGGCGTGGTGGCGATCGGCCGCGGTCCGGACGCGATGTAGCGGCGAGCGACCTGCGCCGCCGGCGGCGGCTGTCGCCGCCGATTTGCAGAATGGCGCCGCCAGCGCTATTGGCCTTTACGGTCGTCATTGTAGCCGCCGCAAAGTGACGTCAGGTGAATGAAAGCCACGGGCCCGCGCTGCGTCGCGCGCTGATCGCCATCGCCGCGACTGGCCTCGCCGCCGGGCTCGCCGCGCACGTGCTTGGCTATGGCGCCATCGCCAATGCGATCTGGGCCGCCGCGGTCATCCCGGTCCTTGCCGCTCTGATTGTCGAGATCTGGCAGAGCCTGCGCGCCGGAAATATCGGCCTCGATGTGGTCGCGGCTCTGTCGATGACCGCAGCGCTGGCTGTCGGCGAATATCTCGCCGCTGCCATCGTGGCGCTGATGTATGCCGGCGGACAATATCTCGAAAGTTTCGCCGCGCAGCGCGCACGCCGGGACATGTCGCTGCTTCTCGAGCGAGTGCCCCGTACGGCCATTCGGCATGGCGGCGGCGGTCTCGAGCAAGTGCCGATCGATTCGATCGTGCCGGACGACCGGCTGCTGATCCGCCGCGGCGATATCGTGCCGGTCGATGGCACGGTGGCGGCGGGAACTGCGGTGCTCGACCAGTCGGCGCTGACCGGCGAATCCATCCCGGTGCAGTTCGGCGCTGGCGCCGACGTGCTGAGCGGCTCGACCAATGTCGGCGAGGCCTTCGATCTCGTCGCAACGCATCGGGCGAGCGAAAGCACCTATGCCGCCATCGTGCGCCTTGTCGAACAGGCGGAGCGCTCGCGCGCGCCGATGGCTCGTCTGGCCGATCGCTATTCGCTGCTGTTCCTCGTCGTGACTGTCGTGCTCGCAGGCGCTGCATGGTTCGGCACCGGCGACCCGGTCCGTGCCGTTGCAGTTCTGGTGGTCGCGACGCCGTGTCCTCTCATTCTCGCGGTCCCGATCGCCTGGGTCTCCGGCATGTCGCGCGCGGCGCGCAGCGGCATCCTGATCAAGAGCGGCGCAGCGCTCGAAGCGATGGGCCGCATCCGCGCGCTCGTAATCGACAAGACCGGTACGCTGACCATGGGCCGGCCCGAGGTCTCCGAGATCATTGTGACCGGGCAAAGCGACGCGGACACCGTGTTGCGCCTCGCCGCTTCGCTCGATCAGGCCTCGCCGCATGTGGTGGCAGCGTCGATTGTCGCGGAGGCCCGCAGGCGCGGTGTCGGGCTGGCCGTCCCGACGCGGGTGTCCGAGACGCCGGGTGAGGGCGTGACCGGGCTGGTCGACGGGCATCGGGTCGCCGTCGGCGGACGCAGTTTCGTGTCCTCGGTCATCGGCGAGACAATCGCCCGCCGCGCCAAACTGCCGCCCGGAGCGCTCATCGTTCATGTGGCTATCGACGGCGCACATGCCGGCGTCATCATTCTGACCGACCGGCTGCGGGAGGGCACGGCCGGGCTGCTGGAGCGGCTGCGCAGGCTCGGAATCCAGCGCATCGTGCTTGCGACCGGCGATCGCGCCGATGTGGCGAAGGCCGTCAGCGGCGGGCTGGAGGTCGATGCCGTGCAGGCAGAGCTGTCGCCGGACCAGAAGGTGCAGGTGGTGCTGTCAGAGCGCAGCGGCGGTCCGGTCATGATGGTCGGTGACGGCGTGAATGACGCGCCGGCGCTCGCGGCCGCCGATGCCGGCGTTGCGATGGGTGCGCGGGGTGCGGCGGCATCGGCGCAGGCGGCGGATGTCGTGCTTCTTGTCGATCAGCTCGGCCGCATCGTCACCGCGGTGGTCATCGCCCAGCGTTCACGGCGCATCGCATTGCAGAGCGTGATCGCGGGCCTCGGCCTGTCGGTGCTTGCGATGTTCGCGGCCGCACTCGGGTTTCTGCCGCCCGTGCAGGGCGCACTCCTGCAGGAACTGATCGACGTTGCGGTCATTCTCAACGCGCTGCGGGCGCTGCGCACGGGGCCGTCATCGGATTAGTCCGGTCATTTGCGGGATCGAAGCCTGTGGCGCTATGACACCCGCGCCGGAGGCCAATCGTGATGCCAATCGACATGTTCAGCGCGCTGGTCGCCTTTGCCGCGGCCATGGCGTTCACGCCGGGCCCGAACAACATCATGGTCACGGCGTCGGGGGTGAATTTCGGCTTCGCCCGGACCATTCCGCATATCCTCGGCATCACCTTCGGATTCTTCGTTCTGGTCTCGGTCTGTGCCGCGGGCCTCGGCGCGGCTTTCGCGGCCTATCCGCCGCTTCAGGTCGCGCTGAAAGTGGCGGGCGCGCTTTACCTGTTGTGGCTTGCCTGGAAGATCGCAACATCGGCGCCGGCTTCGGATGACGAGCCTCAGGTCGCCGAACCGATCTCATTCTGGCAGGCGGCGCTGTTTCAATGGCTCAATCCCAAGGCGCTTGTCGCAGCCCTCAGCGGGGTCGCGCTCTATGTCCGCCCGGCGCATTGGGTCGCAGATTTCACGGTGCTGCAGATCGTCTATACGGTCGCCACCATTCTTGCCGTCGCGACCTGGACCGGATTCGGTGTCGCCCTGCGCCGTGTCCTCGCCGATCCGAAACATGCCCGGATCTTCAACTTCGCGATGGCGCTCCTCCTCGTCGCCAGCATCGTGCCGATGGTGATCTGAGCCGCCGAGAGCCAATCTCGAACGGGTTCCGCCGACCGCGGCCCCGGCCGGGGTCCCCTGGAGTCTTGAGAAAAGGCCGCATTCCTTGCGCGCCCGGCAGAAGCGGACCGGCAGGATCCGGGACCCGGCCTTGCCCATTCCGGGCTTGTCGGCGCGCCCCCGGACCCCTAGAAACCCTGCGAACCGTGCCGGAACCGCCTCCGGCGCGCCTCAAGACGCGGCCGGGAGCCGCCATTTCAGGGGTTGATGATGCGCGTTTATTACGACCGGGATGCTGACCTGAACCTGATCAAGGGCAAGAAGGTCGCCGTCGTCGGCTATGGCAGCCAGGGTCATGCCCATGCCCTCAATCTTCGGGATTCCGGCGTGAAGGACGTGGCGATCGCGCTGCGTAAGGGCTCCGCCTCCGCCAAGAAGGCCGAGGCCGAGAAGTTCAAGGTCATGGAAGTGGCCGAGGCCGCCAAATGGGCCGACGTCATCATGATGCTCACGCCCGACGAACTGCAGGGCGACATCTATCGCGAACACCTCCACGACAACATGAAGGAGGGCGCGGCGCTCCTGTTCGCGCATGGCCTGAATGTGCATTTCAACCTGATCGAGCCGCGGCCCGATCTCGACGTGCTGATGGTGGCGCCGAAGGGGCCGGGGCATACCGTGCGCGGCGAATATCAGCGCGGCGCCGGCGTGCCCTGCCTGATCGCGATCCACAAGGATGCCTCGGGCAATGCGCACGATCTCGGCCTCAGCTACGCCTCGGCGATCGGCGGCGGCCGCGCCGGCATCATCGAGACGACGTTCAAGGAGGAATGCGAGACCGATCTGTTCGGCGAGCAGACGGTGCTCTGCGGCGGCCTCGTGGAACTGATCAAGGCCGGCTACGAGACGCTGGTCGAAGCGGGATATGCGCCGGAGATGGCGTATTTCGAATGCCTGCACGAGGTGAAGCTGATCGTCGACCTCATCTACGAGGGCGGCATCGCCAACATGAATTACTCGATCTCGAACACCGCCGAATATGGCGAGTATGTCACCGGGCCGCGCATCATCACGGCGGAGACCAAGGCCGAGATGAAGCGCGTGCTGGATGACATTCAGTCCGGCAAGTTCACGCGCAACTGGATGCTCGAGAACAAGGTCAACCAGACCTCCTTCAAGGCGACGCGCGCCAAGCTCGCGGCGCACGACATCGAGCAAGTCGGCGCGCGCCTGCGCGAAATGATGCCGTGGATCAAGCAGCGCGCGCTGGTCGACAAGGCGCGGAACTGAGCTGCGCCTTTGCCTCGCCGGCAATAGTGAAGGGCCCGCTTCGCCGGGCCCTTTTTTGTGTCTCGCACGCATTCGCCTCACAGTGGACACTTCGCAGCGCTCGCGCCATGATTGTGTCTCTCGGAGGGGCGAGGTCGGAGGTGCGAGATATGACACGCGAAGAGATGATGAGGGTGATCGGCGACGCTTACGCCGCCCGCGTGAGTGGCAACGTGGAGGGGATCGTCGCCGCGTTCGCGGCGAACGCGAGGTTTTCGCTGAATGCAGCGCCGCCGCTGCCAACTGTCGCGGTCGCGACCGAAGGCGAAGGCGGCATCCGTAAAGAGATGGCGCAACTCGTCAACGCGTTCGAGTTTCAGAAGCTCGATATCGTCGACTCGGTCGTCGAAGGATCGAAGGCTGCGGTGCGCATTCGATTCACGGTGCGATCGCGGACGACGGGAAGCATTGCCGTCACCGAGTCGCTCGACCTGTTCGAATTCCGGGACGGGAAGGTGGCGTCCTATACGCAGTTCTTCGACACCGCGCTCGCCGATCGGATGATGACGCCCGCGAAGAATTGAGCCCGGAGGTCCCGGCGGGCCAAAATTTCGCTTGCAATTGCATATGCAATTCGATGCACTGGCGCGCCGTAGCCGGAGATGTGACGCTCCGTCGGAATGAAGAGGGGGGTGTCATGTTCCGGCCTTTGTCGTGCGGACCTGCGGTCGTCGCTGTCGTGCTCGCCGCGGGCCTGACGATGGGCGCTGTGCCGGCGGCCGCGCAAAGCTATCCCGCCCGCAACATCGAGATCGTGGTGCCGTTCCCGGCGGGCGCCAACAGCGACCTCGCCGCGCGATCGCTCGCCGACGCCTTTTCGAAGGCGCTCGGCCAGCCGGTGGTGGTCAGCAACAAGGACGGCGCAGCCGGAACGATCGGCACCGGTGCGGTCGCCGCTGCGGCGCCGGACGGCTACACGCTCGGCTTCTCGGCGATGGGTCCGGTGACCGCGCAGCCGCATCTGCGTGACGACCTGCGCTATAACACCAAGTCCTTCGATTACGTTTGCCAGGTGACCGATGTGTTCGTGGTCGCCTCGGTTTCGAGCGAAAGCCCGCACAAGACCTTCAAGGATCTCGTGGACTATGCGCGGCAGAACCCGGACAAGCTGACCTACGGCCATCCGGGTCCCGGCTCCGTGCCACATCTGCTGATGCTGCATCTGGCAGCGGAGACCGGCATGCGGGCGACGGCGGTGCCGTTCCGCGGCGATGCGCCCGCGCTGAACAGCCTGCTCGGCAATCATATCGACGTGCTGATGTCGGGCGATGCGGCGGTGATCGGAAAGAATGTCCGTCCGCTCGCGATCTTCGCCGATGAACGTCTCGCGGCATTTCCCGATGTGCCCACCACGAAAGAACTCGGTTTCACCGCGGGCTTCGGGACGCCGAACGGCCTGTTCGCGCCGAAGGGGCTGCCGGCCGATGTGCTTGCGAAGCTTCGCAGCGCCTGTGCCACGGCCGTGAAGGCGGAAGCCTTCGCCGAGACCATGAGGAAGTCGCGCCAGAACGTGCGGTATCTCGATGGACCGGCCTTTGCCGAACGGATCTCGCGCGATTCCGGCACCATCGGATCGCTGATCGGCAAAATCGGCCGTCCCAAGAACTGATGCAGCGATGACCAGGAAACCGTCGCGAACGCGAACGACCGCCGCCGCATTCGACCTGGAAGCCTTCGTCCCGTTCCTGCTCAATTCGTTGACGCGGCGCTTCAATGCGCGGCTGGAAAAGGCATTCCGGGTGAAGCGCCTGACCATCCACGACTGGCGGCTGCTGGCGACGCTTGCCAATACGCCGCTCAACCGGCCAGCGGGCATTGCCGATTACATCGCGACCGATCCGTCGACGCTCAGCCGCATGATCGACCGCTTCGCGCGAGCCGGCGTCGTGGTCCGGCGCAAGCCCGCGGGCGAGGCCCGCGTCACCGAACTGGAGCTGACGAGGCTCGGCCGCTCGCTTTACGACGCGGCGTTCGTGGTGATCGCAAACGAGTGCGGCCGCTTCCTGTCGTTGCTGACCGCGCCGGAGCGCGAGCAGTTCACGCGCCTCCTCGTCAAGTTGTGCGCCAGCTACGAGCCGTCGGCGGCGCTGCCGGCGCAGGGCAAAAAGCCGTCGGCCGCCTGACGCATCATTTTCCGACGTTTCGATTGGAGTCCGACATGCGCGAATATCGCGATCACTATTTCCCGAACACCGAAGAGCTGGCGCCGGACGAAATGCGCATCGTCGCACTCGGGACCGGTCGGCCCTATCTGCGCAAGGACCAGGTCAACACCGGCTGGCTGGTGGAGCTCGGGAACGGCGACAAGTTCCTGATCGATTTCGGCTTCGGGACGCAGCGCAACTTCGTTTCGCTGGAAATTCCCTACAACGCCATCACCGCGGTGATCGCCACGCATCTGCACACCGATCATGTCGGCGACTTCATGCAGATCCGCCAGGGCGGCTGGGCCGGCGGGCGCATGCATCCCTTGCAGGTCTATGGGCCATCCGGGAAAATCCCCGAGCACGGAATGAAGCATTTCGTGAAGCACCAGATCGAATCCCTGCGCTGGGATGCCGACACGCGGCACGGCCTTCTTCCGCTCGTCGGTTCGGAAGTGGACGTGCACGAATTTCCCTACGACAAGGTCGGCGTGATCTACGACAAGAACGGGGTGAAGATCACATCTTTCCCCGCGGTGCATATCTATGACGGTCCGGTGTCGCTGCGACTGGAATGGAACGGGCTGACCCTCGTCTATTCCGGCGACACCACGCCCTCATATTTCATGGTCGAGAACGGCAAGGGCGCCGACATTCTCATCCACGAGACCTTCGACCGCTGGCAGGTGATGATGGAGCGCGCCGGATATGACGAGCGGACCGCCCGCGGCGTCTGCACGGTCGCGCATTCCGATCCCGAAGAGGCCGGTCGGGTGCTGGCGCTCTGCAACCCGCGGCTCGCGGTCGGCTATCACTTCTACAACGACGACGAGACTCTGCCCGGTCATCTCGAAGCGGTGCGCAGGAGCTATGACGGCCCGCTGGTCTTCGCGCGCGACCTGATGGTGTTCAACGTCACCAGGGAGCAGGTGAAGTGGCGCATGGCGGTTACGGCCGGCACCACATGGCCGAACAAGGAATTCCACGACGAGGGATTTAAGAAGCTGCCGCGCGGCGAAAAGTTGAAAATGTCGCAGTGGCTGCTCGACAAGGTGATGTTCCCGAAAGGCTGACCGTCACTTCCCGCGTTCATCGGGCGGAAGCTGCGCGCCGGATTTGCCGGCTGATCTCTCCGTCAGCCATCGCGCCACCTGTTCGGGGAGCTCACCCTTGTTGGCGCGCAGATTGGCGGCGCGCATCAGCTCAACGTCGATCGCGCCAATGAGCGGCTTGAGCGCGGCGAAGAGGGCGGCATCGCCCGCGCGCTTCGGTGCGACCAGCAGCACGGCATCGTAGGGTGGAATGACGCCCTTCGGGTCCTCCACCACGACAAGGTCGTACTGTGCGATCCGGCCGTCGCTGGTATAGGCCGAGACCACGTCGACCTCGTTGCCGACCGCGGGATACATGAATTCGGCCTGCATGGATCGCTGCGCCTTGAAATTGAGCCCGTAGGCGTCGCGGATCGCGGCCCATTCGGGGCGGCCGAAAAATTCGTAATCGCCGGCGATGGTGAGCCGCGGCGCGTGCGCCGCAAGGTCGGCAAGTGTCTTCACACCGAGCCGCTCGGCCTCGCTGCGCTTCATCGCGAGGGCATAGGCATTCTCGAAACCGAGCGCGCCAGCGAGCACGATGCCGCGTTCGCGCTTCAGCCATGCCGCGACCTCGGCCAGCGTCTCCTGACGCGGACGGATGTCGCCCCGCTTCATCGCATTTGCCCAGATCGTCCCGGTGTAATCGACATAGGCGTCGATGTCGTTCGCGGCGAGCGCGTCGAGAATGACGCTGGAGCCGAGGCCGTCGCGGCGCCGTGCCGAAAGCCCGTTGGCCTCAAGCCGTTGCGCGATCAGAGCGGCGAGGATGTATTGCTCCGAAAACGGTTTGGCCCCGACGATGTAGCCGGACCGCTGAGCGTTCAGCGAGGGCGCGAGCGACAGCGCGACAACGAGCGCGATCCCGGCGAGACCGGCAACGATCGGTGCGCGCTGCCTGCGCGCAGCGCCGCGCTCCATCAGCGAGAGCAGGAGATCGACGGTCAGCGCCAGCAAGGCGGCTGCGACGCAGCCGAACAGCACGAAAACGATATTCTGGGTCTGGAGCCCGCTGAAAATGTAATTGCCGAGACTGGTCTGCCCGATCGGTGTTGCCAGCGTTGCCGTGCCGATCACCCAGACGGCCGCCGTCCGGACGCCGGCCATGATGACGGGCATCGCAAGCGGCAATTCGACCATGAACAGCGATTGCCGTTCGGTCATGCCGACGCCGCGCGCCGCGCGCAGCAGCGCCGGGTCCACGCCATCGATGCCGGTGATCGTATTTCGGATCACCGGGAGCATGGAATAGAGCGCGAGCGCCAGCACCGATGGCAGAAATCCCAGCGCGGAAAAATCAAAGCCGAGATATTTCGCCGTCAGCGAGGCAATACCGAGCAGGAGCGGATAGAACAGCGCCAGCAATGCAAGGCCCGGTATGGTCTGCACGATGCTGGCGACCGCGAGCAGCACCGCGCGCAAATGCGGACGGCGGACCGCGTAGAGCGACAGCGGAAAGCTAATGGCAAGGCCGAGCGCCAGCGCCGTGAGACTCACCAACACATGCTGGCTCAGATAATCGGGGAGCCGGGCGAAGGCATCGGCGAAGGCGGGGTTGGCAAAAATCACGTGCCGGACTCGGCGATGAGCGCAGCGAGCCGTTCGGCTTGCCGGCGCGGCATGTCCATCAGCGCATGCACATCCGCGTTCTGTGCGCCGTCCATCAGCTCGCGCGGCGTGCCGAAGGCTGCGATGCGGCCGTCATGGATCACCGCGATCCTGTCGGCGAGCAGCACCGCCTCGATCACGTCATGGGTGATCATCACGGTCGTGAGACCGAGGGCGTCGTGAAGCTTGCGGTAATCGCGGCTGAGCGCGTCGCGGGTGCGCAGGTCCAGCGCGCCGAATGGCTCGTCCATCAGCACGACATGAGGCGAAGCCGCGAGCGCCCGCGCGACGCCGACGCGCTGGCGCTGGCCGCCGGACAATTCCGCGGGAAAGCGATTGCGGTAATCGGCCGGCGGGAGTTGGACGAGGTCCAGCAATTCGTCGGCACGCCTGTCGCGGCGTGGAGCGTCCCAGCCCAGGAGGCGCGGCGTGATCGCGATATTCTCCGCAAGCGTCATGTGCGGGAACAGACCGACATCCTGAAAGACGTAACCGATGCGCCGGCGCAGCGCGATCGCATCGAGATCGCGGATGTCGTCGCCTTCGAAGCGCACGATGCCGGCGCTCGGATCGATGAGACGGTTGATCGTTCCGAGCAATGTGGACTTGCCGGAGCCGGATTGTCCGACGATCGCAACGAATGTGCCGGGCGCAATCGCGAGCGTGACGTCGTCGAGGGCCGGACGGCCGCCCGAGCCGTAGATCTTGCTGACATGCTCGAAGGAGATGATCGGCGCCATGACCGCCATTGTTGCACCCTGGCGGTCGCCCCTCAAATGAAAGGGCCGCCCGCGATGCCTCAACTCCGCGCCGGGTGATCGAGCTCCAGCACGAGGATCGCGGGTCCGCTGCCGATCAGGTAACGGCGGCGCAGCACCACGAAATCGTCAGCGGGGTCGGCGCCGAACGAAAGGCGATCGCCGACCTGAACGCGGTCGTCGAGGCTCTGGCTAGCCGCGGCGTTCACGTCGAGGCCGGCGGCCTCGGCCCGCGCCCGTGCGCTCGGGGTCAGGTCGATGCGGATGAAAAGCCGGCGCTCGGTCATTGAGGCGAATCCGGCGAAGGCGCATAAGCGCGATATGCACGGCAGGAGAGGGGGCAGGTCATGCTGATCGTCCGGCTTGCGAAAGTCGCGATGACGGCGGCGCTGGCGGCGTTCGCATTCATCGTCACTTACGACAACGTCGTGGATTACGGCACAAACTACGAATTCGTGAAACACGTGCTCAGCATGGATACCACATTTCCGGGCAACAAGCTGACCGGCCGCGCCATCACGGACCCGCGGATCTGGACGCTCGCTTATGCAGGGATCATCGCGGCCGAGGGGCTGGTCTGTCTGCTGCTCGGCATCGCCGCGCTTGCCATGCTTTTCACGCTTCGCGCCGCGCCGCAGGTTTTCCAGCGCGCCAAGGTCTGGCTTGTCGCCGGGGCGGCGCTCGGCTTTCTGGTGTGGTTCTTCGGCTTCATGGTTGTGGCTGGCGAATATTTTGCGATGTGGCAATCCAAGACCTGGAACGGCCAGGAAGCCGCCTTCCGCTTCTATATGACGCTGCTCGGCGTGCTGATTTTCGTCAATCAGCGGGATGAGGAACTCGGCTGACGCTTGCTTGCCGTCGGGCGGCGGGTAATGTCCTCGCAAAAGACCGGCGGGAGCGGAGCGTTTAGTGATGGGGGGACCGACTGCCGATGCGATGCCGGCAGGGACGAAATCTGTGACCGCGGCGGTCGCGTTGAACGACGTCACCATCACCTTCCGCATGGGCAAGGGCGTCACCTATACCGCCGTCAGTGATGCCACTTTGTCGGTCGCCGACGGTGAGTTCGTCGCCATCGTCGGCCCGACCGGATGCGGCAAATCCACGCTCCTGAACGTCGCGGCGGGCCTCCTCGCGCCATCGTCCGGCAGCGCCGAGATATTCGGTTCGCCGCTCAGCGATCTGAATCGCCAGGCCGGCTACCTGTTTCAGGCCGACTCGCTGTTTCCGTGGAAGACCGCGTTGCAGAATGTCGCGATCGGACTGGAGACGGCGGGGACGCCGGCCGGGCAGGCCCGTGAGCGCGCGCAGGAATGGCTGCAGCGCGTCGGACTGGCCGGCTTTGCGGGGCGCTATCCGCATATGCTGTCGGGCGGGCAGCGCAAACGGGTGGGCCTTGCCCAGGTGCTGATCCGCGATCCGAAAATCCTTCTGATGGACGAGCCGTTCGGCCCGCTGGATGCGCAGACCCGCCAGATCATGGGCAACCTCCTGCTCGACTTGTGGAGCGCTGACCGCAAGGCGGTGCTGTTCGTCACCCACGATCTGGAAGAGGCGATCGCGTTGTCGGACCGCGTCGTCATCATGTCGGCGGGGCCGGCCGCGCGCATCATCGGCGATTGGCGCGTGCCGCTCGCCCGGCCGCGCGACATTTCCGAGGTCAAACTCGACAAGGCCTTTCACGACTTGCATCGCGAGATCTGGAATGTGCTGAAGGACGAAGTGCTCAAAGGCTACGCGCAGACGGGAGGCGGATGATGAACCGGGCCACTCTCGTCGGCTTCCAGGTCCTGGTGATGCTCATCACGCTGGCGGCCTGGCATCTGTTGACCGCCATTCCGATGGCGGACGGCAAGCCGCTCGTCCCGCCGTTCTTTTTCTCCACCCCCGGCGACGTCTTCGCCCGCATCTGGAAGTGGTTCTACGAGGGCACCATCTGGCGCCATCTGTGGATCACGCTCACCGAGTCGGCGCTGGCCTTTGTGATCGGATCGGTCGGCGGGGTCCTGGTCGGATTCTGGTTCGCGCGCCAGCCGCTCATCGCCGCGATCTTCGACCCTTACGTCAAGATGATGAATGCGCTGCCGCGCATCGTGCTGGCCCCGATCTTCACGCTGTGGTTCGGACTCGGCATCTGGTCGAAGGTGGCGCTCGGCGTCACGCTGGTGTTCTTCATTGTCTTCTTCAACGTCTATCAAGGCGTGCGCGAGGTGAGCCCGACGGTTCTCGCCAATGCCCGGATGCTCGGCATGAACGAGCGCCAGCTGATGCGGCACGTCTATTGGCCCTCGGCTTTGTCGTGGATGTTCTCGTCCCTCCACACCTCGGTCGGCTTTGCGGTGGTCGGCGCGGTGGTCGGCGAATATCTCGGTTCGGCGGCGGGGCTCGGCTATCTGATCCTGCAGGCCGAAGGAACCTTCGACATCGCCGGCGTGTTCGCCGGAATGTTCGTCCTCGCGGCCTTCGTGATTGTCATCGACGCGCTCGTGACGCTGGTCGAGAAACGCCTCCTGGTGTGGCGTCCCGACGCAGCCGATACGCGGACCTGACCTTCGCCGGCCCGGTCTGAAACGCCGCTCCGGACTTTGCAGGCACGGCGCGGTGTTTTATCGTGCAGTCAAATGCGGCCACAAACGGCCTGTTTCCGTCACGGGAGGAATGGTTTCATGACGTTGTCGATGTTCCGGCGGCTGGTCTCGTCGCTCTTCGCGCTTGCGCTGATGTCGGGCGTGGCCTTCGCGCAATCCAAGCTGACGATCGCGATCGGCGGCGCGAGCTGCCTGTGCTATCTGCCCACCGTGCTGGCCAAGCAGCTCGGTGAATACGAGAAAGCCGGCGTCAATGTCGAAATGGTCGACTTCAAGGGCGGGTCGCAGGCCCTGACCGCGGTGCTCGGCGGGTCGGCTGATGTCGTCTCCGGCTATTTCGACCATTGCGTCAATCTGGCGGCCAAAGGACAGAACCTGCAATCCTTCGTGGTCTATGACCGCTATCCCGGTCTCGTCCTCGTGGTGTCGCCGAAGCAGACAGGGACCATCACCTCGATCAAGGATCTGGCGGGCAAGAAGGTCGGCGTTTCGGCTCCGGGCTCGTCGACGCATTATTTCCTGAACTACCTGATGAAGAAGAATGGCGTGGACGCCGGATCGGTTGGCGTGATCGGCATCGGCCTCGGCGCCACCGCTGTCGCGGCGATGGAGCAGGGTTCGGTGGATGCTGCGGTGATGCTCGACCCGGCGGTAACGCAGCTTCAGGGCCGCAACAAGGATCTGCGCATTCTTTCCGACACGCGCTCGGAAAAGGATACGCTCGACGTCTTCGGCGGCGAATATCCGGGCGGCGCGCTCTACACCAGGGCGGACTGGATCGAGAAAAATCCGAAGGCCGCGCAGGCGCTCGCCACCGCGATCGTCAATACGCTGAAATGGATCCACACCCATTCGCCGGAAGAGATCATGGCGAAGATGCCGCCGGAACTGATCGGCGCCGACAAGGCGCTCTATCTCGAGGCGCTGAAGAACACGATCCCGATGTATTCGCACACCGGATTGATGGACCCGAAGGGCGCCAAGGCGGTTCTCGACGTGTTCAGCCAGTCGTCCGAGGCGGTGGCGAAGGCCAATATCAACCTGTCGAAGACCTACACCAACAAGTTCGTCGAAGCGGCAGCGAAGGCGAAGTAGGCCTTATCCCTCCCCCCCGCGAAGCGGTGGGAGGGTCGGTTCGCATCGCGTAAGCGATGTGAACCGGGGCGGGGGGCTTTCAGCATGGATTATCGTCGCGTTTTGCCCGCCACCCCCAACCCCTCCCCACCATTCGCACGCAGCCAAGTTCACGCAGGCTGCGTAAACTTGCCTGCGATGCTCGCGGGGGGAGTGGCGAAGACATGAATATCCTCTCCATCCAGTCGCACGTCGCCTATGGCCATGTCGGCAATTCCGCCGCGGTCTTTCCCCTGCAGCGGGTTGGCGCCGAGGTCTGGCCGGTCAATACCGTGCAATTCTCCAACCATCTCGGTTACGACGGATGGAAGGGCGAGGTATTCAGCGCCGCCCATATCCGCGACGTCGTCTCCGGCATCGAAGACCGCGGCGTGATGACGGCCTGTGACGGTGTGCTGTCGGGCTATATGG
>NZ_DATMRX010000138.1:0-17969 GCF_035565855.1 Pseudorhodoplanes sp.
GATGCGCAAGAACGGCGTCGCCTCGACTTTCGAAGCGGGTGTGATCGCCAAATACGTGCTCGGCAATCCGAACGCCAATGCCTGGGTCGGCGGCTGCGCGCTGACCTCGGACTTCATCAAGTCAAAACCCGATGTCGCCAAGCGGTTTACGGCGGCCTGGGGCAAGGCGGTGAAATTCATCAACGACAATCCGGCGGAGGCGCGCAAGCATCTCGCCAAGAACACCTTCACGCCGGATGACATCGTCGCCACCGTGCCGCTGGTGAAGTTCGAAATGGTCAGCGACCTGACACCGGCGGATATCGCGGACTTCCAGAAGTTCATCGACTTCTCCGTGAAAACCGGCACTCTGCCGGAGAAGGTCGACGTCTCGAAATATCTCGTGAAGTTCTGAGAGTGGCGCGGAGAGGGGCCTGATGGCGATGAATGCTGTTTCGCCAATCGTCGGCCCCTACCGCACCGCGTTCGGTCCTGACGGCGATCCGCCCGCGCATATCACCGTGCGCGGGCTGTGCAAGGAATTCCAGGGTGACGTCATCTACCAGGACTTCAACCTCGACATCCCGCGCGGCAAGTTCAGTTCGATCTTCGGCCCGAATGGTTGCGGCAAGTCTACCCTCATCAACCTGATCTCCGGCCTGATCCCGCTCGATCGCGGGACCATCCTGTTCGGCGGCAAGACGCTGTCCGAGACGAGGATCGGCTACGTCTTCCAGAATTACCGCGAGGCGCTCTTTCCCTGGATGAGCGCCTTCGACAATATCCGCTATGCGCTCAAGCTGCGCAAAGTACCCGAGCCCGAGGCGACCGAACGCGTCAACAGGCTGGTGTCACGGCTCGGCGTGAAGCTCGACCTCACGCGCTATCCCTACGGAATGTCCGGCGGCCAGCAGCAGCTGGTCTCGATCATGCGCGCGCTGGTGGTCGAGCCCGAGGTGCTGTTCCTCGATGAGCCGTTCTCCGCGCTCGATTACGAGATGACGCTGTTCATGCGCGAACAGCTGCAGAAGATCTTCGAGGAGACCGGGACCACCATGGTGCTGGTCTCGCACGACCTCGAAGAGGCGGTCTATCTCGCCGATTATGTGCTGCTGCTCTCGCGCCGCCCCGCCCGCATCGCCGATTTCCCGCATGTGCCGATGGCGCGGCCACGCAACGACCTCACCCTCGCCGATACCGGATTCGTCGAGCTGAAGAGCCACTGCCTGCGCATCTTCCAGCGCGAGGTGCATCGATGACCACGCTGTCGCGGTTCGACCGGTACCTGCCTCTGGTCGGTGTCGTCGGCATGATCGTCGTCTGGTACATCGGTTACTGGATGCGCATCGTCGATCCGGTTCTGCTGCCGTCCCCCGACGCGACCTTTGCGGCGCTGTGGAAGGGCATGACCGGCGGGCGCCTTCTTTACGATTTCACCCAGACCGTGATCCGCACCTTCACCGCCATCGCGGTGGCGAGCGCAATCGCGATCCCGCTCGGCATCGTGCTCGGCTCCAGCGAGCGGCTCTACCGCTCGGTCGAGTTCGTCATCGATTTCTTCCGCTCGACGCCGGCCTCGGCGATGTTCCCGCTATTTCTCGTGATCTTCGGCGTCGGCAACGCGACCAAGATCTACGTCGCCTCGTTCGGCGCAGCGCTCGTGATCCTGTTCAATGTCGCCTATGGCGTGATGAATGCGCGCAAGACGCGCATCCTCGCGGCGCGCGTGATGGGCGCCTCGCGCTGGCAGGTGATGAAGGACGTCGTCCTGATGGAATCGCTGCCGCAGACCTTCGTCGGCCTGCGCAACGGCGTCTCGCTCGCCCTCGTCATCGTGGTGGTGGCCGAGATGTTCATCGGCTCCGTGGATGGCCTCGGCTTCCGCGTCTTCGAGGCGCAACAGCTGTTCGACATGCCGGACATGTATGCCGCGATCTTTGCGGCGGGTGCGCTGGGCTATGGACTGAACATCCTGTTTCTGCTGATCGAAAAAAGCTTCGTGCACTGGTCCGGGAAATGACAAGCGATCTGTCCCGCCATTCGGCGGTGGAATTGCGCGACCTCATCGCGAACAAGAAGGCGTCGCCGGTGGAGGTGCTGGACGCGCACCTCGCCGAGATCGCCGTGCAGAATCCGAAATTCAACGCCATCGTCACGCTGGTGGAGGATCAGGCCCGCACGGCGGCAAAGGCAGCCGCCGACGCGGTGAAGAACGGCGCCCCGCTTGGCCCGCTGCATGGCCTGCCGGTGGTGATCAAGGATGTGACCCTGACCAAAGGCATCCGCACCACCTTCGGCTCGCCCGCATACAAGGATTTCGTGCCCGATGAGGATGCAGCCGTCGTCGAACGCCTGCGCAAAGCCGGCGCCATCATCATCGGCAAGACCAACACGCCGGAATTCGCGGCGGGCGCCAACACGGTCAACGCGCTGTTCGGTGCGACGCGCAATCCCTGGAATCCGGAGCTTAGTCCCGCCGGCTCGTCCGGCGGTTCGGCGGTGGCGGCGGCGACCGGAATGGTGCCGCTGGCGCATGGCACGGATTTCGGCTGTTCGATCCGCATCCCGGCCGCCTTCTGCGGCATTGTCGGCGTGCGCACCACGGGCGGCTTGATTCCCAATCGCGGCATGCGGCTGCCCTGGGACGGCGGACAGGTGCATGGGCCGCTCGCGCGGAGCGCGGAAGACGCAGCCCTGATGCTCGACGGCATGACCGGGCTCGATCCGCTCTGGCCGATCTCGGCCCCGCCGCCCTGGCAAAGCGCGCTCGACATCGTGCAGCGGACCGACAATGCGAAGGGCAAGCGCATTGCCTATGCGTCGGACATTGCGGGCTTCGGCGTCGACAAGGAAATCGACGACATCTGCCGCGCCGCCGTTCGCCGTCTGGAGAAGGATGGCGCGGTGGTCGACGAGGTGCCGTTCAGCGCGGCCGACGGCTTTGCGCCCTACAAGGTGCTCCGTGGCGAGTGGATGGTCGGTCAGCAATACGAGCGGCTCGGCATGCTCGACCAGTTCGGGCCGAATCTCGGCGGCAATGTGCGCGACGGCCTCAAGCTCACCGTGCGCGACACTGCGGCGGCGGAGAATATGCGCGAGCAGGTCTGGAAGAAGTTCTGCGATCTGTTCGGGCAATACGATTATCTGATCACGCCGGCCGCTCCGGTGCCGCCCTATCCGTTGAGCAAGAATTATCCGGACGAGGTCGGCGGCAACAAACTCGACAATTATATCGACTGGATCGCTCCGGCCTTCCTTGTGACGCTGGTCGGATTTCCTGCTGCGTCCGTGCCCGGCGGCAAGACGCAGGCGGGATTGCCGGTCGGTTTGCAGATCGTCGGCCCGCGCTTCTCGGAGCCGCAATTGCTCGGACTTTCAAAGCTCGTGCAGCGCGCCAATCCGATCGGCTGGCCGACTCACGTCTGATGATTCATGCGAATGTCGGCGCTTGGCCGGTCGTCGCATCGGCCTGCGCGGTCGCGGCAATCGCGAGACGCACATTGCGCACATAGCCCCGAAAATCTCCTCCACGATGCCCGACGAGATCAGGATCGCGGAGCCCGTCCGGGTGCGTTCGCGCCGCAGGAAGCCGGCTTGTTCGCGCCGCATCTGACTCGAAAGCGCATCAGTGCCGAGAGGAAAGCTCCGCCATGTCACGCGGCGCTCTCACATCTCATTGATGATATTCAGGCAGGCGATTGAGGATGTCGGCGATCGGGTCGGTGGTCCAGGCCTGCGTGACATAATTCCGGTGCGAGTCTTCAGGGTGCCCGGCAATGAACACGACGCTCCCCGGCCGGATATTGCCGTCCAGCGATTTGGCGATCTTGATGCCCTTTTCCGTCAGGTCATTCTGGAGCTGCAGGTTGCGCGCTCGTGTCGAACCGAGATAGCCGCTGATGAAGAAGCCGCGCCGGTTTGACAAAATCCATTTCTCGAACTGCTCCAGCTCGCCATAAAGCGAGTCCATCAGCACGATGCCGCGCAGCCGGTCCTGGATCTGGCCGAGCCGCAAGGCCCAGGCCGTCGGTACGAAGCCGCCGCTATAGCTCACGAAGATGATGGGCATGCGGAAGAAGGTGCGGACCGTTTTCGGCTGTCCGAGCATCAGCGCCAGTTGTTCGGAGGCTTCGCTCAGGAATTCATCGAAGAAGCCCGGCTCCCAGAACGCGCCCGGAGCGGAGTCCGCGGCGTTGACGGCGAATTGGGGCGCCACGACGACGGCATTTGCGTCCGAGCGGGTGATCTGCGCGGCGACCTGCTGGCGATCGCGCACATCGCGATCGATCTTCGCGCCGTGGCCGTGGAAAAATACGACCATGACCGCGGGTTTGCGGATGTCGAACCCCTTCGGGATATGCAGGAGCACGCGGGGGTCGGTGTAGGTTTCGTTCTCCCAATAAACCTGACCGCGCGCGCCGCGGCGCCCGAACCGGCCGTCGTAGAAGACATTGAAGAACGGCTTTCCGGTCACCGGGTTCTTGCCGTCATAGGGAAACGGCGCGGATTCGAATTCCATGAGCCGGGTCATGCCCGGAAAGCTGCCCTGCCGCGGACGCGGAATACGAACCACCGGCCGCGGGCGGGGGAGGGGGATGGCCAGATTTTCAGCAGTCGTGGCGTTGGCGGTCGCGATGATGCCGTGATCCGGCGTCAGGGTGCACGCGATCGCGAGGATGGCGGCACAAATTCCTGTCGATGCGTTCAGGCCCATGGTTTGCAGACACCTGGCTGTTACGCACGGCTCCGGGTTTGAGTGGGCTGGGTTGCGACACAAGGTGTAAACATTTGGGGGTTACCCAAGCTGGACGAATCGAATCAAACTGGGCACCGGCTAATATCGAATCACGACCGGAACATGGTCGCGGCCTGAAAATGATAGTCGCTCCGGCAGGCCCCTTGGTTAACACGCTGCCCCTTTCCGTGCCGTTTCTCGCCACAGGCAAACAATCACAATGGTGCATTTTTCGCGCTTTCTGACCCCAGTCATCGTCTCCGCGGTGATGGCCGCTCTGACGCCGCCGGCTCAGGCCCAGTTTTTCAACTTCTTCACCGATCCGCCGTCCCGAAAGCCCCAGACCCGTCCGGCACCGGCCCGCGAGGCGCATGCCCGCGAAACGCCGGCTCCGCTGCCGCCCCAGGCGCTGGTCCCGGCGAGCTTTGCCGAAAAGGCGACGTTCAACGACACCGCCCGTTTCCTCGCCGGTCTCCCCGCGCAGAACGAAGCCCTCGAACAGACCACCAAGGACCCGGTCTGGCAGAGCCACGCCGCCTCGTTCAACAACTCCTGGCGGCAGCTTGAAACGCAGCGTCTGTCGAAGATCCGCGCCTGGTCCAAGGCGAACATCAAGGATCGCGCCGGCGCGCCGCTCTTCTACATGTTCAGCGGACCGGATTTTCTCTACGCCGACGCCTTCTATCCCGAGGCTTCGACCTACATCCTGAGCGGGCTCGAGCCGGTCGGCCGCATCCCGGTGATCAACGAATATACGCGTCGCGCGCTCGGCAATCTGCGCTCGTCGATGGCGTCGTCGATCTCGCTGAGCTTCTTCATCACCAAGAACATGAAGCATCAGCTGCGCGAGACCGCCTTGTCCGGTACGCTGCCGATCCTGATGGTCTATGTGGCCCGCGCCGGAAAGACGATCGATGACATCACGCTCGTCACGCTCAGTCCCGATGGCACCGTCGCGCCGACCGATCGCGCCTCGCAGCAGCGCGGCGTGCAGGGCGTGAAGATCACCTTCAATAGCGGGCCCGGAACGCCGAAGCAGACGCTGTATTATTTCTCGACCGATGTGTCGGACTCCGGCGTCAAGAATTCCGGCTTCCTGAAATTCGTCGAGAGCTTCGGCAAGGGCGACGCCTTGTTCAAGGCGGCGTCGTATCTGCCCCATAGCGGCAACTTCTCGCAGGTCCGCGACTTCATCGTCGCCAATGCCGAACATGTGGTGCAGGACGATTCCGGAATTCCGGTGGTCTATTTCAAGCAGGACCAATGGACGCTGCATCCCTATGGCCGCTATCTCGGGCCGATCGCGATCTTCCCCGGCCGTCACCAGAACCGTCTTGCCGAAATCTATCAGCGCGGGCCGGCCAAGCCGATCGACTGGGGCATGGGCTATCGCTGGCGCACCAACGAGTCGAACGTGCTGCTCGCGGTTCGCAAGGACATCGGGCCGCGGCAGCAATTGCGTCCCGCGATCTCCGAAACGCCGGCGGTGAAGCCCTCCGCGGTGGAAGCGTCGGTGCCCGCGCCTGCGACCGCGTTGGCGAAGCCGGCGGACACCCCCATAGCTCCGCCCGCCGAGAGCGGCACGCCGCCCACCACTGCGACCACGCCGGCACCGGCTCCGACCGCGGTGCAGGCCGGCGCATCGGTGTCGTCGCCGGATGCAACGCCGCCCGCGCCGGCAGCGGCCGATCAGCCGAAGCCAACGCCGCCTTCCGCGGACGGTGCGCAGCCATCGTCTTCGTCGCAGTGAGTGCGGAAAATCTTGGAGCTGTCTGACGCCGGTGGCATGATCTCGCGCCATTGTCGCGAGACTGTCTCATGACGCATCTTATTCGTCAGATGGGCTATGTCGTGATTGCGACGCCGGACCCCGAGGGTTCGGCGCGCGATCTTGCCGATATGACCGGCGTGCGGATCACGCACCGCGCTGCGGATGCGGCATTCGTGTCCTCCAATGCGCGCTATTGCGATGTCGCCTATCTGCGCGACGCACGGCGTGGCATCCGCGCGGTCGGCCTCGAGGCGATGGACGATGACGCCGTCGATGAGGTCTATCGCCGGGCCAAATCGGAAGGGTTGACCATCCTCGACGACAAGCCGTTGCTGCCGAAGGTCCGGCGCGCAGTGCGTTTCGCGACTCCGTTCGGTCCGATCTTCGAGGTCCACACGCCGATCGAACGTGAGCCGATCGACCCGGCGAAATTCAATGCTGCGCGTGTGCGCCGGCTGGAGCATGTCAATCTGCGCGCGAGCGATCCGAAGGGCTTCCACGATCTCGTGACGCGCCTCCTCGGCATGAAATTGTCGGATCGCACCACGGGTTATGAGCGCGCCTGGTATCGTTGCGCCGACGGCTATCACCACACCTTCGCCTGCGGTCCGGGCGATGGTCTGCATCATTACGCATTCGACGCACACGCGCTTTACGACCTTGCGGGCGTTGCCGATGCGCTCGCCGCCAAGGGCCGCAGCCTGTTGTGGGGCATCGGACGGCACGGCCCGGGCAACAACCTGTTTTCGTATTATCTCGATCCGAATGGATGCGTGGTCGAGGTGTCCTTCGGTCTCGAACGCATCGACAATGACGCGCTCCACGAGCCGGGCAATTTCGAATTCAATTCGTCGAGCAATGTCCTTGACCGCTGGGGCTCGCAACCGCCCGTGGCCTACGGCAAGGCGCTCACGCCGTTCGTGCCGTAATTGCCGCTCCCTACGGGGGTGATTTTTTCGAGGTTCCGATGACGATGTGCAGCGCAACATTCTTGCTGCAACGCAAATCAGAAACCTGACGTTACGTCGACGTAATAATGAATAATTCGCTTTTCAATCTTCGCCCGATATGCCTACCCTGTAGCGCGAAGGGGCGACGTTGGGCAGGCGCGATATGTCGCATGTCAGTCGGCTTCACTTGCGGCAACGCTGCTGCAGCTGGCGGTAAGACCGGCGCGATGCAATCAGTGGGAGAGACGCTTATGAAATCTGTGACGACTCGTTTTGCACTCGGAGCGTTTGCCGCTCTGTGTGCCGGAAGCCTTGCTTTGCCGGCGCACGCTGCATGGGAGCCCACCCGGCCTGTTGAGTTCATCATTCCGGCCGGTACCGGCGGCGGCGCCGACCAGATGGCGCGCGCGATTCAGGGAATTGTGACCAAGCACAACCTGATGAAGCAGCCGATGGTCGTGATCAACAAGGCCGGCGGCGCTGGTGGCGAAGGCTTCCTCGACGTGAAGGCCTCGGCGGGCAACCCGCACAAGATCATCATCACCCTGTCGAATTTGTTCACGACTCCGCTTGCGACAGGCATTCCGTTCAACTGGAAGGATCTGACCCCGGTCGCGATGCTCGCGCTCGACGAGTTCGTGCTCTGGGTGAATGCCGACAAGCCCTACAAGAACGTCAAGGATTTCGTTGACGCCCTGAAGGCGGCGCCCGCCGGCTCGATGAAGATGGGCGGCACCGGCTCCAAGCAGGAAGACCAGATCATCACCGTTGCGGTCGAGAAGGCGACCGGAGCGAAGATGACCTACATCCCGTTCAAGGGCGGCGGCGAAGTGGCTGTGCAGCTCGTCGGCAATCACGTCGATTCCACCGTCAACAACCCGATCGAGGCGGTTGCCCAATGGCGTGGCGGCAAGCTGCGTCCGCTCTGTGTGTTCGACGCCCAGCCGCTCCCCTACAAGGACAAGGTCACGGCCGACATGGGGTGGTCCGACATCCCGACCTGCAAGTCGCAGGGCCTCGACATGGAATACCTGATGCTGCGCGGCATCTTCATGCCGGCCAAGGCGACCAAGGAGCAGGTCGATTACTATGTCGAGCTGTTCAAGAAGGTGCGTGAGACGCCGGAATGGAAAGACCTGATGAAGAACGGCGCCTTCAACACGACCTTCCTGACCGGCGATGACTACGCCAAGTGGGTCGCCAAGGAAGAAGATCGGCACAAGTCGCTGATGAAGGACGCGGGCTTCCTGGCCAAGTAAGCGAGACATCGGCCGGCGGTTGCTGCAACCGCCGGCCTTTTTTTGTTCCGTCCGAGGTTATTATGAATACACACGAGTCCAGCAACGCCGGCCCCTCGCACAAGTCGGTGGAAATCGCGGTCGCGATCCTCGTCATGGCCTTCGGCGCGATCGTGATCTTCGGCAGCACCAGCGTCGGCATTGGCTGGGGCGCCGAAGGGCCGCAGGCGGGCTTCTTTCCGTTCTATATCGGCCTCGCGATCGTGATCTCGGGCGCGGTCAATCTCGTGAATGCGCTGCGGCCGGATGCCGCGAGCGGGATCTTCGCTGAATGGAGCCAGCTGCGGCAGGTGCTGCTCGTCGTGATACCGGCGTCGATCTATGCGGTCGCGGTCGGATATATCGGCATCTACGTCTCGTCCGCGATCTTCATCGCCTGGTTCATGCGATGGCTCGGGAAATACAGCTGGCCGAAGGTTGCCGCTGTCGCAATCGGAATGCCGGTCATCGTCTATCTGGTGTTCGAGAAGTGGTTCCTGGTCGCGCTGCCCAAGGGGCCAATCGAGAATTGGCTGAATCTGTAACCGTGCGCGCCGTGTCTTGAGGGTGGTGGGACTACGACGATGGAAGAATTTGCGAATCTTTTTCACGGCTTCGCGGTAACGCTGCAGCCCTTCAACATCCTGGTGATGGTGATCGGCATCGTGCTGGGCATCCTGATCGGGGTGTTGCCGGGCCTCGGCGGCGCCAACGGCGTCGCGATCCTGCTGCCGCTGACCTTCAGCATGTCGCCGACCTCGGCGATCATCATGCTGACCTGTATCTACTGGGGGGCGCTGTTCGGCGGCGCCATCACCTCGATCCTGTTCAACATACCCGGCGAACCATGGTCGGTGGCGACGACCTTCGACGGCCATCCGATGGCGCAGCAGGGCAAGGCCGGCGAAGCGCTGACGGCAGCCTTCACCTCGTCCTTCATCGGCGCGCTGTTCGCGGTCATCATGATCACGCTGGTCGCGCCGCTGGTCGCAAGTTTTGCGCTAAGGTTCGGGCCCGCCGAGAAATTCGCGGTCTATTTCCTCGCTTTCTGCAGTTTCGTCGGCCTCTCAAAAGAGCCGCCATTCAAGACCATCGCGTCGATGATGATCGGCTTCGCGCTCGCCGCGGTCGGTCTCGACGCCATCACCGGCCAGCTTCGCCTGACCTTCGGCTTCACCGAACTTCTGAACGGCTTCGACTTCCTGATCGCGGTGATCGGGCTGTTCGGCATCGGCGAAATCCTGCTCACCATGGAAGAGGGCCTGAACTTCCGCGGCGGCAAGGCGAAGATCGACCTCAAGGTCGTGCTCCGCACCTGGGCGTCGCTGCCGCGCTACTGGATGACCTCGCTGCGGTCCTGCATCATCGGCTGCTGGATGGGCGTCACACCCGCGGGCGCAACGCCGGCCTCCTTCATGAGCTACGGCATCGCCAAGCGCATGTCGAAGAACGGGCGCAATTTCGGCAAGGGCGAGATCGAAGGCGTGGTGGCGCCGGAAACCGCGGCGCATGCCGCCGGCACCGCGGCGCTGCTGCCGATGCTGTCGCTGGGCGTGCCGGGTTCGCCCACCGCGGCGGTGCTGCTCGGCGGCCTCCTGATCTGGGGCCTGCAACCCGGACCGATGCTGTTCGTCGAACAGAAAGAGTTCGTCTGGGGCCTGATCGCCTCGATGTATCTCGGCAACCTCGTCGGCCTGATCATCGTCCTGACCTGCGTGCCGGTGCTGGCCGCGATCCTGCGGATCCCGTTCAGCATCATCGCGCCGATCATCCTCGTGCTGTGTGCGATTGGTGCCTACACGGTGAACAACAACGCCTTCGACGTCATCATGATGATGGTGTTCGGCGTCCTCGGCTATGTGCTGAAAAAGTGCAACTATCCGTTGGCGCCGCTCGTGCTTGCACTGGTGCTCGGCAAGATGGCGGAAGAAGCGTTCCGGCAATCGCTGCTCTCCTCGCAGGGCCATCTCGGGGTGTTTTTCTCCAACGGCCTCGTGTCGAGCATCATGATCCTCGGCCTGATCGCGCTGTTCTGGTCGGCGATCCAGGAAGGCTTTACCCGGCTGCGAGCGAGGCCGGCGTGACTGGCAGGACGTAAATCAACCCATTGAACCGGCAGCTGGAATACTGTATTCCAGCCGCCGGAAGGTGGACAGGGATGAGCTCGGACACGACCAAGGTCTCCGGTTCGGTCTCCCGCTCGCGGGCGGAAGGCGACGCGCCGCGACTCGCGATCGAACCGATCGACACCTCATTCAGCTTCAAGAACAAGGCCTATGCGGCGCTGAAAAACGTCATCGTCTCGATGGACATCTACCGAAGCCGCGCTGACATCCGCCTCGACGAGCGTCAGCTCGCGCAGGATTTCGGTATCAGCCGGACGCCGGTGCGCGAGGCCATGGCTCAGCTCGAGCGGGAAGGATTCGTGCGCTCGGTGCCGCGCCGCGGCGTCTATGTTGTGCGCAAGACAAAGAAGGAAGTGATCGAGCTGATCACCGCCTGGGCGGCGCTGGAAAGCATGGCGGCGCGCCTGATCACGCAAAAGACCGACGCCGATGTCGGCACGCTGCGCGACATGTTCGCGACCTTTGTGGATGGCGAGCTGCGCGCGCATCTCGACGAATATTCCGAGGTCAATATCGAATTCCATCAATCGATCATCCGCATGAGCGGCAACTCGGTGCTGATCGATCTCGCCGAGAATCTGTTCACCCACATGCGGATGATCCGGCGCAAGACCATCGTCGAGCGCGATCGGGTCGATCGTTCGATCCGCGATCACATGAACATCATCGAGGCGCTCGAAGCGCGCGACACCGCGCGCGCCGAAACGCTGGTGCGCGATCACGCGCTCGGCCTCGCCGATCACGTCGACAAATACGCCGATTATCTGGATTGAGATTTCGAGGAGAGTACAGTCATGGCCGACGCTGCGGTCGCAAAAACCACGGATGCCGAACAGGAGCTGACGGACGGCTTTAACCTTCTGATCGACGCGCTCAAGCTGAACGGCCTCGACACCATCTACGGCGTGCCGGGCATCCCGATCACCGACTTCGGCCGCATGGCGCAGGCCGCCGGCATCCGGGTGCTGTCGTTCCGCCACGAGCAGAATGCCGGTTATGCCGCTTCGATCGCCGGCTTTCTGACCAAGAAGCCCGGCGTCTGCCTCACCGTTTCGGCGCCCGGCTTCCTCAACGGCCTGACCGCGCTCGCCCACGCGACCACCAACTGCTTCCCGATGATCCTGATGTCCGGCTCGTCCGAGCGCGAGATCGTCGACCTGCAGCAGGGCGATTACGAGGAACTGGACCAGCTCGCGATCGCAAAGCCGCTCTGCAAGGCGGCCTATCGCATCCTGCACGCCGAGGATATCGGCATCGGTCTTGCGCGCGCGATCCGCTCGGCGGTGTCGGGCCGTCCCGGCGGCGTCTATCTCGACCTGCCGGCCAAGCTGTTCGGTCAGGTGATCGACGCCGAGAAGGGCCGCAAGTCGCTGGTCAAGGTGATCGATCCGGCTCCCGCGCAGATCCCGGCGCCCGAGGCGGTGAAGCGGGCGCTGGACGTACTGAAATCCGCCAAGCGGCCGCTGATCATTCTCGGCAAGGGCGCGGCTTACGCGCAGGCGGACGATGCGATCCGCCAGTTCGTCGAGAAGACCGGCGCGCCGTTCCTGCCGATGAGCATGGGCAAGGGCCTGCTGCCGGACACGCATCCGCAATGCGCGGGCGCGGCGCGTTCGACCGTGCTGAAGGATTCCGACGTCGTGATGCTGATCGGCGCGCGGCTGAACTGGCTGCTCTCGCACGGCAAGGGCAAGGCGTGGGGCGCCGCGCCGAAGAAATTCATCCAGATCGACATCGAGCCGAAGGAAATGGACTCCAATGTCGAGATCGCGGCTCCCGTGGTCGGCGACATCGGCTCGGCCGTCTCCGCGATGCTCTCTGCGATGGGCGCCAACTGGCCGACGGCTCCGGCCGACTGGATCGCCGCCGTCAACAAGAAGCGCGACGACAACATCGCGAAGATGGCGCCCAAGCTGATGAACAACAACGTGCCGATGGATTACCACGGCGCGCTCGGCGTTCTGCGGCAGGTGATCAAGGAGCGCCCTGACGCGATCCTCGTCAACGAAGGCGCCAACGCGCTCGACCTCACCCGCGGCATCATCGACATGTACAAGCCGCGCAAGCGCATCGACGTCGGCACCTGGGGCATCATGGGCATCGGCATGGGCTATGCCATCGCCGCCGCGGTCGAAACCGGCAAACCGGTGCTGGCGATCGAGGGCGACTCGGCCTTCGGTTTCTCCGGCATGGAGATCGAGACGATCTGCCGCTACAAGCTGCCGGTCTGCGTCGTGATCTTCAACAACGACGGCATCTATCGCGGCACCGACGTCAACACCGCGGGCTCCGATCCTGCCACGACCGTGTTCGTGAAGGGCGCGCGCTACGACATGATGGCGACGGCCTTCGGTGGCGTCGGCGTCAACGCGACGACGCCCGACGAACTCCGGCGTGCGGTCAACGAGGCGATGGATTCCGGCAAGCCGACGCTGATCAACGCGGTGATCGATCCGGCCGCGGGCAGCGAGAGCGGCCGTATCGGCAATCTCAATCCGCAGAGCGCGCTGAAGAAGAAATAGGTGGGCGCAGCGTCGGCCGCTGCGTCTGGGGCCTCAGTGAATTCAGGAGAAGAAGTTCGATGGCCAAGAAGAAGAAAGTGAAAAAGCCTGCAAAGGCACGCTCCAAGCCGGCGGCGAAAAAGCCGGCAACGAAGCGTTCGTCCGCCAAGGTCTTGAAGCTTGCGCCGAAGAAGAGCGCTGGCAAGAACGGCAAGAGTGCCAAGAGCGCGAAGAACGGCAAGTCGGCGAAGTCGTTGCTGCCGCCGCCGTCGAAAAAGCCGTTCGGTCAGGCCGGCAAGGCCCTCGACGGCGTTCGCATTCTCGACTTCACGCACGTGCAATCGGGTCCGACCTGCACCCAATTGCTCGCCTGGTTCGGCGCCGATGTGATCAAGGTCGAGCGTCCGGGCGTCGGTGACATCACCCGCGGCCAGCTGGTCGATGTGAAGGGCGCCGACTCGCTCTACTTCACGATGCTCAACCACAACAAGCGCTCGATCACGATCGACTCCAAGCATCCGCAGGGCAAGCGCGTGCTCAACGAGCTGATCAAGAGCTGCGACGTGCTGGTCGAGAATTTTGCGCCGGGCGCGCTCGATCGCATGGGACTGACCTGGGAGCACATCCACAAGCTCAACCCGCGCATGATCGTCGCTTCGGTGAAGGGCTTCGGCCCGGGCCCGTACGAGGATTGCAAGGTCTATGAGAATGTCGCGCAATGCACCGGCGGTGCCGCTTCGACCACCGGCTTCCGCGATGGCGTGCCGCTCGTCACCGGCGCCCAGATCGGCGATAGCGGCACCGGACTGCATCTCGCGCTCGGCATCGTCGCGGCGCTTTATCAGCGCAACCGCACCGGCCGCGGCCAGCGGGTCCTCGCCGCCATGCAGGACGGCGTGCTCAACCTCTGCCGCGTGAAGCTGCGCGATCAGCAGCGCCTCGCGCATGGTCCGCTGACCGAATACAGCCAGTATGGCGAAGGCGTGCCGTTCGGCGACGCCGTGCCGCGCGCCGGCAACGATTCCGGTGGTGGCCAGCCGGGACGCATCCTCAAGTGCAAGGGCTGGGAGACCGATCCCAACGCTTACATCTACTTCATCACCCAGGCTCCGGTCTGGGGTGCGATCTGCGATGTGATCGGCGAGCCTGACTGGAAGACCGATCCTGAATATGCCACGCCAAAGGCGCGGCTGACGAAGCTCAATCAGATCTTCGAGCGCATCGAGCAATGGACCATGACCAAGACCAAGTTCGAGGCCATGGACATCCTCAACAAGTACGACATCCCCTGCGGTCCGATCCTGTCGATGAAGGAGATCGCCGAGGATGAGTCGTTGCGCAAGACCGGCACGGTGGTCGAGGTCGATCATCCGGTCCGCGGCAAGTATCTGACCGTCGGCAACCCGATCAAGATGTCGGACTCGATCTCCGAGGTGAAGCGCTCTCCGCTGCTCGGCGAGCACACCGACGAAATCCTGACCAAGGTGCTGGGCTTCGACAAGAAGACCGTCGCCGAGATCAAGGCGTCGGGCGCGCTGTCGGCGCCGGAAAAAGGCGAGAAGTCGAAGGCGGCGTGACGCCGCCTTCGTGTCCCGGATGCGGCGCAGCGTGAAACGGTGCGCCGCTGATCCGGGACCCACTTGAGAAAAACTGGCGTGTGAAGGTCCCGGTTCTGCATCGCACCACTTCGCATCGCTCGTGCTGCGATGCGCCCGGGACACGAGAGTGAGCAGGGGAAAACGATGCGTATTGTGGTCCACGGCCAGCAGGCCTTCGGCAAGGCCGTGCTCGAAGCGCTGCTCAAGCGCGGCGAAAACGTGATCGCGGTTTACGTCGCGCCGGAAAAGCCCGGCGGAAAGGCCGACCCGCTGAAGGAAGCCGCGCTCGCTGCGAAGCTCCCGGTCTATCAGCCCGCGTCCTACAAGGACCCGGCGGTGTGGGAAGAATTCAAGGCGCTGAAGCCGGACCTGCAGGTCATGGCCTTCGTCACGCTGTTCGTGCCGGAAGACTTCCTCAATATCCCGACCCACGGCTCGATCCAGTATCATCCGTCGCTGTTGCCGCTCTATCGCGGCGCCAGCGCGATCAACTGGCCGATCATCAAGGGCGAGAAGGAAACCGGGCTCTCGATCTTCTGGCCCGATAACGGGCTCGATACCGGCGACATCCTCCTGCAGAAGAAAACGCCGATCTCGGACAAGGATACCCTTGGCACGGTTTATTTCGACCGCCTGTTCCCGATGGGCGTCGAGGCGATGCTGGAATCGGTCGATCTCGTGAAGGCCGGCAAGGCGCCGCGCATCAAACAGGATCACTCCAAGGCGACCTATGAAGGCATTTGCGGCCCCGGCAACGCGCATATCGATTTCGGCAAGCCGTGGGAGCAGATCGACCGGCTGATCCGCGGCTGCAATCCGGCGCCCGGTGCGTGGGCGACGATCAACGGCGCCAAGCTGAAAATCTTCGAGGCGACGCCGCTTCCGGCCCGCGATCCGAAGGGCATCGGCGGCAAGCTCGGTGAAGTCGTCGCGGTCGATGCTGACAGCTTCACCGTCGTCTGTGCCGACGGTCGCATCAAGGTCACGCGCGTGCAGGCCGATGGGCCGAAAGTGGGCGCGGGAGAATGGGCAGCGTCCGCGAAAATCGAAAAGGGCGCGCGCTTTACATGACTTTCTCTCTGCGTCATTCCGGGGCGCCGCGAAGCGGCGAACCCGGAATCCATTCACGCGCTCGCGGTTCTGGATTCCGGGTTCTTCGCTGCGCTCAAGCCTTGAAATGACGAGTTCTTCGTTTCCCTCCTGACGGATCAGCAACCATGCCCGCCTCGCAACATCAGAAGCCGCTCTCCGATATTGAAATTGCCCAGGCCGCCAAGATGCGGCCGATCGTCGAGGTCGCCAAGGAGCGGCTCGGCATCGACGCGAAGAACCTCGAGCCCTACGGCCATTACAAGGCCAAGGTGTCGATGGACTACATCAAGTCGCTCGCCGACAAACCGAACGGCAAGCTGATCCTCGTCACCGCGATCTCGCCGACGCCGGCGGGCGAAGGCAAGACCACCACCACGGTCGGTCTCACCGACGCGCTCAATCATATCGGCAAGAAGGCGATGTGCGCGCTGCGCGAGCCCTCGCTCGGTCCGTGCTTTGGCGTGAAGGGCGGCGCCGCCGGCGGCGGTTATGCACAGGTCGTGCCGATGGAAGACATCAACCTGCATTTCACCGGCGACTTCCACGCCATCACCTCGGCGCATAACCTGCTCTCGGCGCTGATCGACAATCATATCTACTGGGGCAATGCGGCCGGCATCGACTCGCGCCGTGTCGCTTGGCGCCGCGTCCTCGACATGAACGACCGCGCGCTGCGCGAGATCGTCTGCTCGCTCGGCGGTGTCGCCAACGGCTATCCGCGCGAAGCCGGCTTCGACATCACGGTGGCGTCCGAAGTGATGGCGATCTTCTGCCTCGCCAAGGATCTGAACGACCTGAAGCAGCGCCTCGGCAACATCATCATCGGCTATACCCGCGACCGCAAGCCGGTCCGCGCCCGCGAGGTGAAGGCGGACGGCGCGATGACCGCGCTGCTCAAGGACGCGATCGCGCCCAATCTCGTGCAGACGCTGGAAGGAACGCCCGCCTTCATCCATGGCGGACCGTTCGCCAATATCGCGCATGGCTGCAACTCGGTGTCGGCCACCACCGCCGCGCTGAAGCTCGCCGATTACGTCGTGACCGAAGCCGGCTTCGGCGCCGATCTCGGCGCGGAGAAGTTCCTCGATATCAAGTGCCGCAAGGCTGGTCTGAAGCCCGATTGCGTCGTGATCGTCGCCACCATCCGCGCGCTCAAGATGCATGGCGGCGTCAAGAAAGAGGACCTCAAGAAGGAAGACCTCAAGGCTCTCGAAGCCGGCATGGCCAACCTGCAGCGCCATATCGAGAACATCAAGAAATTCGGCTTGCCGGCGGTGGTCTCGATCAACCGCTTCTCGGCCGACACCGATGCGGAAATCGCGCTGGTGAAGGAGAAGTGCAAGGCGCTCGGCGTCGAGGCGCTGATGGCCGATCACTGGGCGATGGGCGGCGAGGGCGCGGCCGATGTGGCGCGGGCTGTCGTTAAGATCTGCGACGAGGGCAAGGCCAACCTGAAGCTGCTCTATCCCGACGAGGTGCCGCTGTTCGAGAAGATCCGCACCATCGCCAAGGAAATTTACCGCGCCGATGATGCCACCGCCGACAAGTCGGTGAAGGATCAGCTCAAGGCCTGGGAAGAAATGGGCTTCGGCAACCTGCCGGTCTGTATCGCCAAGACGCAGTATTCTTTCTCGACCAATCCGGATGCCAAGGGCGCGCCGACCGGCTTCAACATCCCGGTGCGCGAAGTGCGGCTTTCGGCCGGTGCGGAATTCATCGTGGCGATCTGCGGTGAGATCATGACCATGCCGGGCCTGCCCAAGGTGCCGTCGGCGGATTCGATCGACGTGAATGCCGAGGGCAAGATCGTCGGATTGTTCTGAGAGCGAAAATCAAGCGGCTCCAGAGCGCACGTGAATCAGAAGGGGTGGCCGCTGGGCCACCCCTTTTCTGTTGGCGCAGAGCACACGTCCGATCGCAGACGCCGCTAGTGCAGGTGC
>NZ_DATMRX010000139.1:0-14339 GCF_035565855.1 Pseudorhodoplanes sp.
TTCAATGTCACGCCGCCCTCAAAGGCGAAGCGGCTTCTGATGTCACCGGGACCGATCTTCGAGCCGGAGGGGCACGGGACGGACTTTGCCGGCGTAGCGCGTGCGATGTTCGCCGCCGGCTTTCGCGAGGGCCAGATCGTCCTGAACTGCTTTTCGTATCACCTGACGCCCGGCGCCTGGATGTTCGAATCCGCGGCAGAGGCGCTTGGCTGCGCCGTGATCCCGGGCGGTGTCGGCAATACCGAGCAGCAGGTCGAGGCGATCGCGCGGCTTCGGCCGGATGGCTATACCGGCACGCCCGATTTCCTGAAGGTCCTGCTCGATACAGCGGAGAAGTCCGGCAAGGATGCGTCCTCCATAAGGCGCGGCCTCGTCTCCGGGGCGGCGCTCCCGGCCTCGCTGCGGCAGGAGCTGTCCGCGCGCGGCGTCGACGTCCTGCAATGCTACGCCATCGCCGAGACCGGGGTGATCGCCTACGAGACGCCGGCCCGCGAAGGGCTGGTCGTGAACGAGAACATCATCGTCGAGATCGTGCGGCCCGGCACCGGCGACCCGGTGCCCGAAGGCGAGGTCGGAGAGGTGGTCGTGACCTCGTTCAATCCCGATTACCCGATGATCAGGCTCGCCACCGGCGATCTGTCGGCTGTGCTGCCGGGCCAGTCGCCCTGCGGCCGGTCCAATACGCGCATCAAGGGCTGGATGGGCCGCGCCGACCAGACCACGAAGGTCAAGGGCATGTTCGTGCGGCCCGAGCAGATCGCCGAGATCGCGAAGCGCCACCCGGAGCTGGGACGCTTGCGGCTCGTGGTCACGCGCGAGGGCGAGCAGGACGTCATGACGCTGCATGCCGAGGCTTCCGGTGGCGAAAGTCTCGCCGATGCGGTCGCCGGCACGATGCAGTCGGTCACCAAGCTCAAGGGAATGGTGAAGCTGGTGCCGCCCGGCAGTTTGCCGAACGACGGCAAGATCATCTCCGACGAGCGGTTGGTCTCTTGATGGTCTGCCGCCATTCTCTTGATGGTCTGCCGCATTCTCTTGATCGTCTGTCGCATTCTCTTGACCCTCTCGGCATTTGCGGGAAGAGGGTGGCTGGCATCCCTTGGATGCGAGCCGGGTGAGAGGCCGTGCCTGACAGATTGAAACCCCGCGACGCGAAGGACGTCGAAGACGCCGTCGGCTGGGCGCTGGCCGAAGGCAAGACGCTCGAGATCGTGGGGCAGGGCTCCAAGCGCGGCATCGGCCGCCCGAGTCAGTCCGACGTCACACTGGATCTGTCCGCGCTTGCCGGCGTCACGCTGTATGAGCCGGAGGAATTGGTGCTCTCGGCGCGCGCCGGGACCGCGATGAACGAGATCGAGCGGCTGGTCGCGCAAGCGAACCAGGAACTCGCTTTCGAGCCGGCCGATTACGGTTTGCTGCTCAACGGCACGCTTGGTCACGGGACCATCGGCGGCGTCCTCGCCAGCAATCTCTCCGGCCCGCGCCGGATCAAGGCAGGTGCCGCGCGCGACCATTTCCTCGGCATGAGCGCCGTGTCGGGGCGCGGCGAGACCTTCAAATCCGGCGGGCGCGTGGTCAAGAACGTGACCGGTTACGACCTCTGCAAGCTGATGGCCGGATCCTTCGGCACGCTGTCCGTCATGACCGAGGTCACCATCAAGACCTTGCCGCGTGCGGAAACGGAAACCACCGTCCTCCTCACCGGCCTCGACGACCAGCGTGCGGCGCGCGCCATGACCGACGCGATGGGGTCCTCGTGCGACGTCTCCGGCGCCGCTCATTTTCCGGCAGCGGTTGCGGCGCGCATGGCCGAGCTCGCGGGCGAACGGCCCGTGACCATGTTTCGTCTGGAGGGGGTGGCGCCCTCGGTCGCGCACCGCTCGCGTGCCCTGACGGCCCTTTTGAAAGGTTACGGTGCGGCCGAGACCATCGATGCCGAGATGTCGAAAGGACTGTGGCGAACGATCCGCGATGTGCGTCTGTTCGCCGGCGACAGCGGTCCGGTCTGGCGGGTGTCGACAGCGTCAACGAACGGTTTCGCGGTGGCGTCCGCCGCCGCGCAGGCCGGCGGGACTTACTTCTTCGATTGGGCCGGCGGACTGATCTGGATCGCGATGCCGCCATCGGACGACGCCGGTAACGCGGTGCTTCGGCCGGCGGTGGCCGAGGCGGGAGGACACGCGACGCTGATCCGCGCGCCTGCCGCCATCCGGGCTGCGGTGCCGGTATTCGATCCGCAGGATGCCGGCGTTGCCGCCTTGACGCAGCGGGTGAAGACCAGCTTCGATCCCAAAGGCATTCTCAATCCCGGCCGCATGTGGCCGGGGGTTTAGTCATGCAGACCCGCTTTTCCCTCGCACAGCTCGCCGATCCGGACACCGCCGAATCCAACAAGATCCTGCGGGCCTGTGTGCATTGCGGATTCTGCACCGCAACCTGTCCGACCTATGTGCTGCTGGGCGATGAACTCGATTCACCGCGCGGCCGCATCTACCTGATCAAGGACATGCTTGAGCAGGGGCGGCCGGCAACCGCTGACGTGGTGAAGCATATCGACCGCTGCCTGTCCTGCCTGTCCTGCATGACCACCTGTCCATCCGGGGTGCATTACATGCATCTCGTCGACCACGCCCGCGCGCATATCGAAAAGACCTATCGGCGGCCATGGCGCGACCGGCTGATGCGATCACTGCTCGCGACGGTGCTGCCCTATCCGGGCCGGCTGCGCGTTGCGCTGACGCTCGCGCCGCTGGCGCGACCCTTTGCCGGTCTTCTTTCGGCAATCGGACTGAAGCCGCTTTCGGCGATGCTGCGGCTGGCTCCGACCACCGCCATTCCTGCGACGCCGCCGACGACGCGCATTCATCCGGCCGAGGGGACCAGAAGAGGTCGGGTGGCGCTGCTGCAGGGCTGCGCCAACCAGGTGCTCGGCGAGCATGTCAACGCGGCGACGATCCGGGTGCTGAACCGCCTCGGCATTGAGGTGGTGACGCCGGAGGAGGAGTCCTGCTGCGGGGCGCTCGTCCATCACATGGGGCGCGAGCGCCAGTCGCACGCCCAGGCACGGGCCAACATCGACCTATGGATGCGGGAGATCGAGGGTGCCGGCCTCGATGCGATCGTGATCAACGTTTCGGGTTGCGGCACGACCGTGAAGGACTACGGCTTCATGCTGCGGACCGATCCGGCCTATGCCGAAAAGGCTGCGCGGGTCTCGAGCCTTGCCAAGGACATCAGCGAATATCTGGTCACCCTGCCGGCGTCCGGCCCGGTCCGACAGACGGGTCTGACGGTCGCCTACCACGCCGCCTGTTCACTGCAGCATGGTCAGCGTGTCATTCGTCAGCCCAAGGAGCTTCTGACCCGTCACGGCTTCATCGTGAGGGACATTCCGGAAGGGCATTTGTGCTGTGGCTCGGCCGGGACTTACAATATCTTGCAAAGCGACATTGCGCAGACGCTCCGGGACCGTAAGATCGCAAACATCGCTCAACTGAGTCCCGACGTGATCGCGGCAGGCAATATCGGATGTATGACGCAGATCGCATCGGGCACGGCGATCCCGGTGGTTCACCCGGTTGAGTTGATCGATTGGGCCACGGGAGGCCCGAAGCCGACGGGATTGTCCGGCGGCGCGCAAGCAATGCCGGGCGAAGGGGATCTGGTGACCGTCGCAAAGACTCAAGCACCAGCCTAGCGGCAGCCTAGCGCAAACTTTCGGAGAGAAGTCATGGCGAAGAAGGCAAAGAAGGGGAAGAAGGCCAAGAAGGCCAAGAAGGGCAAAAAAGCCAAGAAAGTGAGCATGCCCAAGAAGAAAAAAGGCGCAAAGAAAAGCGCGAAAAAAGGCGCGAAGAAAAGCGCAAAGAAGGGCGTGAAGAAAGGCAAAAAGGCCAAGAAAACCAAGGCCAAGAAGGCCGCTGCGTCCAGAAAGACCGCAGCACCGAAGAAGAAAAAGAGAGCAAGGAAGGCCGCGTCCAGGGCGGCTGCGCCTGCGTCTGAACCCGAAGCCGCTCCGGAATCGTCGAGCGACACGGGGTATCGGCCGTTCGGCGACTCCAGTTCGACCTGAAGAGGCTTCCAGACGTCAGATCAGTTCGGCCCGGCCTGCACAGCAGCCGGGCCGTTCGCTTTTTGGAAAGGGTCGCAATCCGTCACGGATGGTGTAGCCTTCTTGGGTCCGCATATGGAGAAGTGCTGTTGACCGAGATTTTCGTGACAAAAGCATCCGACCTGCCGGATGGCGAGCGGCGTATCGTGTCGCATAACGGCGTCGAGATCGGCGTCTTTCACTGGGAGGGCGCCTTCTATGCCTACCAGAACCTGTGCGTCCATCAGGGCGGCCCCGCTTGCGAGGGCCTGATCATGCATAAGGTCGAGGACGTCCTGGCGCCCGACCGCACCTGGCACGGCCAGCGCTTTTCCGCCGATCAGGTGCATTTCGTCTGCCCCTGGCATGGCTACGAATACGATCTGCGGACCGGTGAATGCGCGGCCGATCGGCGTCTCAAGCTGAAGACCTACGAGGTGGTGCGGCGTGGTGAGGACGTCTATGTCCGCGCCGACTGACGCCGCGGCGACGGCGGCCTTGCTCGCGGGTCTGCCGCACATGCGCGACGACGAGCTTCAGTCGCTGCTTGCGGCAACCATCCGCGAATATGCCGCGCGGGCCGAAACCTCTGACGATCCGCTGGCCGCGCTGCCGCCAGAGAGCGATGTCAGCGCTACCGAGGCCATGCTTGTGGTCTCCGCGATCCTGAAGGCCGTGAACATCCAGGTGTTCGAACTCGGGATGTGGCAATCCTGGTCGGGACGGTGAACGAGGCGAATATGGAACTTCCGCTCAGCGATTATCGCAAGATGGCCGTGGCCGAATTCGACACGACCAAGCTGCTCGCCCATGCCGCCCAGCAGGCCAGGGATCGGGGCTACGACCGCTTCCCGATCGTGGATGTGGACTCCCATCACTACGAGTCCGAATCCATGTCCGAGATCCTCGAATATCTGGACGATCCGGTTCTGCGCCAACTCATGCTCAGCGCGGGTCAGGCCAATGCCAAGAACAACGGCGTGTTGCCAACCGGCGTCGGCTATCAGGACATGGGCGGACGGGTTACCCGGTATCCGCTGCGCAAGATGGAGAAGGCCGACGGCCCCCAGCATCGCGACATCACGCTGACCAAGCGGTGGATGGATTGCATGGGTGTCGACATCGCGATCCTCTTTCCGACGCCGATGCTTCAACTCGGTGTGCATCCGCAGGTCGAAGTCGAAGTCGCACTGGCGCGCGCCTATAATCGATGGCTCTGCGAGAAAGTACTAGCGAAGGAGCCTCGCCTTCGCTCCATGCTCTATTTGCCCTTCAACGACGCCGAAGCCAGCTTCCGCATGGTGCAGGAATTCGGCCGGCACGAGGGCGTCTGCGGCTTCATGGTCACGGCGGCGCGCTACCGGCCGGTGCACCACAATTCCTATATGAAGACCTATGCGCTTCTGGAGGATCTCGGGCTGCCGCTCGGCTTCCATGCCGCCTATAACTGGAACGACCAGTCGATGTCGATGCTGAACCGGTTCATCTCGGTGCATGCGCTCGGCTTCACGGTTCACAACATGATCCACATGGCGAACTGGATCGTGAACGGGCTGCCGGAGCGCTTCCCCAAGCTCAAGGTCGTGTGGATCGAAAGCGGCCTTGCATGGATCCCGTTCATGATGCAGCGCTTCGACAACGAATACATGATGCGCTCGTCCGAGGCGCCGGCGCTGAAGCGGCCGCCGAGCGACTACATGCGCGAGATGTTCTACACGACGCAGCCGATGGAAATGACCGACATGGGCGCGCTGGAAACCACGATGCGCATGATCAACGCCGAGACCCAGCTGATGTATTCGTCGGACTATCCGCACTGGGATTTTGATTTGCCGTCGACGATCTACGATCTGCCGTTTCTCTCGGAGACCGCAAAGCGCAACATTCTCGGCGGCAACGCCATCAGGCTGTTCAATCTGAAGCTGCCCGAGAAGAAGCTGGCGCAGGTGGCGTGATGACCTGATCAGATACCGGCGTCATTGCGAGCGCAGCGAAGCAATCCATAAGCGATCGCACGGTATGGTGGATTGCGTCGTCGCTTCGCTCGTCGCGATGACGACTTTGTCGAAATAGACCGGACACGAAAGAAGATCCGGCCATAAACCACGGGAGGACGTCATGCTGAGGCTTATCTTGGCCGCACTTGCGCTTGCGCTCTCGCCGCTTGCGGCGGCCGCGCAGACCGACACGCTGAAGGTTGCGATCTCGCAGCGGTTTTTCTGGGACTCGTCCTTTGTCGAATTCGCCGAGAAAGCCGGATTCTTCAAGGAAGCCGGCCTTACGGTGGAGCCGTTCTATACCGATGGCGGCGCGGCGACCCTGACCACGGTACTCTCGGGCAGCACCGATATCGGGCTCTCCAACGGACTGCTGGGCGTGATCGGAGCCTATGTGAAGGGCGCGCCGGTGCGCGTGATTTCCGCGCAGATGACCGGCGCCGGCGAGCTCTATTGGTACGTGAAGTCCGACAGCCCGATCAAATCGTTCAAGGACCCGGCGATCAAGACCGTGGCGTTTTCCTCGCCTGGCTCTTCGTCGAACCTGATCCTGCTCGCGCTGCTCAAGCAGGCCGGCTCCGGCGCGAAGACGGTGGCGACCGGCGGTGCGCCCGCGACACTGACGCAAGTGATGACCGGGCAGATCGATGTCGGCTGGGCGGCAGCGCCGTTCGGTCTGAAACAGCTCAACGAGCAGCAGATCCGCGTGGTTGCCCGCACCCTCGACGTGCCGCAGCTCGCCAACCAGACGATCCGCGTGAACATCGCCAACGAGAATGCGCTGAAGACCAAGCGCGCCGCGATCGAGAAATTCATGCGCGTCTATGCACGCGCGATCGACTGGGCCTACGAGAATCCCCGCGCCATCGAGATCTTCGCCGAGAACATGAAGCTGCCGCCCGACATCGCGAAGAAAGCCGTCAGCGAATTCTATCCGAAGGCGGGGCTGCAGATCGGCGAGATCAAGGGCCTCGACCTCACGCTGCAGGATGCGCTGGACTACAAATACATCCCTGCGGCGAAGACCGCTCAGGATATCGCGCCGCTTTTCGATATCGTCTACAAGCCCGGAAAATGAGGAACCCTGCGCAAGCAGCGGGTCTCCATTTCCTGATTTGAAACACCCATCGGCCGACGGATTTGCCCCGGCATGCGAGCATTGCATCGCATGCGCGGGGGCTGGTAGCATTGATCTGTGGCGGCCTTATCGGCACGCCGAACAAATCCACAAAACCGACCGGAGGGTTCGCCTATGGCGTACAACATTCTCATTCTGGGCGCAGCTTACGGTTCGCTGCTCGCCTCGAAGATGCTGTTCGGCGGACATAAGATCCATCACGTGTGTCTGCCCGCCGAAGCGGACCTCATCAATTCGCAAGGCTTCCTCATTCGCCTGCCGGTGAAGGGCCGCAAGGACCCCGTCATCCTGGATTCGCGCAAGCTTCCGGGGCAGGTGACCGCGAGCGGTGCGGCCGGTGTCGATCCCTCGAAATACGATCTGGTCGGCCTTGCCATGCAGGAGCCGCAATATCGCTCGCCGGGGGTGCGCGAGCTCCTGGATGCCGTGGCGAAATCGCGCGTGCCCTGCATGTCGATCATGAACATGCCGCCGCTCGCCTATATGCGGCGCATTCCGGGGCTGAGCGCTGACTCGCTGAAGCCCGCCTATACCGATCCCAGCGTCTGGGACAATTTCGATCCCGGAAAGATCACGCTGTGCAGCCCCGACCCGCAGGCGATTCGTCCACCGGACGAGCCGGCCAATGTGTTGCAGGTGACGCTGCCGACCAATTTCAAGGTCGCCAAGTTCGACGACGACAAGGACACCGCGATCCTGCGCCAGCTCGAAAAGGAGATCGATGCGATCCGCTTCGATCCGGGCGACGGCAATCCCATCGAGCTGCCGGTCAAGCTGCGGGTCTACGATTCGCTGTACGTGCCGCTGGCCAAATGGGCGATGCTGCTGGCGGGAAATTACCGCTGCATCACGCCGGACGGCATGCGCACGGCGCAGGAGGCGGTGCACAGCGACATCGAGACCTCGCGTACGGTCTATAACTTCGTCAACGACCTCGTGGTGAAGCTCGGCGCCAACCCCAACGATCTGGTGCCATTCGAGAAATACGCCGCGGCTGCCCAGAGCCTGTCCCGGCCGGCGTCGGCGGCGCGCGCCTTGAATAATGGGGCGCAATTCATTGAGCGGGCCGACAAGCTGGTCCAGCTCATCGCCAAGCAAAAGGGGCTGAGCCTGCCGGCCATCGACGCCCAGGTCGCCCTTGTCGATCAGCGCCTGGAAGCGAATCGCAAGAAGGCAGCCTGACCCGACGGGATCATTTCAAGCCTCCAGGAGCGCCGGGAAGCCTTGGTTTCCCGGCGCTTCTCGTTGCTTTCCTGCAACATGTTAATGGATTGTGACGGCGGCCTGTGAATTTGGCCCTGTTTGCATTCGAAACGCCCAAAAAGGCAGCAGCTGCGCAAAAATTCGCGTTGGCGATGCACCCTGTTCCATGCCGAATAACGCCAACTGCAAGGTGAAGGGCAGGGGTCGTTTAGGGGTCTGGTGTCTGGTCGCCAACGATCACCAAGCGCCAACGTACGAAATCAAAGGGGCGAAGAGATGAAGAAATACGTGATGCCGGCGGTCGTTGCTGCTGCTGTTATGGGCGCCGCGCCGGCACTCGCTGCGGATATCGCACCGGTCTACAAGGCGCCGCCGGCGCCGGTTGCGGTCAATCCCTGGAACGTCGCCATCGGTGGCTCTGTCATGACCGACTATAACTTCCGCGGCATTTCGCAGTCCGATCGCGGACCCTCGGTCGGTGCTTATTTCGAAGGCCAGTACAAGGCGAGCGACCTGATCACCTTCTATGCCGCGGTTGCGGGCATGAGCGTCGACCTTCCGACCAATCCGACGGCCGAAATCGACTATTATGGCGGTGTCCGCCTGAGCACCGGCAAGCTGAGCTGGGACTTCGGCGTATGGTATTACCACTATCCGAAGGAAGGCATCGCGGGCATCCCGGTCGACACCGACTTCTGGGAAGTCTACGGCAAGGTGTCCTGGGCGGCGACCGATCAGTTCACCCTCGGCGGTGCCGTGTACTACGCGGATGACTGGCTGAATACCGGTGGTTCAGGCACCTACCTGTCGGGCACTGCGAAATACACTTTCCCGGCCATGGGGTCCTGGGGTGCCTATGTCTCCGGCGAGATCGCCCACTACTGGCTTGGCACCACGACGGCGGCGCTGGGCTCGATCGACCTGCCTGACTACACGTACTGGAACGCGGGTATCGGCTTTACCTACAAGGCGCTCACCGTCGACCTGCGCTATCACGACACCGACCTGAACCAGGTCGAGTGCGGCGTCCTGACGGGCAATGCGAGTGCCGGCGTCACCCCGGCTGGCGCGCCCAAGTCAAAGTGGTGCGGCGAGGCCTATATCGCCAAACTGTCCTTCGACACCACGCTGAACGATCTGAAGTAAGCGACGGTATCACCTCAGAGACTTTGCGAGCGGCGGCCGAAAGGCCGCCGCTTTTGCATGTCCGCGCGGCTTGTGCGATGGCATCGCCATTGCACCGACGAACGTGATGCAGATGGAGCGGCAATACGGATTGATGGTGGCGGGCGCGACGGGTGGCAGCCTCGCCATTGGGCTCATGTACCTTCTGTCGATCCAGGCAGAATTTCCGCTGGCCTCCATTCCCTTTGCCACCTCGATCGTGCTGGTCACGGGCACGCCGGAAGCGGCGCCGGCGCAGCCGCGCGCGCTGGTCGGCGGTCACATCCTGTCTGCCCTTGTCGGGGTCATTGCGCTGAAGCTGGCCGGGCCGGAAGCCTGGGTCGCGGCGCTGGCCGTGGGCCTTGCCATGCTGGCCATGCTCGCGACCGACACGTTTCACCCGCCGGCCGGGATCAACCCGCTCATCATCGTGATGAACAGCATGTCCTGGAGCTTCGTGCTGATCCCCGTCGCCGCGGGTGCGCTGCTGCTGCTGGTCTATACGTTTTTCTGGGTCAATGTCGTGCGACGCACGCCATGGCCCAAGCGCTGGTTCTGATCGGCAACATCACTCGGCCGCGGCGGCCGGTGTCGTTTCCGAAAGCTTGTGGGCATTGCCGTCGGGCTTGAGGGTGACGTGTCGGCGGTGAAACTCATGCAGTGTCGAGCGGTGTCCGATCGAGACGATCGTGGTGTCCTTCAGGCGGGTGTGAAGGAGTCCGTACAGTCTTGCTTCCGACGGCTCGTCGAGGGAGGCGGTCGCTTCATCGAGGAAGAGGTAATCCGGCGCTTGCAGCAAAGCCCGCGCAACGCCGAGACGCTGCTGCTCGCCGAGTGACAGGATCCGGTTCCAGTGAGCCTCTTCGTGCAGTCGTCCGGTCAGACTCGATAGTCCCACGGCGCCGAGCGCCTCGATCAACGTCGCATCGTCGAACGCCTGCGCGGTCGGGTAGGACAACGCGTTGGCGAGGGTCGTTTCCGGAAAGTAAGGGCGCTGCGGCAGCACCATGACGCGAGCGCCTTCGGGTATCACGACCCGCCCCTTGCCGAACGGCCACAGACCGGCGATCGCACGAAACAGCGTCGATTTTCCCGCGCCGGAGGGGCCGGTCAGCAGCACATGCTCGCCCGGCGTGAATTCGGACATTGCCGGCGCGAGCAATTGCGTGCCGTCGGGACGGCTCACCGACAGATTCTCGATACGAACGGCGCGCGCGCCGCTCTCCGGCTCGATCGCGATGTTCGAGGCGGCCGCCATGGCCTGCGCCTCGTCAAGCGCGCGGTTAAATCCCGTCAAGCGATCCACGATCGCTGCCCATTCGGCGATGGTGCGATAGAAGGTCACGAAGAATGACAGCGATTCCTGCACGCTGTTGAACGCGCTCGCGGTCTGCGTCAGCGTGCCGAGCGGCACGGCGCCGGAGAAATAGGCCGGACTGACGACGACATAGGGCAGGATCAGCGCGATCTGCGCATGGCTTTGCTGAACGAAGATCACTTTCTTCTGCCGCGAGATCAGAGCCATGAAGTTCTGGATGACATGCGCGAAGCGTTCGCCCAGCCGGGTCTTCTCGGCTTCTTCGCCATCCAGCAAGGCGATCTGTTCCGCATTCTCGCGAACCCGGATCAGACTGAAGCGAAAGTCGGCTTCGAAACGCTGCTGACGAAAGTTGAGGGCGGCGAGCGGCCAGCCGATCCAGTGGGCGAGCAGGGTTCCGCCTACCGAATAGACGAGCGCGACCCAGACGAGGTAGCCCGGAATATTAAGATCGGTGCCGAACACCGTCAGCGGCGCCGCGGCCGACAGGCCCCACAGGATCGCGAAGAATGACAGAAGCGTCACAATTGCCCCGAGCAGGCGTATCACGATGGTGAGCGATTTCTCGATAAACTGATTGATGTCATCAGCGATGCGCTGGTCCGGATTGTCTGCTGCATCGCCAAATAGCTGCATGCGGTAATGCGTCGAACTGGCCAGCCAGCGATCGAGATAGACCCGTGTCATCCACGTACGCCAGCGGATCTGCAGCCACTGATTCAGGTAAAGCTGATAGACCGCGAGTACGATGTAGAGCGCAGCCAGCACGCAGAAGATACTGAGTTCCGCGACAAAGCGGTCCCAGTTGCGATCCTGCAATGCATTGAAAAACCGCGCATTCCATTGATTTATGAGCACGTTCACTGCGACGATCGACAACTCGATGCCGATCACCGCGCCAAGCAGGATGAGACCAGCGCGGCGGTCCTCCGAACGGAAATAAGGCAACGACAGGCGGAAGACTTCCCTGAACAGCCGGACCAGGTCTTTCACACCTTCACCTCTTGAAAAACCGAAGCCGCGCTAAGTGACAGGGCCGTAATGTTTTTGGGGTCGGCTTGTGCATTCTCGCTGACACATGCGATGGGCCCGGAAAATTCTGCAGGCCGGACTTTCGTCAGGCTTGTGCAATTCCGGCAACCCGTCCAAACTATGACGAGGCCCGCTGGAATATCATATAAGTTCCCGCGGTTAATCACGAAAACGGCATCCAAGCCGTAACCAAGAATGGTCGCTAGGGAGGACCTTCATGACCAACAAAGTTGAGAAGACGTCGCGTCGCAAATTTCTGCTGGCGGCGGGTGCTGCCGCGGGCGCAACCGCTGTTACTGCTCCGAATGTCGTAAAGGCACAGGGTCCGGTCAGCATGCGCTGGCAGAGCACGTGGCCGTCCAAGGACATCTTCCACGAATATGCAATCGACTTCGCCAAGAAGGTCAACGACATGACCGGCGGCGACCTCAAGATCGAGGTGCTCCCGGCGGGTGCCGTTGTGCCGGCTTTCCAGCTCCTTGATGCGGTGTCGAAGGGCGTCCTCGATGGCGGACACGGCGTGCTTGTGTATCACTACGGCAAGCAGAATGCGCTCGCGCTGTGGGGCTCGGGCCCTGGCTACGCAATGGACGCCAACATGCTGCTGTCCTGGCACAAATACGGCGGCGGCAAGGAATTGCTGGATGAAATCTTCAAGTCGATCGGCGCCAATGTCGTCTCGTTCCCCTACGGCCCGATGCCGACCCAGCCGCTCGGCTGGTTCAAGAAGCCGGTCACCAAGGTGGACGACTTCAAGGGCTTGAAGTTCCGCACCGTCGGTATCTCGATTGACGTCTTCTCCGGGCTGGGCGCTGCGGTCAACGCGCTGCCGGGCGGCGAAATCGTTGCCGCAATGGACCGCGGCCTGATCGAAGCGGCCGAGTTCAACAATGCGTCCTCGGATCGTGCGCTCGGCTTCGCCGACGTGTCGAAGATCTACATGCTGCAGAGCTATCACCAGAACGCCGAGCAGTTCGAGATCTCGTTCAACAAGACGAAGTACGATGCCCTGCCGGCGAAGATGCGGGCGATCATCGAGAATGCCGTCGAAGCTGCCTCGCAGGATATGTCCTGGAAGGCGATCGATCGCTACTCGCAGGACTATGTCGATCTGCAGACCAAGGACAAGGTCCGCGTGTACAAGACGCCGGACGCGGTCCTGAAGCGGCAGCTCGAAATTTTCGACGAGGTCGCCAAGAAGTACGCGGCAAACAACCCGCTGTTCAAGAAGATCGTCGAGTCGCAATTGGCCTTTGCCAAGCGTGCGACGCAGTGGGAAAACGACACGATCGTGAGCCGCAAGATGGCCTACGATCACTATTTCGGGCCGAACGCAAAGGCTCCGATCTGACGGCGAGCTGTTCGTCTCTGGCACCATTCCGCAGACAGCGGAATGGTGCTTTGCTTCCGAACGACAGCGGGTCAGATAATTTGGTACATCCATGAGCGTTCAAAGCGTTCTTCACGCGATTGACGGCTTCAGCACATGGGTCGGTAAGGTCTTCGCCTGGCTGATCATTGCGCTGACCGCCGTCGTCTGTATCGAAGTCTTCAAGCGATACGTTCTCAATACGCCGACGGCGTGGATTTTCGACGCCGAGAACATGCTGTACGGCACGCTGTTCATGATGTGCGGCGCCTATACGCTCGCGCAGAATGCGCATGTGCGGGGCGATTTTCTGTACAGCTCGATGCGGCCGCGGACGCAGGCAAGCCTCGATCTCGTTCTCTATGTGGTGTTTTTCATTCCCGGCATTGCGGCGCTGATCTATTCGGGCTGGATTTTCGCCCTGGATTCCTGGCGGATCAACGAACACTCGACCGTCACTGCCGACGGCCCTCCGGTGTGGCAGTTCAAATTCGTGATTCCGATCGCCGGCGCAATGGTGATGATCCAGGGCATTGCCGAGATCATCCGCTGCATCGTGTGCCTCAAAACCGGCGAGTGGCCGACCAGGCTTAAGGACGTCGCCGAGATCGACGTCGTCGAAGAGCAGCTTGCAAACAGCGAATATGTCGACGAGGAGTCGCGCAAGATCGCCATTGAGCGCGCCAAGGAGATCGACGAGGCCGCGCGGCAGCGCGGTATGGGCGGAGACCTTCAGACATGAGCGACCCCGCCCTCGGATTGCTGATGCTCAGCCTCATTGTGGTCGTGATCATAATGGGGTTCCCGACAGCGTTCACGCTGATGGGTCTCGGCATATTTTTCGGATTCATCGCCTATTTCAAAAGCGGTCAGTTCTGGTGGGAGAACGGCGTTTTCGACCTGATGGTCCAGCGCACCTACGGAGCGATGACCAACGACGTTCTGATCTCGATCCCGCTTTTCGTCCTGATGGGATACGTGATGGAGCGCGGCGCGCTGGTCGACAAGATGTTCTATTCGATCCAGCTTGC
>NZ_DATMRX010000140.1:0-1520 GCF_035565855.1 Pseudorhodoplanes sp.
AGATTTTCGGCAAGGGCGCGAAGTTCGATCCGGCGCGCCTCTACAAGATGGCACGCTCCAAGGCCTATCTTTTCGGCGGCGTCGAGATCCGCTGGAGTTGCGATCCGCTGCTGATCGGCGAGAAGGACACCACGCCCCCGAAGGACGAGTTCCACTATCCGGGCGGTCTCAAGGATTATCTGGCCGCCTCGCTGGGCGGCGATTTTCAGGTCACGCGTGAAATCTTCGCCGGCAAGACCGAGCGTCAGGGTGGTCATGGCTCCGTCGAATGGGCCGTGACCTGGTATGGCGGCGACGGCTTCCTAAACTCCTACTGCAACACCATTCCGACCGGTGAAGGCGGCACGCATGAAACCGGCCTGCGCAACGTGCTGCTGCGCGGCCTGCGCGCCTATGCCGATCTGGTCGGCAACAAGCGCGCCTCGGTGGTGACGTCCGAAGACGTGATGATCTCGGCCGCCGGCATGCTGTCCGTATTCATCCGCGAACCGGAATTCGTCGGCCAGACCAAGGATCGCCTTGCGACGGTCGAAGCCGTGCGCATCGTCGAAAGCGCTATCCGCGATCCGTTCGACCACTGGCTGGCAGACAACCCGCAGGAAGCCTCGAAGCTGCTCGACTGGGTGATCCAGCGCGCCGACGAACGCGTTCGCCGCCGTCAGGAGCGCGAGGTGTCGCGCAAGACCGCCGTGCGCAAGCTGCGTCTGCCCGGCAAGCTGGCCGACTGCACCCAGAATGCCGCCGCAGGTGCCGAACTGTTCATCGTCGAGGGTGACTCGGCTGGTGGCTCCGCCAAGCAGGCGCGCGACCGCGCCACGCAGGCCGTCCTGCCGCTGCGCGGCAAGATCCTCAACGTCGCCAGCGCCGGTCACGACAAGCTCACCGCCAACCAGACGATTTCCGACCTGGTTCAGGCGCTCGGCTGCGGCACGCGCTCGAAATATCGCGATCAGGACCTTCGCTACGACCGCGTCATCATCATGACCGATGCCGATGTCGACGGCGCGCACATCGCCTCGCTGCTCATCACCTTCTTCTATCAGGAGATGCCGCAGCTCATTCATGGCGGGCATCTCTACATGGCGGTGCCCCCGCTCTATTCGATCCGGCAGGGCGGCAAGGTCGCCTATGCGCGCGACGACGCCCACAAGGACGAATTGCTGCGCACCCAGTTCACCGGGCGCGGCAAGGTGGAGATCGGGCGGTTCAAGGGCCTTGGCGAGATGATGGCGCATCAGCTCAAGGAAACCACCATGGACCCGAAGAAGCGCACGCTTCTGCGTGTCGATGTGATCGATGAGGAAGCAGCAACCCGCGATGCGGTGGATGCGCTGATGGGGACAAAGCCGGAAGCACGCTTCCGCTTCATCACCGAGCGTGCCGAATTCGCCGAGGCCGACGCGCTGGACATCTGATCCTTTATGCGAGCGATGAACCGGATCAGGGACACGCTTGCAGGCCTGATGCGTCCGACGCGCGGCGACTGGGTTTTCGCACTTCGCACCACGCTTGCCGGTCTT
>NZ_DATMRX010000141.1:0-4942 GCF_035565855.1 Pseudorhodoplanes sp.
AGCGGCGGCTGCGGGGCAACGTTGTCGGTACGAAATTTCTGATAATCCATCGGAACAATTTCCAGCGTGTCGCGCTCTTGCGATCACGACACCTGACGATCGCGATTGGCCCAATACGGCGCGCGCAGCGCTTTCTTGTCGATCTTGCCGTTGAACAAGCGCGGCAGCGCCTCGAGGAAATCGATGCTGCGCGGCTTCTTGTAGCTCGCGATCCGTTCGCGGGTGTACTCGATCAACGCCGCCTCGGTCGCCTGTTTGCCAGGATGCAGTTGAACGCAGGCCTTCACCGCCTCGCCCCATTGCGTGTCCGGCACGGCAATGACGGCAACCTCGGCGACGTCGGGATGACCGCGCAGCACCTCTTCCACTTCCCAGGAATAAATGTTCTCGCCGCCGGAAATGATCATGTCCTTCTTGCGATCGACGACATAGACATAGCCGCCATCGTCGACGAAGCCGAGATCCTGCGTGTACATCCAGCCATCGCGCACGACCTCGGCCGTGAGCGTGCTCTTGTTCCAGTAGCCGTTCATAACCGTTGGCGAGTGAATGACGATTTCCCCGATCTCGCCAGGGGTGCATTCCGTGCCGTCATCGCGAAGGATGCTGACCCGGTTGCCGAGAAGCGGCTGGCCCGCGGAGCCGAGCCTCCGCCGCTCGTCTTCGGTGCCATCCAGCACATGGCAATGGGCCTTCAGCACGGTGCAGGCCAGACACTCGGTCATCCCGTAGACTTGCGTGAAGATGGTGCCGAGCCGCGCGATCGCACGCCGCAGCAGCGGCACCGGCATCGGCGCGGAGGCGTAATGGACGCAGCGCAACGCGCTCAGGTCGTAGGGCTTGTTGTCGAGTTCATCGAGGATGCGCTGGATCATCACCGGGGCAAAATGCGCGGCGGTGACCTTCTCGCGCGCCATGGTCTCGGTGATATCGACCGGGTCGAAATTCGCCTTCAGCACGATCTGCGCGCCCATCAGGCTGAAATTCATCTGCTCGATCTTGCCGCCAAGATGAAACAGCGGCATCACGATCAGCGCCTTGTCCGAGGACAATACGCCGCACTCGTGCGACAGCATCCGCGTCGCTTCGACCATCGCGGCATGGCTGATCATGACGCCCTTGGAGCCGCCGGTCGTGCCGCTGGTATACATGATGTAGGCGATATCGGTCGGCTTCGACTGCACTGACGGGACTTCCGCAGACGCGCCGGCCAGCACATCCTCGTAATTCGGGATGCCCGAAGAGCCGCCCTGCAGCGCGATGCGAATGCGAATGCTCGACACCTCTGCGGCAATCTCGTTCGCCGAAGCTGCGAATTCATCCGCGAAGATCAGAACGCTGGGCTGGCAATCCTGACAAATGGCGGCAAGTTCTCTGGTCGAGAGCCGGCAATTCAGATTGACCGTGATGAAGCCGGCGAGCTCTCCTGCGCCGAAGACCTCGACATATTCGCTGCAATTGCGGGCAAGGATCGCCACGCGCTCCTGCTTTCGCACGCCCAGTTCCAGCAGCGCATTGGCGAGCCGGTACATGCGGGAGGCCTGTTCGGCATAGGTGAAGGTGCGCCCCTCGAACGAGAGCGCCGGCTGATCGCTGTAAAGCGCTGCGCCTCGCTTGATCAGATCACCGCATGTCAACGACATTCAGCCCATTCCTGTGAATATGTGTGAGAGGAGCAGCCGACTGCGCGTTAATCGCACGCGCGGTCGATAAGCAATTATAGGAAGGCGTTCGGACAAGCGTCAACAGAGCGCGCGTCATCGGCGCTTCGGTTGGTGCCGCGCCGCGTTTCGCGCGCGCACAGCACGCCGGTTGACAGCGCAGGTGGCGGAAGCGATTATCAATAATAGCACTTATGTACGATAATCGCCCAATTCGCGATGTCCGGCCGGGAAATGCGCCGCACAGCGCTACTGACGGCGACCTGCGGCTTGGAGATCATTGGTGTATTTCGACGAGCTGGTGGTGGGCGCTGAGTTTGTCGGTCAGGGACGCACGCTGACCGAGGCCGATCTCTCCATCGCCTGCATGGTGAGCGGCGATTGGCATCCGATCCACGCTGACGAGACCTACGCAAAGAGCCAGGGACTGCGCGGGCGCTTGTTTCAGGGCTCGTTCGGGATTCTCATCGCAACCGGACTTGCGACCAAGCTGCCGCATTTCAGCGACGAAGTGATCGGCGCGACCGGATTGCGGGAGTGGGCCTATCGACGTCCGCTATTCGTCGGTGACACGATCCATGTCCGGACGAGGATCGAAAGCAAGCGCATGACGTCGGACGGCAAGCGCGCGGTGATCGAGCGGTCGCTGTCGGTGATCAACGACCGGGACGAAATTGTCCAGCACGGCTTCGCTGGAACGATGCTGAGGGTGGTGCAGAGACAATAGACTGCCCCGACGACACGAACGACCACAACAATAATTGGAACGTGGAGGAGGAAAGATGAGGAAACGTTTTCTGTTCGGTTCACTGGCAGCCTTGCTGATGCTGTCCGGAGCAGCGCAGGCTCAAGAGGCCAAACCCGCCTACCCGACCAAGCAGGTGCGGATCGTCGTTCCCTACCCGCCGGGCGGACCGACCGACATGATCGCGCGCCTCCTCGCGCAGAAGCTCGGCGAGCGGCTGGGCCAGTCCTTCTTTGTCGAGAATGTCACCGGTGCGAGCGGAGCCGTCGGCGCCGGACAGGTGGCGAAGTCCGCACCCAACGGCGAGAACCTTCTGGTGGTCACCAACGACTTCGCGGTCGCATCGGTGACCAACAAAGGCCTGCCCTATGACCCGGTCAAGAACTTCACCCCGGTCTCGATCGTCGCCTCGTCGCCGCAGGTGATCGCGGTCAACCCGTCCGTTCCGGCCAAGTCCATCAAGGAGCTGGTCGAACTGATCAATGCAAATCCGGAAAAATACAATTACGCCGCGCTGGGCATCGGCTTCGGCGCCTTGTCCGCGGAGCGCCTGTTCAAGCTCGGGCTGAAGCAGGACAAGCTGTCCCGCATTCCATTTAACGGAGCGGCGCCCGCGGTGACATCGACACTCTCGGGTCAGACTCCCATCATCTATATGGGCTTGCCGCCAGTGGCGCCGCATATCAGCGCGGAAAAGTTGCGGCCGCTTGCCGTCACCAGTCCGCAGCGGACGCCCGCCTTCCCAAACATTCCGACACTGCGCGAACAAGGGGTCCAGGACCAGGAATCGGAGTTGCAGATCGGCGTGGTTGCCCCCGCCAATACGCCGAAGGCGATCGTCTCGCTGCTGCAGAAGGAAATCAGCGAGATCGTCAAGTTGCCGGAGGTGAAGAAAGCGCTCGAAACGGTGAGCTTCACCGCGGTCGCGAGCACCCCCGAGGACTACGCGAAGGCGATCAATTCGGACATCAAGACCTGGGCCGAGGTCATGAAGGACCTGAACATCCAGCCGAACTGATGATCATCGCCGCAGCGGGTCAGGCCAGGCGTCAACACACCGGCGCCTGGCCTGTCTCCCCCGCGGCGCAGGCCAAGCGACGCGTGCGGCGAACGGACGAGATGTCATGAAGGTGCTGATCACCGGCGGCATGGGCGTGATCGGCTCCGAGGCCAGCCGCAAATTCGTGAAGGAGGGACACCGCCCGGTCCTGTACGCACGTCATCGCGACGACAACCTGATCGCGGACCTTGCCGACAAGGTCGATATCGCGCTCGGCGATGTCACCGACCTGCCGCGCCTGCTGGACGTCATCAAGACGAACCGCATCACGCATATCGTGCATGCGGCGGCCTTCGTCGGCGCGGTTTCGCAGGCCAACCCGCCGCTCAGCATTGACGTCAACGTCCGCGGCACAGTGAACGTGCTCGAGGCCGCGCGGCTATTCGGCATCCGGCGCGTGGTCTTCACCAGCGCCAAAGGTGTTTACGGCCCGCTGACCGGCGAATTCGGTTATCCGAATTACCGGCCGATCCCGGAAGACATGCCGAAAAATCCGAAGCGCATCTACGATGCGGCCAAGCAGATAGGCGAGCACCTCTGCCTTTATTATAACGACACAATGGGGGTCGACAGCGTCGTGCTGCGCTTTGCGACGACCTATGGTCCCGGCAAGACCGCGCGCCACGGCAAGATGGGCGTGACCAGCCAGATCGTCGAAGCGCCGGCGGCGGGCAAGCCGTTCCACATCGCGCAGGGCGGCGACGAGAAGGACGATTTCATCTACAACAAGGATTCAGCGCTCGGGATTTACCTCGCGACGATCGCGGAGAATCCCAAGAGCCGTGTCTACAATATCGGCAGCGGAGTCGGATCGACGCTGCGCGATTTCGAGCGCGCGTTGCGCAGGCATATCCCCGATGCCGATATCAGCATCGGACCCGGGCTGAATTTTCTCGGCATGCCTTACCCCATGCACGGCATCTATGACGTGACCCGCGCACGGGACGAACTGGGCTTCAAATGCGAATACGATATCGATCGCGGGGTCGAGGATTATCTGCGGACGCTGCGGGCCATCAGGGTGTGAGCGATCCGTCGCATCTCGCGTGAGACGCATCAGATCGGATCATCACCGCGCCAGCATGCAGGACCCGCAGAGGGAGACGGCGATCTCCGGCCACCGCGCACCACGGGTGCCCGTAATCACCGCCGATGGCCGGAGCCGTCCTTCTAGGTATCGGCAACCTGATCGTGCGAGGCGCTTTCCCGCGCGTACTGGATGAGCGCCAGGAAGCGATAAAGGCCATGCACGAACTTGCTGTATGGCAGGGTCAGGAACAGCGCAAAGACCACGCCCAGATGAACGGCGAGCAGCATCCCCATCGCAGGGGTCGCCCTGAACACGAGGAGCAAGAGTCCGGTGACGCTCGTCAACAGGAGCATCATGATGAACGCGACGTCCATGCCGAAGCGCGGCTCGTCGACAAGCACGGGATCCCGGCGCCATTTCGCCACCAGCAAACCGACTGGGCCGAC
>NZ_DATMRX010000142.1:0-9800 GCF_035565855.1 Pseudorhodoplanes sp.
CCTGAAATACACGCAGGAGCTTGCGCGGGTCTGCGAACGGATGGGCGGCGTCTTTCACTACAATCATCAGGTGACGGCGCTGCATGCCGATCGCGCGAGCCGCGCGGTGCATGGCGTCGAAGTGTGCGGCCCGGACGGCTATCGCACCTTGCGCGCACGCGACATCGTCGTCGGCATGGGGTCTTGGTCGGCCCCATTCCTCCGCCAATACGGCGTGCGGCTGAACATCTATCCGGCGAAGGGCTATTCGGTGACGATCCCGACCGATGGGTCGAACACCGCGCCGGTCACCAGCCTGACCGATGACGAACTGAAGATCGTCTATTCCAATCTCGGGGACCGGTTGCGCGTGGCCGGTACCGCGGAATTGTCAGGCTATACCCGCAATCTCGACGAGACGCGCTGCCGTGCGATCCTGCGCAGCGTGAAGAAGCTATTCCCGCGGGCCGGCGCCTTCGACCGCGCGACCTTCTGGAGCGGACTGCGCCCGGCGACCCCGTCCAATATTCCGTATGTCGGCCGCACCCGCTATCGCAACCTCTGGCTCAATACCGGCCACGGAACGCTCGGCTGGACGCTCGGCGCGGGCTCGGGCTTTCGCGTCGCCAACATGATCGCGGCGGGCGAGGGGCCCGTGGTGGCGTAGCGTCAGCGCGTCTTGCCGGCCTTGGCGAGCAAGACCTTCGCCCGCAGAAGATGCGGGCGGTCGTACATCTTGCCGCCAATGCCGACGACGCCGGCATCCGGCTGTGCCTCAAAGGCGGCGACGATGCTCTGCGCGTGGGCGATCGCTTCCGGTGTCGGCGTGAAGACCTCGTTGATGATCGCGACCTGACCCGGATGGATCGCCATCTTGGCGGTGAAGCCGTCGCGGCGCGCGTCCTCGCATTCCCGGCGCAGCCCCGCATCGTTGCGAAAGTCGACATACACCGTGTCGATGGCGGGCACCCCGGCCGCGGCCGCTCCGGCGAGACAGAGCGTCCTAGCGAGCCGATAGGGGTCGAGGAAGCCGCCGTTGTCGTCGCGATTGGTCTCGGCGCCGAGCTCGGCGGACAGGTCCTCGGCGCCCCAGGTCAGGGCGGCGAGGCGCGGGCTTGATCCGGGGTAAGTGCCGGTGGTGAACAACGAGGCCGCCGTCTCGGTCGCAAGCGCCACGATGCCGATCGCGCCGTCCGGCAGGCCGGCGATGGCCTCGCGGGCGGAGAGCTTCGCATGCAGATGCGTGACTGAAACGCCACCGGCGGATTTCGGCAGCATGATCGCATCAGGCCGGCCCGGCACGACGGCGTCGAGGTCGTCATCGGTCAGTCCGGTATCGAGCGCGTTGACGCGGACGAGGAGCTTGCAGCCGTCGCGCCTTGCGGTCTGCAGGACGTTGCGCGCGGTGTCCCGCGCCGCGGCCTTGCGATCGGCGGAAACCGAATCCTCCAGATCGATGATCAGCGCGTCGGCATCGCTGGCGAGCCCCTTGTCGAGCTTCTTGTCGGAATCGCCGGGCACGAAGAGGAGCGAGCGCATCAGGCCACCGGCCGCTTCTTGATGAAGGCCTGACGCTTGCATTCGGCAACGAGCTTGCCGTCCTGGTTGAAGCAGCGGTGATGCAGCTCGACGATTCCCGCATTCGGGCGAGACTTCGACTCGCGCTTGCCGATGATCTCGGTGGTCGCATGCAGCGTGTCGTTCTCGAAAACCGGATGCGGGAAACGGGTCTCCTGCATGCCCAGATTGGCAATGGTCGTGCCGGTTGAAATGTCGGAGACCGACATGCCGATCATCAGTCCGAGCGTGAACAGCGAATTCATCAGCGGCTGGCCCCACTCGGTTTCGGTGGCGCAGAAATGCCGGTCGATATGCAGCGGCTGCGGATTGAGGGTCATGTTGGAGAACAACATGTTGTCCATCTGAGTCACCGTCCGGTAATAGCGGTGCTCGTAGGTGCGGCCGACCTCGAAATCCTCGAAAAACAGCCCGCCGCGCGGGTGCCGCTGTGGCTCGCTCATGCTTTTTCCCTCCTACGGCATGTCCGTGCCGGCCAGTGCCTTTAAGACTCCGTTTACCATAATTCGCCAAGGTCGCGACGGTGCGGCAGGCAAGCGCCCCTGTCGGCCGGGAAGGATTTTGCAGCGATGGCGGCGGTCGGAGCCACGACGGCGGCGGGGGCAACGGGGGCGACTTCGGTCACTGCCGCGATCCGCAAGGCGTCCGAAGTCACCGGCGCCAGGTTCAGCTACCTCCTGGCGACCGCCAAGGTCGAATCCAATCTCAATCCGAATGCAGCCGCCAAGACCTCCTCTGCGGGCGGGCTGTTTCAGTTCGTCGACCGGACCTGGCTCGGCACCCTGAAGGAAGCAGGGCCGCTGCTCGGCTATTCGCGTTATGCGGATGCGATCACCCGCACCGGTGACGGCCGCTATGTCATCTCGGATCCTGCGATGCGCGGCGAGATCATGGCGCTGCGCCAGGATCCGACCGCCAATGCCTTGATGGCGGGCGTCTTCACGAATTCCAATGCCAAGCACCTGACCAACAAGCTCGGCCGTGCTCCGACCGACGGCGAGCTGTACATGGCCCACTTCATGGGCGCGACCGGTGCAGCGCGGCTGATTACGGCGGCGGAAAACAATCCGGGTGCCGTCGCTGCCAACGCGTTTCCTGCGGCGGCGCGCGCCAATCGCTCGATCTTCTTCGACAAGAGCGGGCGCGCCCGCAACTTCGCCGAGGTCGCGCGAAATCTCTCCGCGCGTTACGACGTTGCGCAATCCCGCGTCGCCGGCCTGAATGCCGGGACGACCGCACAGAATGTCACGGCCATGCAGCCTGTGTCCGCTGGGCCGAATTCAACCCAAGGCATCGGCGCCGTTGCCGAAACCGCGCGCGTGGCCCGTGCCTATCAGGTGGCGGAGGCGGTGAGCCAGGTGTCCGCGGCTCGGGCCGAAACCGGGGTGCGATCTGTGAACCAGAAGCCGGTGCCGGGCGAACGCGTCTTTCACAACCCTTACCGGACGGCCGAGCGTCGTCAGCCGATCTCGTCTGCAGTCGCCGAACTCTGGGCGCCGCAATCGCGCACCACCCAGCAGGAGCAGGCGCGTCACATTGCCCGCGATCTTGAGCAACGCTCACGGGCGCAAGCTGTGGCGCAGGCGGCAGTCCCGGTGACAGGCGCACAGCCCGCGCAATCGGCGCCTGTTGCGCAGACAGCGGATGTGCGCACCGACACATCCCCTGGCAGCCTCGGCCTGTTCCAGGACACGCGACCGGACGTGCGGTCGCTCTTCACCCAAGGCGTTCGCGGCTAGCCGCGACTTCGCATTCTAAAGATGCGGGCAGGGCAGCGCCCAGGCGCGTTAAGAATCCGGCAATAATCGCAAAGATTTATGGTGAACCCTTTGTTAAGGGCCGCGCGCTAGTCTCCTGATCAGTCGGCGGGGTCATCGTCGCGTCAGCGTGTTGAGCCAGACATGATTGTGAGACAGTTTCTGTTTTGGTTGCGTAGTGCCCCCGCCGGCGAGCGAGCCGAAGCGACATCCGCATTGGCGAGAGCCTATCTCTATTCAGATCTGTCGGACGACGATCTCGCTGCCGCCGAAGGCGCGATGACGATGCTGCTCGACGATCCGTCGCCGCTCGTGCGCGGTGCGCTCGCGGATGTCCTCGCCGCCAGCGAATATGCCCCGGCCTCCGTCATCTACGCGCTTGCCGCTGATCAGCCCGAGATCGCAGCCCTCGTGCTGGAGCGCTCTCCTTTGCTGCTCGACGCCGATCTCGTCGATGCCGTGGCGACGCAGGGCTCGTCCGCGCAATGCGCGATCGCACGGCGCGCCGAAGTGCCGCGGTCGGTCGCGGCGGCGATCGCCGAAGTCGGCTCGGCGGAGGCCTGCCTTGTGCTTCTTGAAAATCCCGGCACCCAGATCGCACAATTCTCGATCGACCGCATCGTCGAGCGCTTCGGTCATCTCGCTCCGATCCGAGAGGTCCTGCTGGCGGGCGAGGGCCTTCCCGCATCGACACGCCAGGCTCTGGTCGCCAAGCTGTCGGAAACGCTCGCCGAGTTTGTGGTCGCACGCGATTGGCTGAACGAGGATCGCGCCCGGCGCGTGGTCAAGGAGGCCTGCGAAAAAGCGACCGTTGCGCTCGCCGCCGACACGCCCGAGGAGGAAGTGCGGCCGCTGATCCGGCATCTGCGCGAGAGCGGTCAGTTGACCGCCGGTCTCCTGCTGCGTGCGCTGCTGTCCGGCAACCTCACCATGTTCGAGGAATCGCTTGCCGATCTCTCGGGTATCCCGTTGTCACGGATTTCGCGGCTGGTTCACGACCGCCGCAGCGATACGTTCCGCGCCGTCTACGAAAAGGCAAGCTTGCCGGCGAGCGCCTATCCCGCCTTCCGCGAAGCACTCGCCACCATGCAGGAGGACGGCTTCCTCGGCGATCCTTCGGGGTCAGCGCGTCTGAAGAGGCGCATGATCGAACGCGTGCTGACGCGCTGCGCCAGTCACGATATCCAGGAAGTCGCACCTCTCATCATGCTGTTGCGTCGGTTCGCCACGGAAGCGGCGCGCGAAGAGGCGCGGATGTTCTGTGAGGATCTGGTTGACGGGGTGATGCCGGATTACGGCACGGAGATGATTGCCGCGTAACGGTCGTCAGTGCCGGCCTTGGCGCTTCGGCGCGGTGACCTTGGCGCTTTCACGCAAAGCCGATTTCAGATCGGTCGGCCTGCCGTGCTTCTTGAGGAGGTCGCGTACGGCCTCGTCCATCAGTTCCTGCATCGTGGTCGCCTTGTCCTCGGCGAGTTCACCCAGGGCCCGCAGGTCCTCGGCGTGAAATTCGATCAGCTTGCGTGGCATCTAGCGGTCGGTCCGCGGGTGATGCTGATGCAGGAAAACCGCAAGCTGTTCGCGCAGCGATTCATCCTGCTCGGAATGATGGCCGGACAACACCGCGGTCTCGAACAGCCTGTGTTGGATGTCGGTTGGCAATTCGCCCCAGGCCTTGATCACGGCCTGCCCCAGGACCAGAGCATAACGGTGTTCGCCATCGGTCTGCATGAGCTTTCCTCCGCATTCGCGAAAGAACGCGGCATCGGCGATAGGGTTCCACATCCGCACTTCCGCGGCAAAAGCTCTGGTCAAGCTTCGCCCGAGGTCAAAATCTTCGGCTCTCCCTCACGTCGGAGCGCTCTACGGCGCGTCACACCAGATCCTGCAGATAGTCTGGCCGATGCCGGTTTTCGTGGATCAGGAATTCATCGGATACATGACGCAATTTGCGGACCAGGGCGGTCGCGATGTCATTGATATCGGGTCTCGCATATTCGCGCACGATCGCCCGGACGGCGTCGACATGCTGATCGACCAGGGCCATCGGGATCCGGGCAGGAACGGGTGAATGTTCAAGCACGCGGCACAGACTTTCGGCCGCACCGGCGGCAAGCGCGAATCCGAAGGTCGCCGCATCGCCCTTGATGTCGTGCGCGGCATGAAACAGCTCGTTGAATGTCGATGTGTTCAAGCCGGCGTCACGGACCTTGTGGCGGGCCGCGTCGAGCCGGTCGCATTCGGCACTCATCCAGCTGGCGAACTCGCCGGATAATTGCGCGAGTGCGGCTTCCGCCTTGGCCAACGGATCGTCGCCCGCAAGCGTGACCTTCGCCACGGCATTTTTCAGCTTGTTGACGGGGATGATGACCTCGTGATCGGCGAAGACGTCGACTTGAATACGATTGCTGCTGCCCGAAATCATCGCAGGACCCTTAGAGATCACTCGGCTTGCGCCTTGATGAACAACGACCGTTGTTGGATGACGTCGGCCTGGCCGCCACGGCGCCGCTCGGGGCCTGAATAGCCGGTATTGGCGCCGCGCCGCCGGTCCGGGCCGAAATAGGTCTTGGTGCGGATGAACGGGCGCGGATTGATCACGACGTTGATGATCCGCTCATACAGCGCCTGAGCCGACAGCGGCTTTGCGAGAAACTCGGTCACGCCTGCGTCGCGTGCCGCTGTCACGCGTCTCTTCTCCGAATGTCCGGTGAGCATGATGATGGGGACGAACGGATTGGCGTTGGCGCCCGGCTGGCGGATCATCTGCGTGAGTTCGAGGCCGTCGAAGATCGGCATCGCCCAGTCTGTGATCACGATATCGGGCAGATGGTTTGTGAAGGCCTCGAGCCCTGCGGCGCCGTCTTCGGCCTCGATCACCTCGCGTGCGCCGAAGCCGTGCAGAAGCGTGCGCACGATGCGACGCATATGCGCATTGTCGTCGACAACGACGAAGCGAAGACGGTTGAAATCGATTCGCGACATGAGCTCAGTGCCGCTGAACCGGCATCGCCGGACGGTAACGGGAGCCTCTTAATGTCGGGTTTAGCTCGCTTTCGCCGCGGATGTCTAATATCCGAATTGTTCGCGTAAAATCCGTTCGTCCAGACTGTGGCCCGGATCGAACAACATGTGCATCGAGATCGTATGATCCATGGCGATCTCGACCGACGTCACGTCACGAACTTCCGAGTGATCGGCCACGGCTGCAACCGGTCGTTTGTCCGGATCGATGACGTCGATGGTGACGCGCGCCGTGTCCGGCAGGAGTGCGCCATGCCAGCGCCTTGGACGGAACGGCGAAATCGGCGTCAAAGCAAGCAGGGGCGCCCTGATCGGAATGATCGGCCCCTGGACCGAAAGATTATAGGCCGTGGAGCCGGCCGGCGTCGCCACCATGATCCCGTCGGCCATCAGTTCCGGCAGCCGCACCTGTCCATCGACCAGGATGCGCAATCGCGCGGCCTGATAGGTCTGCCGGAACGCGGACACCTCGTTGATGGCATAATGCTCGTGAGAATTCCCGGAGCGGTCCTTGGCGCGCATGACAAGCGGATGGATCACCGTCTCTTCCGCCGCCGCGAGCCGCTCCCGCAAATCGGCTTCATTGAATTCGTTCATCAGGAAGCCGACGGTGCCGCGATGCATGCCATAGACCGGCTTGCCGGACCGCATCAGCGCGCGCAGGGTCTGCAGCATCAGGCCGTCGCCGCCAAGCGCGACGACGACGTCGGCTTGTGCCGGGTCGCATGTTCCATACCGCGCCACCAGCCGCGACTCCGCCTCGGCAGCCTCCGGGCTGGAGCTCGCGATGAAGGCAATTTTCTCGTAACGGCGGCTCATCGATCGGGTTCGCTCTCTGCGCCGCTCTTGATATAACGGCCGCGCCCGGTGCTAGCCCCATCAATGAGGATGTTATGGAACGCGTAGTGCTCGTCTACACAACTTATCCTTCGCTTGTCGAGGCGGAGAAGGCGGGGCGGGATGTGGTTGCGCAACGGCTGGCGGCCTGCGTGAATATTCTGCCGGGAATGGTGTCGCATTATTGGTGGGAGGGGCGGGTTCAGCGCGGGGAAGAGGTGGTGATGGTCATCAAGACCCGCGCCTCCTTCGCCGATCGCGTGCGCAAGGCCATCAAGAGCGGCCATCCCTATACGACGCCGGCGATCATGGTCATTCCCGTGGAGTCGGTGGAGGACACCTATCTGCGCTGGATCATGACCGAAACAGACCGCGCGGCGCTCGCGCCGAGTGCGAGCTAGCGCCGGCACGATCGTCCGCCCGATCAATAGGTCAGGCTGTCACTGGCGAGAGCCAGCTTCAGGGACGTGTAATCCTCGCAATCGGTGCCGCAGATCGCGGCGATCGCCTGAAGATGGTCCTGCGCCCTGGCGCGGTCGCCGCGTTCAAGATGCCACAGGCCGTAATATTGCCAGGTGCGCGTGTGCTTCGGATCGGCGGCGAGCGCCTTCTCGTACCAGATGCGCGCGTCCTCGGTGCGGCCGAGCTTGCGGCTTGAAAAGCCGATCAGATTGGCGACGTCGGGATGGTCATCCTGCCCAAGCGTGCGCAGGACAGCAATAGCCGCCGCGTAATCCTGCCGCTTGTAGATGAGGTCGTAGGCCGTGCGGTAGCCCTCGAGAAACTTCTCGGACTTCCTGTCCGGCGTTTTGGCCTTTCCCTCGGAGGACGGTTTGCGTTTCCCGCGGGGCGCTTTTGGTTGCCCCGCGGGATCGGCGGATTGCAGCTGCATGCCGCCCGACGGCGGATTCTGAATGCCGGCCGCGCATGCAGCGGAGACGGCGAGGGCGCCGCTCAGCATCGTGGCCAGCATTGCGGATCGAAACAGGGGCATGTCAGCCTCAAGGTCAGCAGAAGCGATTGGCGGTCAGTAGGTGACGTTGCCATTCAGCGCGTCGCGCAGCGAGGTGAATTCCTCGCAGCCTTCGCCACAGATCAACCTGACGCGTTCAAGATGTTGCTCGGCCTTGGCGCGGTCGCCGCGTTCGAGATGCCACATCCCGTAATATTGCCAGGTGCGCGTGTGTTTCGGATCGGCGGCGAGCGCTTTCTCGTACCAGATGCGCGCGTCTTCGGTGCGGCCCAGCTTGCGGCTGGCGAAGCCGATCAGGTTCGCGACATCCGGATGTTCGTCGTGGCCCAGCGCGGTCAGAATGACGAGGGCGCCGGAATAATCCTGCCGCTTGTAGATCGCGTCATAGGCTTGCTTGTAGCCGTTGCGGAAATCGAGGTCCGATTTCTTGTCCGCCGGCTTGGCATCCGGCTTTGCGTCCGACGGTTTTCCATCCGGCGCCTTGCTGTCGGCGGCGGGCGTCGCGTCTTTCTTCTCGTCTTTCTTGTCAGTTGCAGCGCCGGCTTTCCCGGGCTCGTCCGACGGCATTGCGGAGGCTTGGCCGGAGATTGTGAAGACCAGGGCGGCAGCGGCTGCGAAACACGCGATGCGTTGAATGAGACGTGTCATGGCTGGGTGCTCATGGTTGTCGGTGAAGCGCGATGATAGTCCAAGTCGATGCTCGATGACGATGCTCGATGACTTTGCGCGCCGGGCACCACCCGCAAGGTCAGCGGCGTACACCTTACCGGTTTTTCGTGTCGATCTTGTGCCGCCCGCTCAAAACAGCGTGATCTTGACTTAGGCGAAGTGCCGGTGAATCATCCGTGCCGCACTGGTTCTCCGGTCTCCGCCGGAGAGGCAAGAGGGAACACGGAACGGTCGACCTGGCCGAAGCCGTGGCTGCCCCCGCAACTGTAAGCGGCGAATCTGCATCCAGCACATGGCCACTGGGCAACCGGGAAGGCCGGATCAGATGACGACCCGCGAGCCAGGAGACCTGCCAGCGCAGTCACCCAACCGGTGGGCGGGGCGTCCATACGGAGCGGTTGTTCGCAGCGGTGACGCTTGAAAGCCGATGCGAAGGCCGCCGGGCGATTCTCCCTGCGACTTTTCCAAAGGCGTGAGCGGCGCTGACCGGCGTGCGACGGCATATCTCGCTGCCGCCGATGGTATGCGTGCGTTCGCGTGCCCTTCGCATCGGGTGTGTTCACCCGAACTCCGGCCTTGCCGGAGCGAACGAAGGGCCGTGCTATGGGGACGACATCTACAACGAATCAAGCGACAAGGCGGCGCCGTGCGGTTGCGCTCGCTGCGTTATTGTCATCGGCAGCGTCCGGCGCTGCGATGGCACAGAGTGTGACGCTGCCGCAGATCAACGTGACCGAGACGCGGCTTACCGGTATCGGACGCAGTGTCGGCGGCGGAAACCAGACCGTACCGGGCGGCCCGCCCGATGGCGCTCCATCCGGTACGGTGGACGGGATTGCGGTGGCCGGCGCGGGTATCACCGGAACGTCGACCACGGTCATTACCGGGGAAGAGATCGAGCGCTCACCCGAGCAAAATCTGCCGGCGATCCTGTCACGCCAGCCCGGCGTTCAGGTTCAGAGCCTGTATGGCGGCGTGAATGG
>NZ_DATMRX010000143.1:0-10897 GCF_035565855.1 Pseudorhodoplanes sp.
CCACCGGAAAAGCCGCTCAAACCGCCCCCGCAAAGCAATTGCCCTGAGATGAAAAACAACAAGCGTCCTGAGGACCTCCGCAGTCATCGCTGGCTCGGGGTAAGCGACCTGCGTTCGTTCGGCCACCGCTCGCGCCTGCGCCAGTTCGGCTATGACAAGGCGGATTGGGAGGGCAAGCCGGTCATCGGCATCATCAATACCTGGAGCGATCTCAACGCCTGTCACGCGCATCTGCGCTCGCGCGCCGATGACGTGAAGCGCGGCGTCTGGGAGGCGGGCGGCTTTCCGGTCGAATTGCCGGCGATGTCGCTGTCGGAGCCGTTCATCAAGCCGACCACCATGCTCTATCGCAATTTCCTCGCGATGGAGACCGAGGAATTGCTGCGCAGTCATCCGATTGATGGCGCTGTGTTGATGGGCGGTTGCGACAAGACCACGCCGGCGCTGATCATGGGCGCGATCTCGATGGGGATCCCGTCGATTTATGTCCCCGCGGGTCCGATGCTGCGCGGCAACTGGCGCGGCCAGAAGCTCGGTTCCGGTTCGGACGTGTGGAAATACTGGGACGAGAAGCGCGCCGGCAACATCACCGAGGACGACTGGAACGAGATCGAAGGCGGCATCGCGCGCTCCTTCGGCACCTGCATGGTGATGGGAACGGCCGCCACGATGATGTCGATCGCCGAAGCCATGGGGCTCGCATTGCCCGGTGCGTCGTCGATCCCGGCGGCGGATTCGTCGCATCCGCGGATGTGTTCGGCGGTGGGCCGGCGCATCGTCGACATGGTGTGGGAGGATTTGACGCCTGCGAAGATTCTCTCGGCGGCGGCCTTCGACAACGCCATCAAGGTGCATATGGCGCTCGGCGGTTCGACCAACGCAATCGTGCATGTGGTGGCGATGGCGCGCCGGGCCGGCATCCCGCTCGACATGGAGCGGTTCGACGCAATCTCGCGCGATGTGCCGGTGATCGCCAATATCACGCCGTCGGGCAAATTCCTGATGGAGGATTTCTACTACGCCGGGGGCCTCCGCGCGCTGATGGCGGAGCTGCGCGATCTTCTCGATCTGTCATGCATCACGGTGACCGGGAAGACTGTCGGCGACAACATCGCGGGCGCAAAGGTGCATCTGCCCGAGGTCATTCATCCGTTGTCCGATCCGATCTACGAGGGCGGAGCGACCGCGGTGCTGAAGGGCAATCTCGCGCCGAATGGCTGCGTGATGAAGCCATCGGCCGCGGATCAGCGGCTGACCCAGCATCGCGGCAAGGTGATTGCGTTCGAGGACTACAATCACATGGCGCGCGAAGTGGAGCGCGACGATCTCGACGTCACGCCGGATCACATCCTCGTTTTGAAGAATGCGGGTCCGAAGGGCGGGCCCGGCATGCCGGAATGGGGCATGCTGCCGATCCCGAAGAAGCTGGTGAAGGCCGGGGTGCGCGACATGCTGCGGATTTCGGATGCGCGGATGAGCGGCACGAGCTACGGCGCCTGCATCCTGCATGTCGCCCCCGAAAGCTTTGTCGGCGGGCCGCTCGCCTTCGTGCAGACCGGCGACGAGATCGAGGTCGACGTGAAGAACCGTCGCATCCATCTCCATGTCAGCGACGAGGAGCTGGCCCGCCGCAAGGCCGCATGGACGCCGCCGAAGCCGCATTACCTGCGCGGCTATGGCGCGATGTTCGCCGAGCATATCGGCCAGGCGGATGAAGGCTGCGACTTCGATTTCCTGCTCGCCGGCGAGAAGACGCCGGAGCCGGAGATTCATTGAGAGCGCGGCGGGCTGGAACAGCAGCGCCCATGTCGTGTCATGCCCCGCGAAAGCGGGGCATCCAGTAGCCTCTTGAAGCGTTTGTGGCTGCTGGATCGCCCGCTTTCGCGGGCGATGACAGCGAGAGAGAGCAGCTCGACAGCGGAGAGCGGCGTCTTCTGTGAAGACTGAATACGCTTTACCGTCCGATCGCGCCGGGCCGCGGCGGAAGCGCCTCGGCGTACCATTCCAGCGACAGATCGGCCGGCACGTGCGGCTTGTCGTCGCTCTGGCGGCGGAGCTGGTAGAATTCGATCGCGCTCCGTGCCGTGGACAATTGCAGACGCTCGAATTGCGCCAGAGCGGACGCGATATCCATCGGCGAGAGCCTGCGATCGGCGACGCGCATCGTCAGGAGCGCGCGGGCGGTCGCGCGGCAGCATTTCGCCGCGCGCACCAGAACCAGAATGAGGTCGGTCGACTTGTCGATCATCGCGCGCTCGACGATGTCCATCGGAAATTCTCCGAGCGCCGCCAGCGCGATCGCCGCGCGCTCGAAATCGTTAGCGCTGGCATAGGCATGCAATTCGGCTTCGTTGAATTGCCCGGTCCGGTGCAGCCGCTTGATGCGCGTCATCGCACGGTTGTGCTCGCGCGAGGTGCTGCGTACCTCGTCGCTGATCGCCGATGCGACATCGGCGACGGTGGTCTGGATGACATCGGCGAATTTCGGATTGGCCGCGATCAGCCGCTCCCGCACCGCGGCGGAGGCCGTTTCCAGAAGCTTGAGGAAGTGGTGGCGCGGCAGATCGTGACGCGAGCCGACATAGCGCGCGAGGCTCTCGTCCTGCGCGGCCCTGCCGACCAGCTTGCCGAATCCGTCCTCGGAAAAGCGGGCGCCGGCATTCTGCGCCACCAGCTGAAACACCCGGTCGTCGCCGTGCGCGAGCAGCGCATCGGTCACGGGTTCGCTGAGGCTGCGGCGCTGGGTCATCGCCCGCAGATGCGCCTGGCTCATCGTGCCGGCATTTTCGATGAGATCGCGATCGCTCAGCCGCTCCGAATGCATCAGGATCGGCGCCGCGACGGCGATGGCCGGATCGAAGGCGAGCGTCCTGGTGACCTTCGGCGGGGAGTCGGAGAGCCTGGCAAGGCGGGACGCCAGTTGCGCGCGCGCATTGACCTCGATGGTTTCGATCAGCACCAGGAGGACGTCATCGAACAGCGCCAGGTGCTCGTCGCTATGCTGACCCGACCCGGACAGGAACAGGTCGGTAATGCGGGTGAGCGTATTCAAGCGCATCGCCGGCGATCCGGCGGCCATGGCGTCTTCGAGTTCCTGGATGAGGCTTCGGACTTCCGACATCGTACTTCTTACTTCCGCAGGGCTGTGTTGCTTGTCATTTAGCGAAAGCATAGACGAAATATTTGAAGGGTTTTTGCGGTGATTTCGTTGTGTGTGATTAAAATGATCGATAAATGCCCCGTTTCCGCATGGGCGGCCGGCAAAACGTGAAACTGAACGCATGACCGACGACATTCCTTTCGACAAGACCTTCGATCTCGAGCCGGGCGTGGTGAAGGAGATCGCGCCGCTCGTGCGCGCCATCTGTGTCGGCAATGCCGGGCCGTTCACCTTCAAGGGGACGGTCACCTACATCGTCGGCCGCGGCACGGTCGCGGTCATCGATCCGGGCCCGGATGATCAACGGCACGTTAACGCCCTGCTCGCCGCCCTCGATGGCGAGACCGTCAGTCACATCGTGCTGACGCATACCCACCGCGATCATTCGCCCGCGGCCGCTTCATTGAAAGCGGCGACCGGCGCACCGACCTGCGCGGAAGGCCCGCATCGCGTATCGCGGCCGCTGCATATCGGAGAAATCAATCCGCTCGACGCGGCCGGCGATACCGATTTCCGGCCTGACATCACGCTTGCCGATGGCGACGAGATTTCGGGGCCGGGCTGGACGCTAGAGGCGATCACGACGCCGGGGCACTGCGCCAACCACATGGCTTACGCGCTCAAGGAAACCAACGCGCTGTTTTCGGGCGACCATGTGATGGGCTGGTCGACCTCGATCGTCGCGCCGCCCGATGGCGCGATGAGCGATTACATGGCCTCGCTCTACAAGATCGCCGAGCGTCGCGAGACGGTGTTTTTCCCCGGCCACGGCAATGTCATCCGTGACGCGCCGCGTTTCGTGCAGAGCTACATCCGTCACCGGATCGGGCGGGAGGAATCGATCCTGCATCGGCTCGGGAAGGGCGAAGCCGATATCCCGACGCTGGTACGCGCGATCTATATCGGCATCGATCCGCGGCTCGTCGGCGCGGCCGGGCTATCGGTCCTCGCGCATCTGGAGGATCTCGTTGCGCGCGGCAAGGTGCTGACCGAGGGACCGCCCTCGATCGCCGGGCATTACCGCTTGGCCTGAGGCTTCGCCGGTGCAGCCTTGCCCTTCGGCACCGTGGGCGGCGCCTTCTTCTCCGGCGGCCGTCGCCGCTCCTCGCGTTCGAGCGTTGCGTTGACGTTTTCCTCGAGGTTGTCGAGGAAGCTTCGGATCCGCGACGCGTTGCCGCCGAGATCGTGATAGCCATACCGGGTCGAGGACCGCATATCGACTTGCGAGTCCTCTTCGGTGCCGCGGATGCGGATCACGATATCCTCGCGAAATCCCATGATCGCCGTGCGGGCCACCGCCTCGATGCGGCCATCGCGACCCTTCTGCGGCTCGCGCGCGTCGAGGACGAGCCAGCGCCGCTTGTTCACCAGCGCAAGCGCATGGTCGTAAGCCATTTTCGGCGCCACCGACAGTTCAAGCGGGGCGATGTCCGGATAGGCTTCGCGTTGCAATTCCGCGGCATGCAGACCCGCATATTGAACCGGATTGCTGGTGCGCGAGCGCAGGCGGCGGACCGCATCGTAGGCCGGCGGGTCCAGCACGTCGGTCGTGATGTCGTAGATCGGCGGCAGCGTGTAGGCCTTGTATCCAAGATAGGCCGGGTAGGCGAGCAGCAGACCGGCGACGACGATCGCGGTGACGGCATATCCAAGCCCGCGAAGTCCCTGCCGCCAGATGACGACAAAGGAGGCGAGCGCCAAAAGGATCGCGATGCCGGCAAAGGCCAGCGCGCCCCCGAACGTCGCCAGTCCCGGCAGCGCCTCGATCAGCCCTGCGCGCACGATGATGATGGCGATCAGCGCCGCCGCGACCGAAAACAGCGCGAGCCGTCGCGACCAGGTTGCGAGCTTGGAGATCGGTTCGTCGGGGAGCCGGCGGCGTGCCATTGTCGTTCTTGCCTAGCGCGGAACCTTGTGGTGCGGAACTGCCGCAAGCCGAATTCCGCTCGCGTGCGCGCGTTATCCGTAGCCCGCGCAGATGCGTTTCAAAGCTCTCCACTCGGCCGCGTCAAGTAGCGTTGCGCCACGACTTTGGGGCGGCGCCATGGCATCGATCTGGGTTACGCGCTCCGGTGTGGCGGGATGGTCGAGGAAGATCGACCCGGAGCGGGTTTTGCCGGCGATTCGCGCGAGGAATCGTCCAAGCGCGCGAGCGTCGCCGCCGGCGGTATCCATGGTGCGGACCGCGAAGGCATCGGCCCGGCTTTCCGCGTGACGCGAATAGGCGGATTTCAGGAGGGTCTTTCCGGCAAGGACCACGGCGCCGCCGCCCACGAAATCACCGAGGAACATGCCGAAGATCAGGGACAATCCGGCGCCCTGCAAAACCGCCCGGGCCCCGTCGCGATTTGCGACATGGCCAAGTTCATGGGCGATGACGCCGGCGACCTCGTCGACATTCTCGGCCTGATCGATCAGCCCCTTGAACACATAGACATGGCCGCCGGGCAGGGCGATGGCATTGGCTTCCTCGCGGCGGATCACGGCGGCGCGGAGCGGCAGGCGAAGCTCGGCCGCATCCTGCAGCCGCGTCATCAACTTGTTGAAAGCGGCGTGGCCGGCCTGTTCGACGGCGGCTCCACCGCATTCGAACGGGCGATTGCTCGGGCCCTTGTTGAGCATCGCGCGCACCTGGGTGTCGGCCGCGTTGCCAAGGCGGCGCTCGACACCCTGCGGGATCGCGGGCGCCAGCCGGTCGGCGATTGCCGGGACCCCGTAAACGGCGACGGCCAACAGCGAGACGGCGGCCATAAAACTCAGGGCAATCGCCTTGCGCCGCGCCTTGCGTGCGCTCACCCCGGTCCGGTCGATGTCGGGGCAGGCGAGGTCGATGGCATGCGCCATGTCTTGGTCGGCGATTTCGAGACGTGCGAGGGTCGGCGATTTGCGAAGGCCAATGCGGAAGATATGCGCCGGCGCCGACAGGTGCTTGAGCCGCGGATAGGGCCATTGATCGATCAATTCGCCGGCGCGATCGAAGATCACGACGGCATAATCGTTCAGCTCGACCGTCACGTCATGACGCGCGGCGGTCATGCCGTCGAAATAGACCGCCGGGCTCGTCAGATCCGGCATCAGATGCCCCCGAGATTGAGCACGTCCGCGATGCCTTCGCCGAGCGGCGAACTCGCATCGCCCGCGGCCTTGACCCGTTCGATGGGCGCGGTGTCGGACAACTCGATCGAGGAGGCCGTCAACCGCCAGACCGAAAGCGTCACGGTTGCATTGAAGAGCGTGATCAGCCCGAGCATGAACACCACATAGGTGCCGACCATCATCGCGACGGTCAGAAATTCCTGCAGCGGTGTGCCGTCCTGCGCGAACGCACCGAGAAAAATCAGCCCGAAGAAGATGCCGACCGACAGAACGATCAGGAAGCCGATCAGATAGAGGATGAATCGGAAATACGCGAAATACACGTCGCGGGTGCGCAGATGCGATTTCGCCACGATCTCGCCGAAGCGGATGCCGTTGATCCACCAGCGCATGACCATGGCGTGGAAGGCGGGCAACAGGAGCGCGACCAAAGCCAGCGTGACCGCAAAGGCCGTCAGCCCGAGGCCAAGCTGGCCAACGAATCCGGGACTCGCCTTTTCAAGACGGCCGATAATGTCGCCGCTGCCGCGCAAGGCGGTGAGTACGGCGGGCCACCTGATCGCGAGGAGGGACACTGCCGTCGTCAGGAGCGGGATCAGCACGGCGAGCCACATCAGGAATCCGCGCAGGAACAGGTGCCAGCCGGACCCGACGAACCGGCCCTGCAGGTCGCCATACCAGGTATTGCCGAGCTTGAAGCGTTCGAGCGCGGCGCGGGTGAACGGATAGGCGAAACCGAGAGTGAGCAATGTCCAGCCCCACCACCACACCGCGCAGATCGCGTAGCGGATGGCCGAGCCGGTCTGATGAAAGCGCAAGCCGCGGAATATCGTGCGTGTCAGCCGATAGCGGCGTGCGAGATAGATGCCGTATTGACTGAGAAAGGCGAGCAGCAGCACGGCTGATACCGACAGCACGTTGCCGAAGACGCCGAGATCGAGCACCGTGATGGTGAAGACCGTATAGATCGGCAGCACCAAGGCGATCGCGAACAGAAAGCCCTGCAGGAGTTCAAGGGCGGTGCCGGAATATTCGAAGGATTCGCCGTCGAGTTCGGTATTGGCCCACAGGAAGCGGCGGATATCGGTCGCAAGCCAGAACCGGTAGAGCCCGAGCGTTACCATCAAAAGGACGGCGCCGCGCACCACGATGCGCCAATAATCCTTTTCCGGCCCGGTGAAGCGCACATGACGCCGCGCCGCGCCGGCCGCCATACTCGCCTCCGCCAGCGCCATGGCTCACTCCGCTGCCATCGATCCCGGCAGGATGTAGCCCTTGAAGCGTTCTCGCAATGCCGTTTTCTGGATCTTTCCGGTTGCCGTATGCGGAATTTCGTCGACGAAGGCAACGTCGTCCGGCAGCCACCAGTCGGCCACCTTGCCGCGCAGGAAGTCGAGCAATTCGCCCTTGTCGGCCGTCACATCCTTCTTGAGGACGACGACGAGCAGCGGCCGCTCGTCCCATTTCGGATGCTGCACGCCGATCACGGCGGCCTCGGCGACCTTCGGATGCCCGACGGCGAGATTTTCCAGATCGATCGAGGAGATCCACTCGCCGCCCGACTTGATGACGTCCTTCGAGCGATCGGTGACCTGCATGTAGCCGTAGGGGTCGATGGTCGCGACATCGCCGGTGTCGAAGAAGCCCTGCTCGTCGAGAATGTCGGTGTCGTCCCGGTAGTAGCGGCGCGCGACCGCGGGGCCGCGGACCTTGAGGCGGCCGAAGGTCTTGCCGTCCCAGGGCTGGTCACGGCCAAGGTCGTCGGTGATGCGCATTTCGACTCCGAAGGGCGGATGACCCTGCTTGACCTTCAGCGCGAACAGCGCGTCGCCGCCGAGTGAGGCATATTCGGGCTTGATGGTGCAGAGCGACCCGAGCGGCGACATTTCCGTCATGCCCCAGGCATGGATGACGCTGACGCCGTAATGCTTTTCGAATTTCTCCGTCATCGCCCGCGGGCAGGCCGAGCCGCCGATCACGACGCGCTTGAGATGCGGCAGCTTCGCACCGGTCGCTTCGAGATGCTGCAGCAGCATCAGCCAGATCGTCGGCACGGCGGCGGTGCAGGTGACGCGGAATTCGTCGAGCATCTGGAAGATCGAAGCGCCGTCCATCTTCATGCCGGGGAGTACGAGCGCGGCGCCGTTCATCGGCGCGGTCAAGGCGATGCCCCAGCAATTGGCGTGGAACATCGGTACCACCGGCATCATGACATCGCGGGACGACACGCCCATGGCATCGCCCATGCTCGCCATCATCGAGTGCAGCACATTCGAGCGATGCGAATACAACACGCCCTTGGGATGGCCGGTGGTGCCGGATGTGTAGCACATGCCGGCCGCGGTGTTCTCGTCGAAACCTTTCCAGGCAAAGTCACCATCGGCTTCTGCGATCCACTCTTCGTAGGCAACCGCGTTCTTCAGCGATGTTGCCGGCATATGCGCCGCATCGGTCAGCACGACGTAGCGTTCGATTGTCGGCAAGCGGTCTGCGAGCTGTTCGAGCAGGGGCACGAAGGTGAGGTCCGTCATCATCACGCGATCCTCCGCGTGATTGACGATCCAGGCGATCTGATCGGGAAACAGCCGCGGATTCACCGTGTGGTAGACCGCGCCGATGCCCATGATGCCGTACCAGGCCTCGACATGCCGGTGCGTGTTCCACGCAAGCGTCGCAACGCGATCGCCGAGGCGCACGCCGTCGCGCTCGAGACGCTGCGCCACCTTCAGCGCGCGTCGCCTGATATCGGCATAGGTGGTGCTGTGGATCGGCCCTTCGACCAATCGCGACACGACCGGCCGCTCGCCGTGAAACGTGGCCGCATGATCGATGATGCGGTGACACAGAAGGGGCCAATCCTGCATCAAGCCCTGCATCGCATTCCTCCCTTCCGGCCTTATTGCTGGCCGTGACAGGCGGAAGGTTACAGAGCCGGCCGCTTCAGGTGAAGTGGCAGGCTAACTCGCCATTGCCCCAAAGCGCGCCAGCCGGAAGCGCCGCAGATCCATGGCCGTGCGTCCGGTCAGCGCGAGGTCGGCCAGCGCATGTCCGATCGCGGGGGCGAATTTGAAGCCGTGGCCGGAGCAGGGCGAGGCAACCACGATGCGCTCTTGGCCGGGCACGCGATCGATCACGAAGTCCTCGTCGGGCGCCATGGTGTAGAGGCAGGTCTTGGTTGCGACGACCGGCCCCGCGGCCGCCGGCAACATCCGGAACAGCGGGCCTGTCACGGTTGACTCGTCGGCCTGACTGACGGTGCGGTTATAGTCTTCCGGGTCCACCACCTCGCGGTCGTGGTGATGCTTGGCGATCTTCAACAGGCCGTCGTCATGCAGCGGGAACCCGTAATGAATCCCGTGCTCGCTCTCGATCATGAAGACCGGGAACCATCCGGTCCTGAACAATTCCGGCTGCGGCGGTCGGACCCAGAGCAGGACCTGCCGCGTCACCTGCAGCGGCAGCGCAAGGTCGGGCAGGAGCGATTTGGTCCATGGCCCCGCCGTCACGATGACGGCGCCCGCGTCGTAGCTCGTGCGCTCGGTGCGCACGCGCACATGCTCGCCGCGCTGTTCGATCGATGTGACGCGCTCGCTGGTGCGGACAACGGCACCGGCGGCACCGGCGAGACGCAGATGCGCGCGGATGCCCGCTTCCGCTTCGACGAAGCCTGCATCGGGTTGCAGGACGGCGACATAATCCTGCGGCAGGCGAAAGGCCGGGTAACGGCGCATCAATTCATGCGCGGTGAGAACTTCGTGGGGCAGGCGGTGTTCGCGGGACGCGCTCAGCGTGCCCTTCACCAGCGTCGAGTCGGGATGACCCATCTCCGCAATGCCGGTGACGGTCATCAGGCGGTGGCCTGCGGCCGCTTCGAGTTCGCGCCACATCGTTGCGGCGCGGCGAACCAGGGGAACGTAGGACGGATGCTCGAAATAGCCGTGGCGGATGATTCGCGTGCGGCCATGCGAGGAGCCGCGCTCATGGCCGGGTTCGAATCGGTCGAGGCCGATCGCGCGCACGTTGCGGCGCGCCAGATGGTACAATGCGGCGCTGCCCATGGCCCCGAGACCGACCACGATCACGTCATGCGTCATTCGTATCCTCGCGCGAACCCTCGCGACATCGCGACGCTAGCATGACGCGCAGAGGAAATTGCCATTGCCGTGGCGATCGCGCACAAAAGCCGCATTCGGTCGGAATATCACGTGCGTGGGGCTGCTCTATCCGGTTCTTGTTCTGATTGTGGTGACGTGCCTTGCACCTGCGGCGCAGGCGCAAGGCTCGGCGTCGCGCGACAAGCGCCCGAATGCCGAACAGGCGCAGCCGGACCGGACCAAGCCGGCATCCCCCAACAAAAAGAAGCCGGCTGCGGCAGTCTCGCCATTTCCCAAGCCGCTTTCCATGCCGCCGCGCGACAACGCAACGCGCCGGATCGCGCCCGTTCCGATGGAAGCATTCGCCGCGGAGACGGACCCGCAACCCCCCGCCGAGGCCGTCGCGGCAAAGCCGGATGAACCTTCGGCCTGCCTGATTCGCGTATCGAACAAGGTTGCCGTCATCGAGCCGCTGCCCTCGATCAGCGGGCCGGGCGATTGCGGCGCGACCGATGTGGTGCGGCTCGAAGCGATCATTCAGCCGGAC
>NZ_DATMRX010000144.1:0-21664 GCF_035565855.1 Pseudorhodoplanes sp.
CCGCGATAGGCGTGGATCTGCCGCTTCATCGCGTGGATGTCCGCGAGCGCGGCAAAGTCCATGTATTTGCGCCAGATAAACGGCGACAGCGATTTGAGGAGCCTCTCGCCCGCCTCGATGTCGCCGGCGCAGGGGCGCGCCTTGATCAAGGCCGAACGTTCCCAGTTCTGGCCGCGATGCTCGTAGTAATCGAGCGCGGCCGGCACCGAGATCGCAACCTGTGTCGAAGCAGGATCGGGTCGCAGTCTGAGATCGACGCGAAACACATATCCGTCGGGCGTGCGTTCCTGCAGAAGCTTCACGAGCCCGCGCGTCACCCGGATGTACAGCGCCGACGGCTCGGTGTCGGCCGGTATGGCGGACGCTTCGGGATCGTAGAAGACGATCAGATCGATGTCGCTCGAGTAGTTCAGCTCGAACGCCCCCATCTTCCCCATGGCGAGGACGATGTAGCCGGACCCGCGTTCGGGCGCGCGGGCATCGGATGGCGCGAGGCGACCGCGATGCATCGCCTCGTTCAGAAGGAAGCGCACCGCGCCCTGCACCATGCAATCGGCGAGTTCGGTGAGCGCGCGCGTGACCTGCAGAACCGGCCAGACGCCGCCGATGTCGCAAAGCGCGATCAACAGCGCCGCCTCGGCCTTGGTGCGGCGGAGAAGGCGCATCACGTCGGCCTCCTCGGTCATCCCGGCGATGGCATCGACGACGTTCGCAAGCAATGCCGCGAGATGCGTTTCCGGCGTCGACCGGAGCAGGCGGACGAGCCGCGCCGGATCGGCGCGCGTGAGATCGGTCAGATGTGGGGAATAGGCAAGGAGCGCCGCGACCAGTTGGCGGGCTTTCCCGGATGCCGCAAAGACTTCGGTGAGGGACGCAGCGGCCTCGCGGTCATCAAGTCCGTCAATCCAGCCGTTGAGTGCGTCGAGAGCTGGCGCGGACGGAGCGAGGTGTGGCGTTTCGAGAATACGATCCACCAGCGGCCCTGTGCCGCCTGCTTCGCGCGCCGCTTGTTGTGTGACTGCACCCGGACTCATTGACGTCCGGCATAAACCATCCCGTCCGAAAAAGGGAGGCTAGGCGGCCCGCTCCTCGCGTTCTTCAGTTTGCGGGATGGATTGCGGCACCGGTCCATTCCGCGGCAGCACCAGTTCGGCCCGCAAACCGGGGCCATTGTCGCCGAGGCGCAGTTCCCCGCCATGCAGCCGCGCCACCGCGGAGGCAAGGCTCAGCCCGAGGCCGGAGCCCGGAATCGAACGGCTCTTTTCGAGGCGGACGAAGCGCTCGACGGCGCGATCGCGATCGGCTTCCGGAATGCCCGGGCCGGCATCTCCGACGCTCAGAATGACGCGGTCACCGTCCGAACGAGCGGCCACCGTCACCGCGGACACCGTGCCGTTCGCCTTCGCGAGCGGTCCGGCATATTTGATCGCGTTATCGACCAGATTGGCGAGCGCCTGGCTGATCAGTTCGCGATTGCCGCGCATGGGCGCCGCACCTGGCGCGTCCACCTCCAGCGAAAGCCCCTGCTCTTCCGCCAGCGGTTCGTACAACTCCCCGACCGAGCGCGCGGCTTCGGCTGCGTCGAAGTCGACCATGTTCTCGCGCGCCTGACCGGATTCGGCCCGCGCGATCATCAACAGCGCATTGAATGTCTTGATCAGGGAATCCGATTCCTCGATCGTGCCTTCGAGGGCGGCGCGGTAATCCTTCTCGCTGCTCGCGGTCCGCAGCGCTTCCTCGGCGCGGTTGCGAAGCCGGGTCAGCGGCGTTTTCAGGTCGTGCGCGATATTGTCGGACACTTCCTTGAGGCCGCGCATCAGGGCCTCGATCCGGTCCAGCATCTCGTTGAGATTATGCGCGAGGCGATCGAGCTCGTCTCCGCTGCTGCCAACCGGCAACCGCCCCGACAGATTGCCGCCCATGATGGTGCGTGTGGTCTCGGTCATGGCGTCGACGCGCCGCAGAACCCGTCGCGCCACGAAGAATCCGCCGATCAGCCCGAGGATGATGACGACGGCGGCCGACCATTTGCCGGCATCGAGCACCACCTGAAACAGGCGGTCGCGCTCTTCAAGATCGCGACCGACCAGCAGCCGGAAACCGCCCGGCAGGTGATAGACCCGCGCGAGCGCGCTGTGCAGCTCGGAATTCTCGGTCTCTTCGATCCGGCGATAGACGGTTTCCGCCCAACCCTGCTTGTCCATCGCGCCGGTCGGCAGCGAGCCGACATTGCCGGCGAGACCGTCGGCGCCGGGCGTCGTGACGAGATAGAGACTTGATCCGGGACGGCGCGAGCGCGCGTCCACGACCAGCGTCAAGCGCCGGATTCCGCCCGCGTTGAAATGATCCACCAGCCCGTTGATCTCGGTATTGACCGCCTCGGTCACCTGTTCGGTGAACAGCCGCTTGGTGTTAAGCGCGAAATAGCCGAGCAGGAACACCGCAAACAGCGCAAAGACCGTCAAATAGGCCAGTGTCAGCTTGAACGCGGTGGTGCGGACGACCTTGCCGAGTGCGGTCATCATGAGTCGCGCGCCAGCCCTGCTGCGCCTCGAAAGCACCGCTCACCCCCGGCAGGTTTCAGTTCCGCGATCCGTCGCGGATCATATAACCGGCGCCGCGGATGGTGTGCAGAAGCGGTTGCGAAAAGCCTTTGTCGATCTTCGACCGCAAACGCGAAATATGCACGTCGATGACATTGGTTTGCGGATCGAAGTGATAGTCCCACACATTTTCCAGCAGCATGGTGCGAGTGACCACCTGCCCGGCATGCTTCATCAGATATTCAAGCAGGCGAAACTCGCGCGGCTGCAGGATCACTTCCTCTTTGCCGCGCGTCACCCGATGCGACAGACGGTCGAGCTCGAGGTCGCCGACGCGATACACCGTTTCCTCGTTGCGGCCGCCGCGGCGGCGCGCCAGCACTTCGACCCTCGCGAGGAGTTCGGAGAACGAGTACGGCTTGGGCAAGTAATCGTCGCCGCCGGCGCGTAACCCCTTCACGCGGTCGTCGACCTGACCGAGTGCCGAAAGGATCAGAACCGGCGTCTCGACCTTCTTCGCGCGCAATTCACCGATGACCGACAGGCCATCGCGCTTCGGCAGCATGCGGTCGACGATCAGGACGTCGTAATCGCCGTCGAGCGCCATCGCGAGGCCCTCCTCGCCGTCGGCAGCATGATCGGCGACATGGCCGGTCTCGCGAAATGCGCGGACAAGATAATCCGCGGCATCGCGATCGTCCTCGATGATCAGCAATCGCATGATGTTGCATTGCTCCGTGGCGTTCGAGACGGAATCGCCTGTTACGGAGGAATTTGCAAGCGGGGTGGGATCTGGATGAAGAGGCATGAGGGGATGGCGACTTCTACGCTACTCCGCCACCCCCTCAGCTGACCCCGGACCGGCAGGGGCGACGGTAGCCGGTATCGGGGCTAAGCCTGACGACGAGGCGGTTGCCCGCCGCGTCCCGCTCCGGTCGGTTTCGCCGACCTTCGCTTGATTTGCGGGGGCGGGCTTTGAGCCCGCCCCCAGGGTTTCGTGGCACCGGCGGGGGCGACGGTAGCCGGAGTCACGTCCCTATCTGGCTGCCCGAAAGCCTTGAGCTTGCGGGCAATCGCGTTATGCGCGTCCGGCGGGCAGCGCTACGAAGCGGGTGCCTTCACCCGACTTCACGCGCATCAGCACGGTGCGCTTCTTGTCCTTGCGCGCTTCCTCCAGAGCCTTGCGGACATCGGACGGGTTGGAGACGGGCTTGCCTGCGACCTCGAGAATGACGTCGCCGGTCTTGAAGCCACGCTCACCGGCCGGGCTGTCCGGCAGGACACGCGTGACGACCACACCTTCGCTGCCGGAACCGGCAACGCTGGAGGCCGGCGCGAGCTGCAGGCCGAGAGTCATCTCGTCACGCGGACCGCTGCGCTCCTCGCCACCGCCGCGGAGCTCCGCCTGCGACGGCAACTCGCCGAGCGTCACATTGACGGTCTTCTCCGAGCCCTTCTGCAGGATAGTCAGACGAGCGGTGTTGCCCGGCGCCATCTGCGCGATACGGCGCGCCAGTTCGCGGGAATTGGCGATACGCTCGCCATTGACCGCGACGATGACGTCACCGGACTTGATGCCGGCCTTCACGGCCGGGCCGTTGGGAGTCGGTTCTGCGACCAGCGCACCATCGGTGTTCTTCAGGCCGAGGCTGTCGGCGATGTCCTTGGTCACCGGCTGGATCTGAACGCCGATCCACCCGCGGGTCACCGTGCCCTTGTCGCGGAGCTGCTTCACCACCGAGTCGACGGTCGCAGCCGGGATCGCGAAGGCGATGCCGACATTGCCGCCCGACGGCGAATAGATCGCGGTGTTCACACCGACGACATTGCCCTCGATGTCGAAGGTCGGACCACCCGAGTTGCCCTTGTTCACCGGCGCGTCGATCTGCAGGAAGTCGTCGTACGGGCCCGCGCCGATGTCACGGCCGCGCGCCGAGACGATGCCGGCGGTGACGGTGGACGACAGGCCGAACGGGTTGCCGACGGCCAGCACCCAGTCGCCAATCCGCGGGCTGCGTTCGGCGAGCTTGGCATAGGGGAAGTTGTCGCCATCCACCTTGATCAGCGCCAGATCCGTCCGCGGATCGGTACCGATTACCTTGGCGCTGTAGGTCTTGCCGTCATCGGTCTGAACTTCGACTTCGTCGGCGCGATCGACGACGTGGTTATTGGTCACCGCATAGCCGTCCGGAGAAATGAAGAAGCCCGAGCCCTGGCCGGAGCTGCGACGCGGCCCACGGGGCATATCCGGCATGCCGCGATTGGGCATATCCGGCTGCATGTCTTCGCCGAAGCGGCGGAAGAAGCGCTCGAAACCGCGGGGGAACTGACCTTCGAAAGAAGAATTCTCCGGGCCCTCTTTCACCTTCACGCGCACCGCGATCACGGCGGGCTTAACTTTTTCAACAATGTCCGCAAACCCGACCGGGCGCTGTACGGTCTGCGCCTGCTGGGTCACATTCTGCGCAATGGCGGCATGACGGGCCGCATCGGGTGCAACGAACAGAGCCGCCGCACCGAGGCTCAGGATCGTCGTCCCGAGCAACAAGGCCCGGCGCCCCTTCAGGAAGCCGCCCGGACTAGGAGGCGTGGTGGCAGTCATTATGGTTCACTCCATCTTCGTAATTTCACGACAGCCCGGCCAACCTCGTCAGTGACGATTCCCGGTGCCGTTCGTTCGTAAAGATGGGGTAGGTCGCCTTACGGCCACCTGTCGGCGGGATTAAACTTTGGTAATGGTGGAAAAGCGGATTCTAATGTTGATTCAGTTACTTAGCCTTGGAGACGCGGGTCGCTCTCAAGCAGCCTTTCGATCTTTTTGCGCTCTTCGGCGCTGAGCGGCGTCACCGCGGTCCCCTCCCCGGTCCCATCTGCGCCGCGCCGCCGCATCGCCAGGATCAGCCCAAGGCCGCCGGCCACGAGAAGTCCCGCGGGCAACACCCAGAGAAGGAAGGTCTTGGCGTTCATCGGTGGATTGAGCAGGACGAAGTCGCCGTAGCGGGAGGTGAGGAAATCCAGCACCTGCTTGTCGCTGTCGCCGGCTTTCAGCCGCTCGCGCACAAGCAGTCGCAGATCGCGCGCGAGCGGCGCATCGGAATCGTCGATCGACTGGTTCTGGCACACCATGCAGCGCAGTTCGCGCGAGAGATTGCGCGCACGCTCTTCCAGCCTGGCGTCGGGCAGGATTTCATCGGGCTGCACTGCCCGTGAAGGCGTGGCGTGAAGGGCGAGAAGACAGGCCAGTGTCAGGATGACCGCGCGCATGACTTACTCCGCGGGCTGCAGCCTGGGTCTTCGCGCCGCGCGCGGCGCTCCAACGCGCAGGCGCCGGTCCGACAGCGAGAATACCCCGCCCGCCACCATCACCAGCGTGCCGATCCAGATCAGCAGCACCAGCGGCTTGTGATAGAGCCGCACCGCGATCGAGCCGTCGTCTCCTGCATCGCCGAGCGACAGATAGATCTGGCTGAAGCCGCGGCTCATCAGAGCCGCTTCCGTGGTCGAGGATTTGCGCGCGGTGAAGGTGCGCTTGGAGGGCTCGAGCACGCCGATGGTTTCGCCGGCCGACTTCACGGTGAATTTGGCAACGAGCTCGCTGTAATTCGGCCCGGCGCGGGAGATCAGATTGTCGAAGGTGAGGTCATAGCCGCGCACCTCGACGCTCTGGCCGGGCTTCATCGTCAGGATGCGTTCGGCCCCGTAATAGGCTTCCGAGGCGATGCCGAGGAGGCAGACGCCAAGGCCAAAATGCGCGATCGCGGTGCCCAGCGCGGATCGCGGCAACCCGACCAGGCGACGCATCGATGTTCCAAGACGTTGCCGGAATAATGCGATGCGCTCGAAGATGTCGATCAAGGCGCCGGCCATGGCAAAGACGGCAACGCCGATCAGGAACGGCGCCAGCACCGGCCCGCCCTGCACGATCGCAACCGTGACACCCATCGCCAGGAGCGCGATCACGAAGGCCGCGGTCAGACGCTGGGCCGCCGCGTAAAGATCGCCTCGTTTCCAGGCGAGCAGCGGCCCGAACGGCATCGCAATCATCAGCGGCAGGAACAGCGGACCGAAGGTTGCGTTGAAGAACGGCGCGCCGACCGAAATCTTGTCGCCGGTCAGGGATTCCAGCGCCAGCGGATAGAGCGTGCCGACAAAGACCGTTGCGCAAGCGGTGGTGAGCAGCAGGTTGTTCAGCACCAGCGCGCCTTCGCGCGAGATCGGCGCGAACAAACCGCCCTGCTTCAAGGCCGAAGCGCGCCACGCATAGAGGGCGAGCGATCCGCCGATGAAGAAGGTGAGGATCATCAGAATGAAGATGCCGCGGGTGGGATCACTGGCGAAGGTATGAACCGACGTCAGAACACCGGAGCGCACGAGGAACGTGCCGAGCAGCGACAGCGAAAAGGTCAGGATCGCCAGCAGGATGGTCCAGACCTTGAGCGCGTTGCGCTTCTCCATCACCACCGCCGAATGCAGGAGCGCGGTGCCGGCAAGCCACGGCATCAGCGAGGCATTCTCCACCGGGTCCCAGAACCACCAGCCGCCCCAACCGAGTTCGTAATAGGCCCAGTAGGAGCCCATCGAAATGCCAAGCGTGAGGAAACACCAGGCTGCGAGCGTCCATGGCCGCACCCAGCGCGCCCAGGCCGCATCGATGCGGCCTTCGATCAGGGCTGCGACGGCGAATGAGAACGAAATCGAGAAGCCGACATAGCCGAGATACAGCAGCGGCGGATGCACCGCGAGGCCGATATCCTGAAGCACCGGATTGAGATCACGGCCTTCGAATGGAGGGCGGGCGATACGGGTGAACGGATTCGACGTGGCCAGAATAAACAAAAAGAAGGCCGCCGCGATCCATGCCTGCACGCCGAGCACATTGGCCCGCAAGGTCTGCGGCAGGTTCGATCCGAACAGCGCCACCAGCGCGCCGAACAGCGCAAGGATCAGCACCCATAGCAGCATGGAGCCTTCGTGATTGCCCCAGACGCCGGTGATTTTGTACAGGAGCGGCTTCGCCGAATGCGAGTTTTCGTAAACGTTGAGAACCGAAAAATCCGACGTCACGTAAAGTGTGGTCAGCGCCGCGAAGGCCGCGGCGACGAACAGGAATTGCACCACCGCGACAGGCTCGGCGAGGCCCATCAGCACCCGATCGTTCAGCCTTGCTCCGGCGATCGGCAGGGTCGCCTGGATCAGCGCCAGCGCGAGCGCGAGGACGAGTGCGTAATGACCGACTTCCGCGATCATTGTTTGGCGCCCCCCGGCTTCTTTCCGTAATCGTCCTTCCAGTGGCCCTGCTTCTTGAGCGCGTCGGCCACTTCCTTCGGCATGTAATTCTCGTCGTGCTTGGCCAGCACCGTGTCGGCGCGGAACGAATTGGCATCGGTCAGCATGCCTTCCGCCACCACGCCCTGCCCTTCGCGGAACAGGTCGGGCAGAATGCCGCGATAGGTCACGCGCACGACATGCTTGCCATCGGTGACGTCGAAGCTTGCATCGACATCCTTGCGCACGACCGTGCCGGGTTGCACGAGACCACCGAGCCGGATCCGGGTGCCAGTCTGAACCTTTTTCTCGATCACGTCGGTCGGCGAATTGAAGAATACGATGGAATCGCGCAGCGCGGTCAGCACGAGCGCGGCCGCCACCGCCAGCACGACGGCTCCCGCTCCGATCAGCACCAGACGACGCTGTTTGCGCGTCATGTCACACCATCCTTCACTGCCGCTCAGCCTTCGATACCAAGTCCCTTGGCGAGATCGTCGAGACGCTTTCGCTTCTCCGCATCGTCGCCAATAGTGTTGCGTGCGCTTTGCGCAGCCTCACGCGCCTTGTCCCGGTCTCCCATGACGGCATAGGCGCGCACCAGCCGCAGCCAGCCTTCGAAATCCGAGGCGTCGGCTTTAAGGCGCTCGGCCAGCCGATCGACCATGCCGCGGATCATCTCCTGACGCTGCTCGGGCGTGAGCTGCTGCGCGGCCGCCAAGTCCTCCTGGGTTGGTCCCGGCTGCGGCGTATTTGGTTCGACCTCGCGCACATTCGGTTCCACGCGCGCCAGCGAACGCTGGATCAGCGGCCGGAACGGGGCATTGGCCGGCGCGCTGGTCAGGATACCGCGCCATATCCTCGCCGCCTCCTCTGGCTTGCCATCCTGTTCGGCGGCAAGTCCGGAAAAATACTGAGCCTTGAGGTTGCTCGCATCCTGCTTGAGCGCACGCTCGAACGTCGCCTTGGCGTCGGCCGTCACGACACCGTTTGCCGCTGCGACTTGCGCCTCGCCGAGATCGGCTTCGCGCTCCGCACTGGAACCGAGAAGGCGAATGGTCTGGGCGCGCGCGCGAACCGCGTCGTTGAAGCGGCCCATGCGCATATAGACCGGCGCCACGACCTGCCAACCCTGGCCGTCATTCGGATTCTTTTCGAGATGCGCCTCGACCTGCGCCACCATGCTTTCGATCGAGCGATTGGCCAAAGGCGCATCGAGCCGCCCAGCGAGCGGCGCCCCCGGCAATTGCGGCGATCCCCACCGCCCATAAAGCGTGATCGCGACGATCGGCAGCAGCACCAACGCGACGATGGCCGCGGCGCGCCTGCGCCATAGCGGCGTTGTCACCACTTTATCGCGGACCGCGCCGGCATCGGCAGCGCTGAGCAAGCGCCGCGAGATCTCGATCCGGGCGGCCTCGGCTTCGCTGTCCGCGATCAGCCCGGCCTTGCGGTCGCGTTCGATCTCGTCGAGCTGGTCGCGATAGACCGCGACGTCGTGACCGCCATTGCCCTCCCCTTTGGGGTGGCGCGACAGCGGCCACAGCACGGCGAAAATCGCCGCTGCGGTCATCAGGGCCAGGATCAGATAAAGGCTCATGCGCGCCGGTTTACATCACCGCGCTTCGGGGCACAAAATACCTGTGCGTGATGGAAGAACCCGAAACCGGAGGCGATCCCACGATGGCCATCGTGACCTTTGCCTGAAGGAACCCACGCCCCTTCCCGGCATCACCACCACATTTTGGGAGACGGCTCCCAAATACCAGGGGATGCCGGGCCTTACCCCTTCGCGGCCTTGCGTTCGGCCGCCGCGGCGACGTTCCGCGCCTTGAGGAGAAGCGCCGCATAGTCTTCGCCGAAGACCTTGCGGCAGAAACGCACAGCCGCATCGAGCTGCGACTGGCGGAACGGCCGGTCGGACTCGCCCGATACGCGCAGATTCTCGACCAGTGCCGCCGTAGCGGGATCGAGATAATGTTCGAGGTCGGTCCAGGTCCGCGTCGTCAGTTCGCTCAAGGCGAGTTCTCCGGCATAAGCGCGGCAGGTATTGACGAAGGCGATCTGAGCCTCGGTGTCGGACACGTCGGTTTCGTCGAGCGTGGAATTCGGCGCGATTTCCTTGATCGGCCGCGGGCGCAGGAGCCTGCGCACCCGTGCCGGCAGCGTCTCGATCTCGCCCTTGAGGAGATCGGAGACCTGCGTGCGCAAAGCCGCGAGTGCGCGTGCCCAGGGCGATTCATGGGAGAAATTGATTTCGGCGCGAAGCCCGCGCGCGGAATCGTGGATGCTTTTCAGGAGGGCGCCGACGGCAAGGCCCTGACCCGAACGCAATTCCGCCTTCAATTCGCTGATCAGACGCTGGATTTCGGCGAGCACGATATCGACGGTGACCGCGTAGGGAGTCTCGGCAATGCGCGTCGCATTGTCGGTTCCCGCAGCACGCGTCGCGAGCCGGACAAGCTGCCATGGCGCTGCGAGACGCCCCATCGTCATCACGAGGACCGGCACGAACAGCACAGGTCCGCCGGAGGTCGGCGCCTCGATGATGGCCTTCACCGCATCGATGTTGCTGTCGTCGAGCGTCTTGATATGGCTCGGAAGCTGTGCCCCGAAACGTGCGAGGGTGTGGCGGGATTTGATCACGGTCAGGATGGCGCGGACATCGTCCAGCGCGCGGGGCGTGCCGATCTGGCCAGAGATACGCCGCCGCGCCTTTTCATCCGCACTGGCCGCAGCCAGCGCTTCCTCCATGCGCGTCGCGACACGATCCTGAAAGGCGCGCGCGAGTTCCTCGGCGCGTTGCGCATCGCCGTCTTCGAAAGCGCGGGCCACCTGCTCGGTGACGGCCTTGGCCTCGCCCGGCATCAGGTCGCGGCAAATCCACTCCCACATCGGTTCGAGCACGACGCGGGCGATGCGGCCGGGATGGCTGTGCGTTGCGGTGTCGTCGACCAGGAACGGTTCGAGCGGCTGAAAGAACAGCCGCGCCAGATTGCCCGGACGTTTCGGCCGGGCGGTTTCGCGCGCATCGCGGCGCAGTTCCTGAAGGACAAGTTCGGCGCCGGCTACATCCTCGCCGCGCAACAGGCCGCGCTCGAGCTCGGTCATCAAAAGGGCGCGCGCCTCGGGACTAAGACCCCTGAGATATTGTCGCAACCGCTCGACGAGAGTCCCGTCGGCCATACGCCCCACTCACCGCTTGTACTCGGAAGTAGAGTGGTAGCGCGTCGTCCTTAAAATGGAGTTAGGTGGGTCGCCGAGCTGAGCCGGGATCAGACCAGTTGCCAGGTGCCGTCCGGATTGCGGCAGGCATCGCCGCGCGCGACCTGCGGCCGTCCGTCGATATAGATGGTGTGGGTGAAGCTGCGGCATTGCAGCCCGCGCCGGTCATATTGCGGGCCCGGAACAATGGTTCCGCGACGGCCGGAATCGGGATTTTCCCATCCCACCGGCGCGCCGGACGCCCCGCGATCCAGCGCCTCCATCTGCGCATAATAGGCGCGGCGCTTGTCCTCGTCGTCCATGGCGGCGCCGATCCGGTTGCCGATCAGTCCGCCGATCGCAGCACCGGCCACACCGGCGGCAATGCGCTCGCCGGTCCCGCCGCCGAATTGTGAGCCGATAGCCGCGCCGGCCAGGGCGCCAACCAGGGTGCCGGTATTCTCGCGCGGGCCGGTTCCGGTCGCTGGGTCGCCGGCGCATCCGGCCAACAATGCCGCCGCCGCGATTACCGATCCGATCGAACGCATGCCCCCTCCGGTACCACCCACCCCGAAACACTGCGACAGCCGCAGCAGGCATTTACTAAATGACAGGGAATGCGGCATTTGTGGGCCGCCCCCGTGCATGTTTCAAGCTGTATATAGACACCGAAACGTAAAGAAAACGCCGCGAAAGATTTCACGCCGCAGGCAGTACCAGTTCCGCGCGCAAGCCGCCGAGCGGCGCAGTGCCAAGCGTGAAGCTCCCGCCATAGAGAGCCGCGAGTTCCACCACGATCGACAGGCCGAGCCCCGATCCCGGCTTGGTCTCATCCAGCCTTCGCCCGCGGCGCGCCACCTGCTCGCGTTCGGCCGGGGTCAGGCCGGGTCCGTCATCGTCGACAATGATGCGGATGACGTCCCGGCTGTCGTCGGTGTGCTCCTTGAGCACCTCGATCGCCACGCGCGACTGCGCCCATTTGCACGCATTGTCCACGAGGTTGCCGACCATCTCCTCGAGATCCTGCTGCTCACCGCGGAACCGCGCGTCCTCGGGCGTATCGACGCGAAGGCGCAGATCCTTGTCGCGATTGGTCTTCTCCATCGTGCGGGCAATGGCATGAACCACCGGCGCGACATTGGTGACGGTGCCGACCACGGTGAGCCGCGCTGCCATGCGCGCGCGTTCGAGATGCCGCGTGATCTGGTCGCGCATGACATCGGCCTGCTCACGGACCTTCTGCGCCAGCGGATCGTCCGGCCGGGCGGCCGCCTCGTTCATGACGACGGACAGCGGCGTCTTCAGCGCATGCGCGAGATTGCCGACATGGGTGCGCGCGCGCTCGACGATCTCCCGGTTGGCCTCAAGGAGCGCGTTGGCCTCGCGCGCCAGCGGAGCGATTTCGATCGGGAATTTCCCTTCCAGCCGCTCGGCCTGTCCGGAGCGGATCGCCGCAAGCTGCTGCGAAATCCGTTTGAGCGGCGCGAGGCCGAACTGGACCTGAAGCGCCGTAGTGAGGAGCAGGATCAGCGCCAGCGAGAAAAACGTGACGAACAGCGCGCGATTGAAAGCCCGCACATCGTCCTCGATCTCGGCCGCCTCCCCCGCGACCGCGACCAGATAGGTGCCCTCCTCGCCAAGATCGATATTGCGCTCGACGAGGCGCACGCGCTGATCCTCGGGACCATTCACATAGCCGGCGCGAACGCTCAAGGAGGCGTTTGCGTCGGTCATGGGAAGTTTGGGCAGCCCGCCGTCCCAAAGCGAACGCGAGGCACGGATCTGGGGCTTGGCGGTATCGGTGCGAGTGACCTGCCAATACCAGCCCGACAGCGGCAGATCGAATAATGGCTCGCTCACCGCATCCGAGAGCTTGTCGTCGGGTGTTTCCGGATTGGCGAGGTCCGCGACCAAGGTGCGCAGGTAGACCTGAAGCCGACCGTCGAAAGCGCGCTCGACGGCATTGCGATAAAGCGACGACAGCACGATGCCTGTCACCAGCACGATCGCGATGGTCCAGCCGACCGCCCACAGGAAAAGGCGCAGCGCGAGTGAATTGGCCCACATCGTCTAGGCCGCCCGGGTCATGGCCAGCCTTGGCCCGACCAAGGTCCTCCGGCAGCGCGTTGAAAGCATCGCGAGTGCCATTGGCGCCTTGTCGGCGACGACCGCCCCTCCGTCAGCGCACATCGGGTGGCGTCAACAGATAGCCGAGCCCGCGCACGGTCTGGATCACGTCGACGCCGAGCTTCTTGCGGATCCGCCCCACGAAGACTTCGATGGTGTTGGAATCGCGGTCGAAGTCCTGGTCGTAAAGATGCTCGACGAGCTCGGTGCGCGACACCACGCGGCCGGTGTGGTGCATCAGGTAGGACAACAGCCGGTATTCGTGGCTGGTGAGCCGCACCGGGTTCCCCTCGACGCTGACGCGGCCGGTGCGGGTATCGAGGCGAACCGGACCGCAATTGAATTCGCTCTTGGCATGCCCGACCGATCGGCGCAGCAAGGCGCGGACGCGCGCCAGCACTTCTTCCATGTGAAAGGGCTTGGGCACGTAATCGTCGGCGCCGGCATCGAAGCCCTGCACCTTGTCGCTCCAGCGATCGCGCGCTGTCAGCATCAGGACCGGCATGGCCCGTCCGGCCCGCCGCCAGGCTTCGAGGACGGAGATACCGTCCATCTTGGGCAGGCCGATATCCAGGATAACGGCGTCGTAGGGCTCGGTTTCGCCGAGGTAATGCCCCTCCTCACCGTCGAACGCGCGATCGACGACGTAACCTGCATCGGTCAGGGCGGTGGCGAGCTGGCGGTTGAGGTCGGGATCGTCCTCGATCACGAGGAGACGCAAGGTGGAAACCCTCCGGTCAGCCACCGTCCGTGAGCAGACCGCTCGCGGCATCAACGGTGGCGCGGGTGACTTTGCCATCCTGCGCGAGCAGTGTCAGCAGGTAGACCAGCCCTTTTGGCCCCTTGCAAAGCTTGGCGTCAACAACATCGGCCTTGCGGGCCCGGGCCGCCCGGATCGCCTTGGCGAGCGGTACGACCTTGCCGCTGGCGGAAATGCTCCGGCGCTGCATCGTCGTCAGGCATTGCGGCCGAAGCTGCGCCAGCACGGTCACTTCCGCGGCCCCGGCGCTGCGGACGGCATCGGGGGATGCACCGAGCGCCGCGGCCATGAGGACCACCGGGAGAATCAGGGTTCGGGAAAGCATCCGCAGCATCTAGAGGCGGCCCCGTGAATACCGGCTGAATGTGAAACGGCAAAATCGAGGCACTGGGCGATCCTTCTTCACTTCGCCGTGAAGCGTCTAGTTCCGCCGGGCGGCGAACACCCGCGCCACCTTCTCGAACGGGCGCGCGATGAAGAAGGACAGGATAATGGTCTGCTCGTAGCCGTCATAGGGCGGTGGCAGCTTGGCGATCCCCCACCCGAAGCGGAAGGTGGAGTCGAGCACGATCGCCCCGAAATGCAGGACGCAAGGGTAGACGATGAGGGGCCGCAGCCAGGCCGTGACCCACCAGCCGCGGTCGGCCTCGATCAGCTTGACCTGTTCCTTGCGCGCCTCGATCTGCGCGTTGACCTGCGCGATCGCGATCTGGGTGTCGGCGGCGACCCCGGTCTGATAGCGCGCGAGATCGTCGCTCGCCTTGCGTTGCAGGAGGTCGACGACCCGGCCGAGCAGCGCATCGAATGCGCCCCCGCCGATCCACCCGAGCAACTTGAACAGCAATGCGGTCGGCATCTCAGAAATCCTTGCTGCCGACCCGGCCGGTCGTGAAGAGGCGCAACACCACCGTCACGACGCCGATGACCGCGATGATCTTCAGCGCATGGTCAGGCGGCAGAAGCGGCGAGATGTCGACGAGCTGGAACGCGTCGAGGATATCGAGCGCGCCCCCAGCGACCGTGATCGCGGCGCCAAATAGCAATGTGCGCCAGCCTTTCACCCGCTCGCGCAACGACGCGAGCGCCTTGCGGACAGTGAAAGCCGCGCCCGCCGGCGCGTTCTGGCGGTGCCGGCGCCAGAGCATCGCACAGGTCCATCCGAGGCCTGCGCAGACGAAACCGGTGGCGAGGATCAATGCAATGACGGTCCACGAGACGCCGGACGAAGCCGCGGTGTGCGCGGCAGCCCCGCTTGCAATCACCGCGCCCGCGGCCGTCGTGGTGCGCGCGATCTTCGGCTGCGGTACCTGCGCCTTTCCCTTGGCCTCGGCCGCGTCGGACGGCGCGACGACCTCGCCGCGCGCCATGAGCAGCGCATCGCGCCGCACATCGGCCACCCGGCGTCCCCATCCCGCGCCGAAAGTCGGCCAGGTGCGCAACGATTTCAGGAAGACGAGCCGCTCGTCGCACAGTTTCCCGATCAGGTCCGCAGCATTCGGCTTGCGGCTTGCGGCGATCACCGCATCGGTCATCGCAGGCGCGTTGCCGAGACCGAGCAGCCGCTGCATCACCCGCGCCGCGCGTTCGATCCCGGAATTCACACCGTAATCGAAGACGGCATAATCCAGACCCGCCGGCAATTCGTCGCAACGCAGCGCCTGCCAGTAGCGCACGCGATAGATTTGCGCGGCATCGGCAAGCCGCATGTTGCGCACGTCGGCGGCGGTCCCGTTCGCATCGATGTAGCGGCGATAATCGTGGATGGTGATGCCGAAATTGGTCGGGCCGCCGGGATCGGACGGATGGTTCGTGTAACCGCCTTCGTGCTTGAGCACGCGCGACAGCGAGGCGTCGAAATTGTTGGCCGCCATGATCGTCTCCGGAAATGAAAATGCCGCGCGCAATCCGCAGCGGCGGCCTCAAAAGCCGCGTTGCAGCGCCTCGATTTCGGCGATCACGCGCGCCTGCAAGGCCGGATCGTCGTCGACCGCGGAATGGATGCTCGCCACCTGCTGCTGGATCAGGACGCCCCTGAAATCCGGCGCGGCCCGCAACACGCCGCGGCCGAGCGGGCTGCGCTTCTGGTAGAAGCAGAAGGCACGCGCGACATTGCCCGGCACCGGCGGCGGGCCGAACAACAGGCGAAAGCTCGTCGGATCGAAACACACCAGCAGCGGCACCGCGATGCGCGAGGTCTCGAGCTGCACCGCAACCTTGATCGCAGCGTCCGCTCCCATCGAATGGCCGATCAGAACCGGACTCTCACCTTTCTCGGCCGCAGCGCGCGCCGCGGTTGCGACCGCGCCCACGCCGCCATAGGGGCGCAGCAACGAACCTTGGGGATGCACGCTCGCGCCGACGCCTTTCGCCTTCAGCTTTCCGGCGAGCACGTCGAGCCCGCCGGAAAAATAAAAGGGCCGGCCACCTGCCAGCCCATGGATCAGGAAGGCGCGCAACGGCCCTCCCGGATGACGTCTGTCATGCAGGACTCCGATTGTTAAATTGATCGTGTTTGCGAAATTTGAATGCTCGCCGCTTGCGGCTGCTTCGGCTGCCGGGGCGGGTTGGTGGTTCGGGCCCGGCCCTCGACCGCCGGACGAAAGAGGATGCGTACCGGAACGCGCAGCGCCTCCCGCTCCCGCCTGCGCCGAACCGCACACTACAAAATGGATACCTGTCTATTGACGTGCGTAAGCGCCGAGTGCCGTATTAGAATGATCAGCTCTTTACGGTAGCCTTATCCATGAACCGCGTATTCTTCGGTCATCACAAGTGTGCCAGCCGCTTTTTCCGGATACGGATTTTTGCAGCGATCGCGAAGGTGCAAGGTTGGAAGGTCGTGACGTATCACGTCGACAAACCACCATACCATTTCTCAAGCCTGCCCGACCTCGATCTTGACATGGTCGATTTCACAAAGCTCTCAGGCCCCGAACCGGTGGTGGTCAATCTTCTCAATAGTTCGCCCGCTGTCCTAGACAAGGTCGCGGAGACGAACCCGAACTTTCGCGGTCTCCACGTCGTTCGCGATCCGCGCCAGGTCCTAATTTCCGCTTACTTTCATCATCGCGGCACACACCCGATCTCCGGCTCCGGATTTGTATGGGATAAGCTCGCAATCGACCGCCCAATCCTGCGCGCGCTGTCCGAGGAAGATGGCATCCTCTATGAAATGAACAACATCACTCGTGACGTCATCAATCATATGATGGCATGGCCCGGTGACACACGCGTACTGGAGGCGCGGGTCGAGGATATCAATCAGGACCGACCCGCCTTCTTGCGGAGGCTGGCGCAGCATCTGGATCTCGCCTTTGATACGGTCCCGGAAATCGACTGGACGCAGAATTTCTCGGATTCCGGCGGGGGGCACTGGAAGGAGCATTTCACGCCGCGCATCAAGGAAGACTTCAAGAGACTGCACGGAGATGCGCTGATCAAGCTTGGCTACGAACGCAATCACGATTGGTAGCCGCGTGTACCGGCTGGAGTGCTCGCTTCTCTTTCGAGCGCCGCGACGCGTTCGGTCAGTTCCTGCACCGCACGGATCAGCGGCGCGATGAACTGGTCGTAGCGCAGCGCCTCCGGGCTGACCGGATCGGCGAGATCGGTTTTTACCCAGCCGGCAAAATCCGCAACGCCGAGGTCGTCAAGGACAGCGCGCACGTCCTGAGCGGACAGGCCATAGTGACGGCGGCGGCCGGCGCGCGGGCGATGGCTGACAATCTCCTGCTCGCGCCTGACCTTTGTCATGCGCGGCACGCGGCAGGTCTTCGGCTGTCCCGCCGCGTCAAACACGGCGTGGCCCGCTTCATCGACCAGCGGGATCTCGTCGTAGAGCGGCACGCGGATGGTGTCGATGCGCTCGCGCTGCGTCGCCTTGCCGTCCTCAACATCGACGACGGTCACGCGCCGCGGCTCCTCGAAGAAGGCCTGCTCTTCCTCCTCGATTTCGACAGTCTCGATCACCTCCTCGTTGCCGCCGATCGTGAACCGATAACTGATCGGCCGCAGCGCAAGGATGAAGGCAAGGCCGAGATCGCAGTCGCTGACATCGCACTTGTCGCGCAAGTCGGATGTCTGGATCGTGCCGTTCGCCGACCAGATCGCGGACCAGCGCCGGCCCGACTTGCCGATCGAATAGGTGTCGTCCGCGCTCGGATCGACGATGCCGGCGACCGTCAGCTTTTCGTCCGGGGCATTGGTGCCGACGCCCATATTGCCCGACGAGGTGATGCGCACGCGCTCCGAGCGCGACGTTGTGCCGGTTTCGAAAATCACCGCCTGCGGTGTGGACGTTCCGGACACCGGCGCCGCATCGACCAGAAAGCTGACGCCGGCGGTCGAGCGGTTTCCGACGCCGTCGAAGGCCGCGCCCAGCAGCGAGAAGGTCTGGTCATTGGCCTGGACGATCGCTGGCGACGACAGGGTGCCGCGGGCTCGCACCGCCTTGTAGACGCCTCTCGTCGCGGCGGAGGAGCCGACATTGACGAGGCTGAAGCCAAGAGCTGCGCCTTGCGCCGACACCACCATATAATCCGTGGTCAAAAGCGCCGAACTGACCGACGCACTGTTGGCATCACCGACATGCAGCGGCGCGACCGGGCTGGATGCCCCGGCAATCCCGACATAGCCCGTGGCCTTGTCGACGATCACCGCGTCCGTCCACGCGCTGCCGTCCGCAGACACCTTGACGCGCAGATTGTCATCGCCGACGAGACCGATTTCGGCGCGACCGGAATAGCCGGTTTGCAGAAGCAGCGACAGAACGTCCGCCGCATCCTCCTTGTTGAGCTTGTAGCGCAAGCTGCCGTCGCCGCCTTCCGCGTCATAGCGTGCGGTCCACAGCGCGTTGTTGAGCTTGGCCGAGAGCGGATTGGTATCGTCGGCGGTCGTGCCTATTCCCAGGCGCACGACATTCTGTAACTGCGCATTCTGACCAAGCAGCGGAATCCAGCCGGTGCCGTCGAACAGGAGCGAGACGTCTTCGTCCTCGACATAGGAGATCCAGCCGGCCTGCGGTGTGAGAAAGTCCCAGGCGCCGTCGCGAAAATGCGCGATCTGGTCGTCCTTGCCGGCAAAGGCGCCGCCGGCCGATGGCGGCACGAGATAACGGTCGCCATCGGCGGGCGATGGCGGCGGGCTCGACGCATCGCGGTCCTTCACCGAGAGCATCACCAGCGCGTCGAGAATCCGCAGCGCCTCGTTATGCGTGACGTGCTTCTGTGCCTGCGCCGCTGCGATATAGGGCAGGCCGAGATGGACAGTGTCGCTCATGTCGATTTTCCGTTAAGGCGAGGACGCGGCGCGAGGGCCGCGACAGGAGACAGGTCGAGACGATGAACGAAGCCGGAACCGCGTTGCTGATGCAGAAGGAGCTTCTTCCGGGCGAGAAGCTGCTGCGCAGTTTCGGAGCCAATGCCTTGCTGCCGCTGCATCCGGGAACCGGCACGGGGCCCCATGCGCTCGGCGCGTCGGCGCCGCGCACCGTGCTCGGCATGCTGCACCTGACCAACTATCGCTTGAAATTCAAAGCGGCCGACCCGCGCGATCCGGATTTCTCGATCTTCCTTCCGGAAATTGCCGACACCCGCGACGTATCGCGGCTGCTGGTGCGCAAATGCCGGCTGGTGATGAATGACGGCACCTTCATCGAGTTCCTGCGATGGGGAATCCCCTCGCTGATCGGCGCGGTGAATGTCGCGCGTGCGCAGGCGCAGAGTCTGAACTGGGAGACGATCCGCGCCGATGTCGCCGCGGCGACGCCCGAAATGCCCGGCGCCTGGTCGGTCGTGCCGGCGTAACGCACGAGGCGCGATCAGGTCACGGGAAGGATCGCCTGCGCGGGCCACCCGCGCCCGACCAGCGCGGACACTTGCGTCACGCGAACCGCAAGCGCATCGACCGGGGCGCCGAAATCGGCGATCTCGTCGGCTGCCGGATACAGTACCTGCGGGCTTGTCGTCTCAAGCACCCGCTTGACCGTGACGCCGTCGAGAATATCGATCGCGTAGCGCTCGGAGAATTCGCCGAGCGGCACCTCCTGGACTTCCCAACTGTCGCCGCCGGCGCGTGTGCGCCGAATCCAGCTCAGCACAATGCCTTCGTCGCTGCGCATCGCCCGCAGATGCACCGGCGCATGGGGGCGCAGCGCGATGTCTTGCGGCGTTGTTTCGAGAATCACGGCGGACGCATCGTTATGGCCGCGTCCGCCGGCAACGATGCGCAGCGACAATGGCCGTCCGAGCATGTCGAGGCCGCGCGCGATCGGAACCACATGCGCATCGAGGAGGACAAAGGCAGATCCCGCGGGCAGCGGATCGGCCATTGCCCATTCGGTGCCGCCCTGCCCGCGCAACAGCCGCGACAATTCATAGATACGGTCCCCGACGAGGTCCGCTTTCGCAAACTGCACGATCTCGCAAGTCCCGTCCGGCCCTTGAAGAGCGGCGAGATTGGCGCCGCTGAGCAAAGCGAGGTCGGAGACCGAAGCAAGCGCACCGCCGTAAAGTTTCACGCGCAGGATAGTCGCATCGTCGAAACGAAAGACCGGCCCCTTTGGCAACGGATCGATGGTCTCGCCCATGACCGCCGGCGCAAAGACCGCAGCCGCGCGCTCGTAGGACGCCCCGTCCCGCGAACGCCAGATATCGACGGGACCCTGCCACGGCTGCGCGAACAAGGCCGCGCGGGTCAGCACCACCGAGGCCTCCTCGTCGAGGACGGGCAGATCGAGCAACCGCACTTCCACGGGGCCGATGGCCGGCGGCAGCTCCGGCGCCGCCATCACTTCGCGTTCGAGCGGCAGATTGAACACCTCGGGATCGATCGAGCGCGCCTTGATCGCGCGCGATTGCGTGTCCACGATGTCGCGAATTTCCAGCAAGCGCCGTCGCCCCGACGACGTGAGGGCGACGACATCACCTGGCGTCAGCGCCACCCGGCTCGGCGGCAATCCGAAATCGGCGCTGTCGCGGCCCGCCCACAGATCCTGAAGCCAGATATCGGCCCTGCGCTCGGCGGCACGGCTGCTGCTGACCATCGCGACATCGCGTTCGATCAGTCGTGACGATGCACCGACCAGCCGGCGCGATGCGGCGGCGCCGCGGCGATAATCGTTGCGCCCATCGGTAAAGCCGAGCAGCACTTCGCGCGGCAATTCGCTTTCCTGGGCGCGCGTCAGCCGCAGCGGTGCGCCGCGCTCGGGCAACACGCAGTCGTCGTCGTCAAGTTCGGCGACCGGCGCGCCGCCGCGTTGGCGGAAGACGATTTGCCCGCCCGCTTCGAACGCGTCGAAGGCAAAGGTCTGCGCCAGCGGCTCGATCGCCGCCCGCGCGCTCATCGGACGATCGATCGCATAGCCGTCGGGCCCCTCGCCCAGTCCCGCGGTGTCGCAGGCCGGTGCGCCGGCATCGCCGACAATGGCCGCGATCAGCGCATCGAGCGGCGCCGATCCGAGGCGGCCCGTCAGCCAATGCCCGGTCTCCCAATTGGCGCCGTCGCTCCACACCTCGAGCGCCTGCGGGAAGACAGGGTAAGGCCGGGCGTCCCAGGTCCAGACATGGACGCCGGACGGGTCGACCATGCGGCCTCCGTAAACAGAGGACACCGGATTGAGCGCGCCCTCGCCGAACACCGACAGCACCGATTCGAGCGTGCGCCGCTGGATGAGATCGTCGCGCCGTCTGCTGGAGAAATACGGATAGCCGCCGTTTGCGGATTTCGGATCGGGAAACACGCTCGGCTGGTTCGCCCCCTTGTCCAC
>NZ_DATMRX010000145.1:0-3314 GCF_035565855.1 Pseudorhodoplanes sp.
ACATGCTGCGGGGGCTCGGCGCATCAGTCTCGCTCGTCGAAGCACCGTTCGATCCGCAGGCGACGGTGCCGCACAGCCATGCGCATGGCCATGCGCACGGGCACCATCATCACGGCCACGGACATCATCATCACCACGACCATCATCACGATCACCACGGCCACGCTCACCACCATAACCACGGCCATGACCATGAGCGGTAAGCGCAACAGTCTGCCGCTGGTGAAGGGGCAGGGGGAGCGCAAACGCTCTTCGCGTGTTCACCTCCCCCCTTGCGGGGGAGGTCGCCCGCCCGAGCAGGGCGAGGGCGGGCGGGAGGGGGGTCTTCAGCGTGACGGAAAATCGAATTGCACCCCCCTCCCTAGCCCTCCCCCGCAAGGGGGGAGGGAACAGGCTGGTGCAAGCGGGGAGAAAGACTTCGGCAAGGAGCAAACGCGGGAAGCTGCCGCCCTCTATCGGCTGATGGCGTGGCTCTCGCCGTCGTTTCCGGTCGGCGCCTTTTCCTATTCCAGCGGCATCGAATGGGCGGTGGAGGCCGGCGACATTCACGATGCGGCAAGTCTCACCGACTGGCTGTCGCTGATGATGACGGACGGCGGAGGCTTCTGCGATGGTGTGCTGTTCGCGCAGACGCATCGCGCGGTGTGCGCCGGCGATTCCGCCGCGCTTCGCGCCGTCGCCGAACTCGCCGCCGCGTTCTCACCGTCCAGGGAGCGGCATCTCGAAACGACCGCGCAGGGCCGCGCCTTTCGCGACGCCGTTCGCAGTGCGTGGCCATGCGAGGCGATCACAATGCTCGATGCTGCATGGGATGGGCCGCTCGCCTATCCGACCGCGGTTGGCGCCACTTGCGCGGGACACGGGATCGCGCTCGAGGTGGCGCTGCCCGCCTTCCTGCATGCGGTGGCCGCCAACTGGATTTCGGCCGGCGTGCGGTTGATCCCGCTCGGCCAGACCGATGGCCAGCGCGTTCTCGCGGCGCTGGAAAAGCCGATTGCGCTTACGGTGGCGCGTGCACGCGCGGCTTCGCTTGACGATATTGGAGGCGCGGTTTTGCGCGCCGATCTCGCCTCGATGCGGCATGAAACGCAATATACGAGGTTGTTCAGGTCATGATCCGGACGTTCCTTCTGATATTGTGCGCAGCCGCGAGTGTTTTCGCCGTCAGTGCCGGCCTCGCCGTCGCGCAGGGCGGCGGCAGCCTTGGTCTCGACGACGTGCTGGATGCGGTGAAAACCGATGCGAGGCTCACCGCAGAAATCAACGACGAACTGAAAAAGAACGACCTGAAGGCGGAAGCCGTCATTTGCACCGGTTTCCGGCACGGCAATCAATGGACAGAATTGTCCGGCGCGCGTGCCTCGCCCTACGAATGTGATATTGGCAAGCGCAGCCTTACGATCGAGGCCGACCGCGTGTATCTCGATGCGAAGGGCAAGCCGCTCGGCGACATGAAAAAGGCAAACAAGAAGCGCGCGGACAGTTTCAAGGAAAGCAATTTCCGCTGGACGTGGAAACCGGTGAAGTAAGCATGAGCAAGAATCCAAACGGCCCGTTGCGCGTGGGGGTCGGCGGTCCGGTCGGATCGGGCAAGACCGCGCTGATGGACCTCCTGTGCAAGCGTTTGCGCGAGCGCTACGACATCGCGGCGATCACGAACGACATCTACACCAAATGGGATGCGGAATATCTCGTGCGGTCCGGTGCGCTGGCGCCCGAGCGCATTGCCGGCGTCGAGACCGGCGGGTGCCCGCACACCGCGATTCGTGAGGATGCCTCGATCAATCTCGCCGCGGTCGCCGACATGCGAAAGCGCTTCCCCGATCTCGATCTCGTGCTGATCGAGTCGGGCGGCGACAATCTCGCCGCGACTTTCTCGCCCGAACTCGCAGATCTTACGATCTACGTCATCGACGTCGCGGCCGGCGACAAGATCCCGTCGAAAGGCGGGCCCGGCATCACGCGCTCCGATCTCCTCGTCATCAACAAGATCGATCTCGCGCCTTATGTCGGCGCTTCGCTCGAGGTGATGGAACGCGACGCGAAGAAGATGCGCGGGGTGCGGCCCTTCGTGTTCGCGAATATGCGCGAAGGCAAGGGCGTGGAGGACATCGCCCGCTTCATCGAGGAGAAGGGCGGGCTCGGAGTGTAAGGGGTCATGCGCGGGCATAGCCATCGAAGACGGCGTCAAGGACGCCTATTGACCCGCGCATCCATCTTCTGCGTATGAAGGGAATCCCCATGATGGATTGCCGGGTCAAGCCCGGCAATGACGCCGGCAAATGGCACTCAGTCCACCCATCGCGGCTCTTCTCAAGCAATTCCATGCGCGAAAGCCGGCGCGCATCTGGTCCCTGATCGTCACGCTCTATGGCGACGCCATCGCGCCGCGCGGCGGTTCGCTCTGGATCGGATCGCTGATCGAGATCATGGCGTTGTTCGACATCGACGCCGGCCATGTACGCACGGCGGTGTCGCGTCTGTCGTCGGACGGATGGCTGTCGAGCACCAAGCAGGGGCGCGCCAGCTATTACCGCCTGTCGCGCAGCGGCGAGGACGAATTCCTGCAGGCGACGCAACGCATCTATTCGTCGGTGCCGGTGCGCAGCGGCGCGCTTTGCGTCGCGCTGATCGGGCCGGCCGCCGAGGACGTCGCGGCGTTGCGGGCGGGATTGAAGGCCGCCGGATTCGCACAGCTCTCATCCGCCATCCATGTCGGCTTTGGCGGCCTACCGAAAGCGTTGCAGGGCCGCGAGCATCTGTTCGAACTCACGCCGAGCGAAAGGGACCGGCGCACGCTGGTCGCGGATGCCTGGCGCCTGCAGGAGGTATCCCAGGCCTATCGCGATTTCGTTGCGCAATTTTCGCCGCTGGCCTCGATCCTCGAAAGCGAGGCGCTGGGTGACGAGGATGCGCTGGTCGCGCGCACCCTGCTCATCCACGCCTTTCGCAGGGTGGTGCTGCGCGACCCCGGCTTGCCGCGGGACCTGTTGCCCGAGGATTGGCAGGGCGATGCCGCACGCGCTCTTGCAGGGCGGATTTACGAACGGCTGATCGCGCGGTCCGAACGCTTTCTCGATCGACGCGGGCAGACCGAAAAGGGGCCGTTGCCGCCGCCTGCGGCCGCGTTTTACAGCCGTTTTTCGGGCTGATGGCATTGTCCCCGGTGCGGTGGAAATATTACAAGAAAACTTGACGATGGTATATTTTGTAATATTATATATGTTCTGAAGAAGAGTTCGGGGCGAACCCGGCACGAGGGCGAGCGGAGAGACGTCGATGTACACGCAATCGCTGAATACGCGCGAAGCGCA
>NZ_DATMRX010000146.1:0-6884 GCF_035565855.1 Pseudorhodoplanes sp.
AGGTCAACGAATTCTTCTTCCTCGCCGGCCAGTGGCTCGGCTCACCCTACGCGCAGCGCCATTACATCTCAGCGAACTACACCCACGCGCTGCGGGCGGTGCTCGCGCGTGGCGTCAACGTCGTGGCGCAACTTGTCGCACACCGCAGCGGCGAGCCGCACCCGTTCAGCCTGAGTTGCAACCCCGATCTGACACTCGATCTTCTGGCGCTGCGCCGCGACGGCAAGGCCGATTTCGTCTTTTGCGGACAGACCAACTCCGAACTGCCGTTCATGCGCGGCGACGCCGCCATCGCGGCAGACGAATTCGATCTCCTCCTCGATGGCCCAGCGACGGACTTCCCGTTGTTCGCGCCGCCGCGCGAACCGATTTCGCTCGCTGACTACGCCGCCGGCCTTCACGCGGCGGCCCTGATCCCGGACGGCGGGACGCTGCAAATCGGCATCGGCTCGCTCGGCGACGCCGTGGCGCAAGCATTGATCCTGCGCCATCGCCACAACGACGACTTTCGCGCGTTGCTGTCGCGGTTGAAGGCCGCGCCGGAGGCCGCCACGTACACCAAGCCGTTCACGACCGGGCTCTACGGCTGCACCGAAATGTTCGTCGAAGGCCTGCTCGATCTTTATCGGGCGGGCGTCCTCAAGCGCGAGATCGACGGCGCGGTGCTGCACGCCGGCTTCTTCGTCGGCTCGCGCGCGTTCTACCGTGCGCTGCGCGAGATGCCGGCCGACGAGGCCGCGAAGTTCCACATGACGGCCATCGCCTACGTCAATGCCCTCTATGGCGACGAACAGGCCAAGCGCCGCGCCCGCACCGGCGCGCGCTTCATCAACAACGCGATGATGGCGACGCTGCTCGGCGACATCGTTTCCGATGGCCTCGAGGACGGCCGCATCGTCAGTGGCGTCGGCGGCCAACACGATTTCGTGGTGCAGAGCGCCGCGCTCGACGATGCGCGCGCGGCGATCATGCTGCGCGCCTCGCGCACCGCAAAGGGCAAGGCGCAGTCCAACATCCGCTGGCGCTACGGCCACACCACCATCCCGCGCCACCTGCGCGATGTGGTCGTGACCGAATACGGTGTGGCCGACATTCGCGACAAGAGCGACCGGGAGGTGATCGCGGCGATGCTCGCAGTCACCGATTCGCGATTCCAGGACGAACTGCTGCGGCAGGCCAAGGACGCCGGCAAGATCGAGCGCAGCTACGAGCTGCCGAAGTCGGCGCGCGAGAATACCCCCGACGCCATCGCAAGCGCGCTCAAGCCGGCCGCGGACTCCGGATTGCTGCCGCCGTTCCCGTTCGGCACAGATTTCACGGCAACCGAACAAAAGCTTCTGCCCGCCCTGCAACGGCTGAAGTCCGCCTCAGCGTCGGAACTCGCCGGTCTTGCGGTGCGTGGTGCGTTTGCGACCGCAGACAATCGCGATTGTCTCGAACGGCTGCGACTCGCAAAGCCCAGCAGCCTCAGCGAGCGCTTCTATGCCGCGCTGGTGCGCGGCGCGCTCGCCTGATCGGGTCGCTACGTCGTGCGGGGGACGGCGAGAGGGCGCACCACGACACTCTCGGTATCCGGGACTTTCGACAGCGCGCCGACCAGGAACCACAGCAGCGCCGCCGTCTTGATGGTGAAGGGCGAATTGCTGACGCAGAGGATCATGCCGAAATAGAGGGCCGCCAGGCTGCGGAACATGCCGAACTGCCGCGACGGTCCGTGCACGGAAAACAGCGTCAGCCAAAAGATCGCGACGCCGAGGACACCGATCCGGCTGATGATGTAGGCATAGCCCGAATCGAACACCTGCATGCTTGGCGCCTTGAGGCCAAACCAAGTCCAGAAATCGAAATTGGCGAGGATGTCCGACGACAGGACGAAACGGCCCACGAAGCCGTTGTCGATGTAGCGATTCTGCGGATCGTAGCTTCCGGTGACGATGAGAGGAACAACGGAAAGCACGGCAAGCGCCGCAGCGGGCAGGACCAGCGTGCCGAGCGTGGTCCATGCCAGCGGCAGGAACAACACCAGGAGCGTGATCGCGCAGAGATAGGCGCCGAAGCGGCTGTCGGCCGCGACGATGGCGGCAAGCCCGCCCAACATGATGCCCCATTGCATCCGGCCGCCAAAGCGCGAGCGCACCGCGCCCCACATGAAGGCGACGACGCCGAAATTCCCCATCGACACCGGCTCGAGGAACAACGACGACACGCGGTGATCGCCGATGAACGGCAGAAGGTTTCGGCCGCCCTGCGCGCCGGCAGGGCGAATGCCGCTCACGAACAGATCCGAATTCTGGAAGATCTGCCGCGCCTCGATGGTGCCGCGCGCAATGTAATAATGGGCGACATTGAACACGCGAGTAAAAGCCTCAAGCCAGAAATACTCGAACGCCGCCAACGCCAGCACCGCAGCAACGATCGTCGCGACGATGGCATCGACCGCCTTGATATTGCGCGCGCGTGTGCCGAGCAGGAAGAACGCGATGGGAATGGCAAGGTCGCGGATGACCTTGATGTCGATCGTCTTGTCCGAGCCGGAGAGGAATCGGACCGACGCGAACGACAGAGCCCACAGCACCACGAACCCGATCAGGATGACATGAAGCTGGTTCATGGCGCGATAGGCGACGAGGAATACCAGCGAGAGGATCAGTGCCTCGCAGGCCACCACATGCGCTTCGCCGATCTGGAAGACGTTGGTGTTGGCGAAGCAGAGGGCGAGATTGAACACCACCGCGCCGAACACAAGCGCGAACAGAACCAGAGGCGGGGCCGCTTCTCCGGTCTGCAACGAATACGGCGCGTCAAACGGCGCCTGTCTTGCGAAGGCGGACATCGCTTCTCACTCCGGCGAGCGCCGCCCGATGTGTTTCAGCAAGACCGCCATCTGCGGGCGGTCCGCCCCGTCGATCGGCTGCACGCTGGTGAAATAGGTCGGCGGCCAGAAACCCGCCGCCCAGTACGTCCAGCCGAGCCAGACATCCCTGTTCTGCTCCATGAACGTCAGCATTCCATCGAGCGCCGCCATGCAGACCGGATCGGAGCCGCCGCCGAATTCGCCGAGAAACCCGCGCTGGCCGTGGTCGTGCAGCCACTGCGTGAAGCGCTGCAGCGTGGTGACGCCGATCTGCTCGCCCCGGCACTGCGGATGCGTCCCCGAATAGTTGCTGTCGAGGTATTGATGCACCTCGAAGGCGATGTTGTTCGCCGGATCGGTAACACCCAGCATCGCTTGAGCATTCGGCGTGCCGTAGCTCGTACCGAACCAACTGTGCGCGCCGGTCCAGCCGTTTCCGGGAACAAGGATCAGATTCTTCGCACCCGTCTGCCGGATCGCTGCGATGGCGGCGTTGGCCGCCGCCAACCAGGTTTCGGTCGGCAAGCCCTTGGGCTCGTTCATCAGGCCGAAGACGACCCGGTCATTGTCCTTGAAGCGTGTCGCAAGTCTCCGCCAGACATCGGCCAGCGCATCCGCCGTCACGTCCGCGGTACCGATCGGCTGTTCGCGATACGCCGCATAGTTGTGCACATCGAGGATCACCGTCAGTTCGCGCGCGGAGGCGAGCGACACCACCACGGCAAGACGATCGAGTTCGGCGGTATCGAGATCGGATCGAAGCGCCGGCTGCATCCGTTCCCATCGAAACGGCAGCCGGATCGTGTTCATGCCCCTGTCGGCAAAATGATCGATCGTGGATTTGCGCGGATAGAAGTAATCCGTTCCGGCACGGCCCGGTAACTTCTTACTGGCGAATTCCGCCCCCGCGATATTCACGCCAGTCATAAGAAGCGGTTCCGCGTGCAACACCGGCGGCACGGCAAGCATCGCTGCCGTCGCGACAGCCGCCCCCTGCACAAGCCTTATCCATTTTACGGGAAAGCGATGCGAAAACCCGATGCGCCGTCTCCTCGATTCTGTGCGCCCAGATTTTTGCGCGCACCATGACACCACGCGGATACCGCGATGGAACACCGCGTGTCATCGACGACAATCGCTAACGCCGACATGCGACAACACCAAGGCATCCCGCGTTGCCATCGCGATAAGGCAACGCAGCGCTCTCACGTTTTGTTTCGATCCTGTTGCGATGAATGCGCAATATATCGGAGCACCACACGCATCACCGCATATCGGGCAACGTGCCGCGACCTCGCCTGGAAAGCGTCAAACAATTTTCAAAGACAGCGCGTTCGATGTCGATGCTTCGAGGCACGCGCTTCGAGGCTCTTGCCGCGTCGTGCACGCACGCCACGCTTTTGGATGCGATGCCTCACATCGACGAAACGAAACGAGCGGCCGTGCGTTGGCCGCTTTGGGTGTTGGGTGTTCCTTCTCAGCAAGGATCGGGTTCGGCGAACAATGCAGATCACTCATGTCGTGCGGCAGTTCCATCCAGCGGTCGGTGGAATGGAGAGCGTCGTCTGGGAACTCGCATGCGCGCAAATCAAGAAAGGCCACAGCGTCCGCGTGGTAACACTCGACCGCGTGTTCAAGTCGCCACGTCGCGAGCGCCTGCCCCATCGCGAGACATTTCACGACATCGAGATCGTCCGCATCCCGTTTTTCGGCTCGCCGCGTTATCCGCTGGCGTTCGGCGTGCTGAAGTCTGTGAAGGGAGCCGATATCGTCCACGTCCACGGCGTCGATTTCTTCTTTGATTTCCTGGCCTGCACCTGGCCGCTGCATCGGCGGCGGCTCGTGCTCTCGACACATGGCGGGTACTTCCATACCCGGTTCGCCTCGTCGTTCAAGAAACTGTACTTCGCAACGGTGACCCGGCTGATGCTCAGCCGCTATGCCGGCGTCGCCTCGGTCAGCACCACGGATCAGGCGCTGTTCAGGACCATCCGCTCGCGCGGCGTGACGCTGATCGAGAACGGCGTCAGCCTGTCGCGTTTCACCGACACGGCGTCGCGCGCGCCAGCCAAGACCATCGTGTCGCTCGGCCGCTTCTCGCATAACAAGCGCCTCGACCGTCTCATCGCCTTCGTCGCCGCGCTGGCGCGGCGCGACCCCGGCTGGAGGCTGAAAATCCTCGGCCGGCCATCGGACCTCACCGCCGCCGATCTGCGACGCATGGCGGCCGATGCAGGCATCGCGGACGCGACCGAAGTTGTGTGTTTGCCCTCCGAACGCAACATTCGCCGGATTTTCGGCGAATGCTCGGTGATCGCCAGCGCCTCGAGCTACGAGGGTTTCGGCCTGACGGCCGTTGAAGGCCTGTCCGCGGGCCTGTTCCCCGTGCTCAACGAGATTCCGCCGTTCCGCCATCTTGTCGAGCGCCACCGGCTCGGCCTGATCGTGGATTTCTCCGATGCCGAGGCGGCCGCGGCGCGGTTCCTCGCCAAATGGCGCGATATCGTCATCGACTACGAGGGCCACCGGCGGCGCGCGATCGACGCCAGCGTCCGCTACGACTGGGCCGGGGTCAGCCGGCAATACGAGGCGTTCTACAACTCCGCGCTCGGCGGCAAGGTTCGCTCGATCCTGGATGTCGGCGTCGGTGTCAGCACCTTCAACGATGCCGCACGGCTGCTCGACAGGCGATTCGAGGACGGCAAGCCCGCCGCCGTGGTGTTCGCCAGCGCCCACACGCTCAACACCACCGTCGCCAACGACGAGGTTCGCACGGCGCTGCGCAAGTCGATCGTCTTTAACGACGGCATCGGCGTCGATATCGCCAGCCGCCTGCTGTTCGGAAAATGGTTCCCGGAGAACCTGAACGGCACCGACTTCGTCCCCGATTACCTCCGGCACACGCGGCATCGCTACCGCATTTTCTTTCTCGGCGCGCGACCGGGCATCGCCGAGCGAGCCGCCGCGCGGCTCCTGGAGGCCTCCCCTCGCCATGAGCTTGCGGGCTGCTACCACGGTTATCTGGGCGACGCCGACACCGCCGATATCACCGCCCGGATTCGCGAATCCCGCGCCGATCTCCTGCTCGTCGCGATGGGCAATCCGGGCCAGGAGCTCTGGCTGATGAACCACCTCGCCGAAACCGGGTGCCACTTCGGCTTTGCCGTCGGCGGCCTGTTCGACTTCATGGCCGGTGCCGTGCCCCGCGCGCCGCAATGGGCCCGCACGCTGCGGATGGAATGGCTCTATCGCGTGGCCCAGGAGCCGCGCCGGCTCGGATCGCGCTACTTCATCGGCATGCCGCTCTTTCTTCTGCGTGTCGGCCGCCAATGGCTCGCGGGTCCGCGCATCCCCAACACGGTTTCCGAATGACAGCCGACACCCCCGCGAAGGCCGGCAGCGATTTCCTGCCCGGTGACGGAGCGACGATGGGCCGGCGCGCGCGCGCCATCGGCGCGGTCCGCGGCCTCGCCCAGCGATGGAAGGCGCGCATCTTCCTGGCCCTCGCCGATCAAGGGCTCGGCAGCGCCGGAAACTTCCTCCTGACCATCCTGTGCGTGATCTGGCTGCCGCTCGACGATTTCGGCCGCTACGTGCTCGTCATGTCGGTGTCGCTGCTGATCGAGGTCGGGCAGGCATCGCTGATCCTCGATTCGATGCCGGCAGTGGTGGCGCGCTACGGCCAGCGCAACCGGCGCCGCCTGGAGGTGGCGTGCCTCTGGGTCGTCATGATCTACAGCGCGGCCACCAGCGCCGCGGTGCTGCTGAGCGTTCCGGTGTTCGCGCTCTGGGCGCCGGAGTTTGCGCTGCCGCTGACGTGCCTCGCGCTCGCCAATCCATTCCAGCGGCTGTATGTGTTCCTGCGCCGCCTTTGCTATATCCGCGACCGCCAGCAGGCGGCGGCGGTGGCTTCGGCAGCCAACTGCGCCTGCCTGCTCGGCGGCGTGACGGCGCTGCATTTCACCGGCCAACTATCGGTCCCCGCGCTGCTGCTGCTGTGGGGCTTCGCCAACGGCGTCTCCGCGCTCAT
>NZ_DATMRX010000147.1:0-12408 GCF_035565855.1 Pseudorhodoplanes sp.
TCGGTCCCTGCGGGTTGTTCTTTGCATAGGCGCGGATGGCTTCGATCGCCTCCGCGAGGGTGGGCACCTGAAGATCGATGCCTGAGGTGAGAAAGGCGCCGAGGAAGGGGTGCGTGTGGCCCTCGACGAAGCCCGGCATCAAGAGCTTTCCGGCAAGATCGATGACCTTGGTATTCGGCCCGGCGAGTGCCATCGCGCCGGCTTCGTCGCCGACATGGACAATCCGATTGCCTCTGACCGCCACGCCCTTCGCCCATAACGAGGGGCCCGCCACGGTGTAGATCGGGCCATTGCGGAACACGTAATCGGCTGGACCCGTGCCGGCGCTCGCCTCCTGTGCGGACACTTCAGTGGCCTGGAAGACCGGAGCGCCGGTCAAGGCCGCTGCGGTCATCGCCGCGCCGCCTTTCAGCACACTGCGCCGCGTTGGCCTGCCGCCGGTTCCGGCCTTGCCGAACGCGGCGAAATAGGGCGACCAGTCACACGCCATGCACATCGATGCTCTCCCAAGTCTTTTGGAGAGTGAATGCGCGGGCTTTTCCGGTCCGTTAACGGCGGCCTAGTTCCACACCGCGCGCACGCCATCGATGACGAACTGCACCGCGAGGGCGGCGAGGATCACGCCGAGCAGCCGCTCCATCACGATATTGCCGGTGACGCCGAGCAGCTTTGTGATGCGCGGGCCGATCATGAAAGCGATCAGACAGGCCGTCATCACGACAGCGATCATGGCGATCAGCTCGCCGAGCAGGAGCGGGTCGCCATAGGTGCGGCCGGCGAGCAGGATCACCGCGGTGATCGCGCCGGGTCCGGCCATCAAGGGAATGGCGAGCGGGAAGGCGGCGATGTCGCGGGCGTGATCGTCCTCGACGGCGGATTCGGCGGTGTTGGATTCGCGCACGATGCGGACCCCAAACACCATTTCGGAGGCGATCGAGAAAAGGAGGAGCCCGCCCGCGATCCGGAAGGCCGGCAGGCCGATGCCGAGCTGGCGCAGCAGCCAGTCGCCGACCAGCGCCGCGCCGCACAGGATCAGGAATGCGATCAGGGCGGCGCGCAGCGCAACGGCCCGGCGGGTGGCGGCCGGCAACCGCGCGGTCAGCGACGTGAAAATCGGCACGAGACCCAGCGGGTCGACGACGACCAGAAGGGTGACCAGAGCCGAGATCAGGAACTCGCCATGCATTGTGGCAGCCTCGCCCGCGGGGGCAAAAAAGGCAATGCTGGGGCAGCTCTGAGCCACGCCTCGATTGCAGGCGTAATTTATTGATTTAGCTGCATAAAATTGGCTCGCCGCAGCGCGAAAAAGCTGGCGTTGGCCTGGTGAATCGGCTATGGCTCCGGCGATTTTGAGTTTCCCGGAAAACCCTTTTGGCTAATCCCGAAAACCCCGCCTCCGGAGGCGCGCTGCCGCCGGACATCCGCCCCGTGTCGATCACGGAGGAGATGAAGCGCTCGTATCTCGATTACGCCATGAGCGTGATCGTGTCGCGTGCGTTGCCGGATGCGCGCGACGGGCTCAAGCCGGTGCATCGGCGCATCCTCTATTCGATGCACGAACAGGGGCACACCCCCGACAAGAAATACGTCAAGTCGGCGCGCATCGTCGGCGACGTGATGGGTAAATATCACCCGCACGGCGACCAGGCGATCTACGACTCGCTGGTACGAATGGCGCAGGATTTCTCCATGCGCCTGATGCTGATCGACGGGCAGGGCAATTTCGGCTCGGTCGATGGCGATCCGCCCGCGGCCATGCGCTACACGGAATCGCGGCTCGCCAAGCCGGCGATGGCGCTCCTTGCCGACATCGACAGCGACACCGTCGACTTCCAGCCGAATTACGACGGCAACGAAAAAGAGCCGGTGGTCCTGCCGGCGCGCTTCCCCAATCTTCTGGTCAATGGCGCCGGCGGCATCGCGGTCGGCATGGCGACCAATATCCCGCCGCACAATCTCGGCGAGGTGATCGACGCCTGTATCGCGATGATCGACGATCCGGCGATCACCATCGCCGATCTGAATGCCATCGTGCCGGGTCCGGATTTCCCGACCGGAGGCGTGATCCTCGGCCGCGGCGGCATCCGCTCCGCCTACGAGACCGGGCGCGGCTCGATCGTGATGCGCGGCAAGGTCGAGATCGAGACCATCCGCAAGGAGCGCGAGGCGATTGTCGTCACCGAGATCCCGTATCAGGTGAACAAGGCGACCATGGTCGAGCGCATTGCCGAGCTGGTGCGCGAGAAGAAGATCGAGGGCGTCGCCGATCTGCGCGATGAGTCGAGCCGCGAAGGCTATCGCGTGGTGATCGAGCTCAAGCGAGAAGCCATTCCCGAGGTCGTGCTCAACCAGCTCTATCGCTACACGCCGCTGCAGACTTCGTTCGGCGCCAACATGGTCGCGCTGGAGGGCGGTCGTCCGCAGGTGATGAACCTGAAGGATCTCCTGCAATCCTTCATCGCGTTCCGCGAAGAGGTGGTGTCGCGGCGCACCAAGTTCCTGCTCAACAAGGCGCGCGACCGCGCGCATGTGTTGGTCGGCCTTGCCATCGCGGTCGCGAATATCGACGAGATCATCCGCCTGATCCGCGCATCGAAGGACGCGAACGAGGCGCGCGAAGCGCTCACCTCGCGCGACTGGCCGGCAAAGGATGTCGAGGCGATGATCACGCTGATCGACGATCCGCGGCATCGCATCAATGCAGACGGCACCTACCGGCTGTCCGACACCCAGGCACGCGCCATCCTCGATCTGCGCCTGCAGCGCCTGACAGCGCTCGGCGTCGAGGAGATCCAGGAGGAACTCGACAAGCTCGCGGCCGAGATCAGCGACTATCTCGAAATCCTGCGCTCGCGCGCCCGCATCCAGGCCATCGTCAAGGACGAACTCGCCAAGGTGAAGGCCGATTTCGCGACGCCGCGCCGCACCGAGATCGTCGAGCAGATGGACGAGGTGGAGGAGGAGGACCTCATCCATCGCGAGGACATGGTCGTCACCGTGTCCCATCAGGGCTACGTCAAGCGCGTGCCGCTCTCGACCTATCGGGCGCAGCGGCGCGGCGGCAAGGGCAGAGCGGGCATGCAGACCCGCGAGGAAGACTTCGTCGCGCGGCTGTTCGTCGCCTCGACGCACGCACCGGTGCTGTATTTCTCCTCGCTCGGTCGGGTCTACAAGCTCAAGGTCTGGAAGCTGCCGATCGCGGCGCCCCAGGCGCGCGGCAAGGCGATCATCAATATCCTGCCGCTGCAGCAGGGCGAGCGCATCACCACCATCATGCCGCTGCCCGAGGACGAGTCCACCTGGGACAAGCTCGACGTGATGTTCGCCACCACCAAGGGCACCGTCCGTCGCAACAAGCTGTCCGATTTCGCCGACGTGCGCCCGTCCGGCATCATCGCCATGAAGCTCGACGAGGGCGAAGGCATTGTCGACGTGCAGATCTGCACCGAGAAGGACGACGTGCTGCTGACCGCGGCCAATGGCCAGTGCATCCGCTTCGCGGTGCCCGACGTACGCGTATTCGCCGGCCGTTCGTCGATGGGCGTGCGCGGCATTTCGCTCGAGGAGGGCGACCGCGTCATCTCCATGTCCATTCTGCGCCATGTCGATGCGACGGCGGAGGAACGTGCGGCTTATCTCAAGCGCGCGAATGCCGTGCGGCGCGGCGACGAAGCGGACGCCGCGGACGGTGACGAGGAGGCGGATGCCGAGGAGGCCTCCGGCGACACCATCGAACTCGGCGAGCAGCGCTATGTCGAAATGTCGGCGCAGGAGCAGTTCGTTCTGACCATTTCCGAAAAGGGCATGGGCAAGCGCACCTCGTCGTACGAGTACCGGATCACCAATCGCGGCGGCAAAGGCATCGTCGCGATGGGCATCCTCGAGGGCAAGAAGGGCGCCAAGACCATCCGCAAGAAGACCGGCAAGCTGGTTGCCTCCTTCCCGGTGGAGGAAGCCGACCAGATCATGCTGGTCACCGATCGCGGTCAGTTGATCCGTACCCGCGTCGAGGGCATCCGGATCGTCAGCCGGTCGTCGCAAGGGGTGATCGTGTTCGACACCGCCGAGGACGAGCGGGTGGTCTCGGTCGAGCGGCTGTCCGAAGACGGCGACGACGTCTCCAACGGGTCGTAACGGTCCAGCGAGATCACACGGGCGCGCGAGCCCGCATCACCATTTCACTGCAACAGGTTCACGTCCGTGGCGCATGACGCGCCGCGGCAATCGGGGGTGACTGCAATGAAGGCCGACGAAGCTGCCGAGATGATGGATGCCGAGAAGACGCGCGACAGGTTCAAGCAACGCGCGGCCGTTGCGATCGCGTTCTTCGCCATGATCCTCGCCATCACCGGACTTGGCGGATCGAATGCCGGCAAGGAAGCCGTCAACAACAATGTGCTGGCGTCGAATTACTGGAATTTCTTCCAGGCGAAGAACATGCGTCAGACGAGCTTCGCGCTCGCGGCCGATCAGCTGGAATTGCGGCTCGCCCAGAACGATCCGGCTTTGTCACCCGAGGCGCAGGCCGAGCTGCGCAAGAAGGCGGAGGCCTATCGCAAGACCGTCGCCCGCTACGAATCCGAGCCCGAGACCCGTGAAGGCAAGAAGGAGCTGATCGCGCGGGCCAAGGAATACGAGGTCAAGCGCGATCACGCGCTCAAGCAGGACCCGTATTTCGATTATGCCGAGGCGCTGCTACAGATCGCGATCGTGCTGATCTCGGTCGCGATCGTCGCGGATGTCGTCTGGCTGAGTTTCATCGGCGGCATTCTCGGGATTCTCGGCGCCATGCTGACGCTCAACGGCTTTTACCTGTTTGTGGAATTGCCGTTCCTGAGCTGACGGAGCGGGCGACGCCCTAATAGTGCTGCGGCACGGTGCGGCGAATGAAGTCGCCGGCATCGAGGGTCAGCCGCGCCTCGTCATAGGACATCATCCAGCTCGATGGCGCGACGAGGTGCGAGAGCGGCACCGGCGAGGCGGCCTCGAGGAGCGCCTCCCGGCTCAGGCGAACGGGCGCCGGGCCGGATGCAGCCTTGATCTCCTCGGGACGCAACCTGTCGAGCGCGACGATGCGGACATTGATGGCGCGCCCCGCATTCCGGGTCTCGTCGCGCACGCACGCCCGGGCGTAATAGGGCCAGCTCCGCGGCTCGCATGCGGTCAGGTCCGCGAGGTCCGCTTTCTGCCCGGCCGCGGGCGCGCTTGCATTCACCAATTTCGGGATTGCCATCAATCCGGCCGCCGCAAGTGCGGCGGCGATGACCGCTGCATAGACGGGCCTGACCATCGTTCTATCCCCATCGCGTTACGTGTTGCGTTGCGAACTGATAAGCGCGAGGCCGCCGTCTGGTTCGACACCCCGATATTGTGAGCGAGTGCGGAACGCCGGCCGGTGCGCGACGTTGTCTTGCCCCCGCTCCCGAAGCGGGGATGCACTTGCCCGCGCGATAACACCGGGTTAGACGGGCAGCATGCCGCGCATCGCCCTCTACGCCGGTTCGTTCGACCCGGTGACCAACGGCCATCTCGACATCGTCCGCCAGGCGGCGCGGCTCGCCGACCGGCTGGTGCTGGCCATCGGCGTGCATCCCGGCAAGACCCCGATCTTCACCGCGCAGGAGCGCCTGGAGATGCTCGAAGAGGTCTGCCGGCCGGTAGGGCGCGAGACCGGCTGCGAGATCGGCTACCTGACCTTCGACGATCTCGTGGTGCGGGCGGCGCAGCGTGAAAGTGCGACGCTGCTGATCCGGGGCCTGCGCGACGGCACCGATTTCGACTACGAAATGCAGATGGCCGGGATGAACGGCGCGATGGTGCCGGAGGTCCAGACGGTCTTCCTCCCGGCGTCCCCTCTGGTGCGCCCGATCACCGCCACACTCGTGCGCCAGATCGCCAAAATGGGCGGCGACGTGACGCATTTCGTGCCCGGTCCGGTCGCCGCAAGGCTGAAGGCCAAGTTCAAGTCCTGACCCCTCGACACATCAGGGAGCGTTCATGATCCGCATCTTCGCCATGTTGCTGGCTGCGCTTGTCTTTGCCGCGCCGGCCCAGATTCAGCCCGCTCTTGCCCAGTCCGATCCGCAAAACACGCTGGTTCTGGAAACCACCAAGGGCCCGGTGGTGATCCGGCTGCGCGCCGACGTTGCGCCCCAGCACGCCGCGCGGCTCAAGCAGCTGGCCCGCGACGGCTTCTACGACAATGCGCCGTTCCACCGCGTGATCGCGGGCTTCATGGCGCAGACCGGCGACGGCGACCGCGGCGACGGGCGCGGCAAGTCGAAATATCCCGATTTGAAACAGGAATTCTCGCAGGTGCCGTTCCGGCGCGGCATCGTCGGCATGGCCCGCGGCGGACACAGCGTCGATTCCGCCAATTGCCAGTTCTTCATCACCTATGCGGACGCCCCTCATCTTAACGGACAATACACCGTGATCGGCGAGGTGGTGTCGGGCATGGACAATGTCGACAAGATCAAGAAGGGCGAGCCGGTCCAGAATCCCGACCGCATCGTGCGCGCCTTTGTGCTCGCGGACAAGAAATAGGAGAGATGAGATGGCCGATCCCGAGAATACGCTGAAGCTCGAAACAACGAAGGGCGATGTCCTCATCGAGATGCGGCCCGACCTCGCGCCCAACCATGTCGCGCGGATCAAGGAACTGGTGCGCGATGGCTTCTACGACGGCATCGTGTTCCATCGTGTGATCGATGGTTTCATGGCGCAGACCGGTTGTCCGCAGGGCACCGGCACCGGCGGCTCCGGCAAGAAGCTGAAGGCCGAGTTCAACAATGAGCCGCATGTGCGCGGGGTCGTCTCCATGGCGCGTGCGCAGAACCCCGATTCCGGCGACAGCCAGTTTTTCATCTGCTTCGACGACGCGACCTTCCTCGACCGGCAATACACGGTCTGGGGCAAGGTGATCGAAGGCATGGAAAACGTCGACAAGATCAAGCGCGGCGAACCGGTGCGCGATCCCGACAAGATCATCAAGGCGACCATGCTGGCGTAATGTCTAATCCCTCCCTGAAAGGGGAGGGTCGGCCGCCAAACGGGCCCGCGCGAAGCGCGGCCCGATGACAAAAGCTTCGGCGGTCGGGGTGGCGTCTTTTGACGATTGACCCCCACCCGGCGCACGTCGTGCGCTGACCTCCCCCCTTGCAGGGGGAGGTATAGGATGGCGAATGCTGACCTCTTTGTTCGATTTCGATCTTCCCCCGGAGCGCATTGCATTGCGCCCGGCGTCGCCGCGCGATTCCGCGCGGCTGATGGTGGTGCGGCCGGGCGCGACTCCCGAAACCGAAGACCGGATCGTGCGCGATCTGCCGGATCTCCTTCGCGCCGGCGATGCGCTTGTGGTCAACGACACCAAGGTCATTCCCGCCCGGCTGTTCGGGCGCCGGATCGGGCGCGGCGAGGAGCCGCGGATCGAGGCGACCTTGCACAAGCGTCTCGACGGCTCGCGATGGCTTGCCTTCGTCAAGCCGGCGAAGCGTCTCCAGGAAGGCGACATCGTTCGCTTCGGCGACGAAGGCAAGGTGTGCTTCCTTGGCCAGCTCGACGCCAGCGTCGAGCGCAAGGGTGAGGCGGGCGAGGTGACATTGTCCTTCGCCTTTCACGGCGCGGTGCTCGACCAGGCGATCGCCGAGCGCGGTGAGATGCCGCTGCCGCCCTACATCGCCGGCAAGCGCAAGGCTGACGACCGCGACGCGACGGATTACCAGACCATGTTCGCGCATGAGGAGGGCTCGGTCGCAGCGCCCACCGCGGCACTCCATTTCACCCCCGAGCTGGTGTCGCGGCTGCAGGCGGCCGGTGAGACGCTGCACAAGGTCACGCTGCATGTCGGAGCCGGCACCTTCCTGCCGGTGAAGGCCGACGATACCGCCGGACACAGGATGCATTCCGAATGGGGCGAGATCGACGAGGCGACCGCGTCGGCGCTCAATGCCGCGCGCGCGTCGGGCGGGCGCATCGTGCCGGTGGGCACCACGGCCTTGCGGCTTCTGGAGAGTGCAGCGGACGCTGAGGGGAGGGTGCAGCCCTTCCGCGGCGAGACCGACATCTTCATCACGCCGGGCTATCGCTTTCGCGCCGCCGACCTCCTGATGACCAATTTCCATCTGCCGCGGTCGACCCTGTTCATGCTGGTCGCAGCCTTTTCCGGGCTCGAGACGATGCAGCGCGCCTATGCGCAGGCGATCGCCACCGGCTATCGCTTCTATTCCTACGGCGACGCCTGCCTGTTACACCCCGCGCGATGACCAAGCCGTTCTCCTTCCATCTGATCGCCACCGACGGCGCCGCACGCGCGGGCGAGGTCGAGACCGCCCATGGCCGCATTGCGACACCGGCGTTCATGCCGGTCGGCACGCAGGCGACGGTGAAGGCGGTGACGGTCGACGATGTCGCGCGGACCGGCGCCGATATCCTCCTCGCGAACACCTATCATCTGATGCTGCGACCGGGTCCGGAGCGGGTCGCAGCGCTCGGCGGGCTGCATCGTTTCATGAACTGGCCCAAGCCGATCCTGACGGATTCCGGCGGCTTCCAGGTGATGTCGCTGTCGCAACTGCGCAAGATCGACGAACACGCCGTCACCTTCCGCTCCCATCTCGACGGCAACATGTACGAGCTATCGCCGGAGCGTGCGGTCGAAATTCAGCGGCTGCTCGGTTCGGATATCGCGATGCAGCTCGACGAATGCCTGCGCCTGCCGGCGACTCGCGACGAGATCGAACGCGCCATGCAATTGTCGCTGCGCTGGGCGGAGCGATCGAAGCGCGCCTTCGAGGGCGCAAAGCCGGGTTATGCGCTGTTCGGCATCGTACAGGGCGGTGACGATCCGGCGCTGCGCGTTGAGAGCGCGCGTGCGCTCGTCGGGATGGATTTTCAGGGCTACGCGATCGGCGGGCTTGCGGTCGGCGAACCGCAGGCGGTGATGCTGGCGATGATCGAGACCGTCGCGCCGGAATTGCCGGCGGATCGTCCGCGCTACCTGATGGGCGTCGGCACGCCCGACGATCTGATCGAAGGCGTGGCGCGTGGCATCGACATGTTCGATTGCGTCATGCCGACGCGCAACGGCCGTCACGGCCTCGCCTTTACACGGCATGGACCGGTCAATCTCAAGAATGCGCGCCATGCCGACGATCCGCGCCCGCTGGACGAACGCAGCGGCGATCCGGTGACGCGGACCTATTCGCGGGCCTATCTGCATCATCTCGTCAAGGCGAACGAGACGCTTGGCGCGATGCTGCTCACCCAGGTCAATCTCGCCTATTACCAGACGCTGATGCGCGGGGCGCGCGAGGCCATCGCGTCCGGGACGTTCCAGGCCTATCGCGACGCCACCAAGCGGGGCTGGGAGGCGGGCGACATCCCGCCGCGGTGAGCCTTGCCGATAGGTATGACCCGCAGGGATAGCGCCCGGGCGCTTTTCGACTTGAACTTGCGGCGCAAAGTCTGCTTTTTGACCGCTGATTGGAGGGACTTGCTCATGACTGAAAGACGCAATCTGGCGAGCCGTCGGTTCGTGACCATGCTTGGTTTTGCGGGACTGGCAGCGATGTCTCTTGCGCCGCTGCCGTCCCATGCGCAGGGCAAATATCCGGACAAGCCGGTCAAGCTCGTGCTGCCGTTCGGGGCGGGCGGCGTCGCCGACATCACGACGCGGCTCGTCGCCGAAAAGCTCAGCGAGAAACTTGGCCAGCGCTTCGTGGTCGAGAACAATCCCGGCGCCGGCGGCATCACCGCGGCCCGCGCCGTGCTGCAGTCTCCGGCCGACGGTTATACGCTCGCGGTGCTGAGCAACGGCACGGCGGTGAGTGTCGGCCTGTTCAAGAAACTGCCGTTCGATCCGCTCAAGGACTTCGCGCCGGTCTCGGCGATGGGCTATTTCGACCTGATCTTCGTCACCAATGCCAACGGTCCCTACAAGACGCTCGGCGATTTCGTGAAGGCGGCGAAGGAGAAGCCCGGTCAGCTCAATGTCGGCACGATTGCTGCCGGCTCAAGCCAGAATCTCGGCGCCGAATTGTTCAAGTCGGTCACCGGCCTCGATTTCGTCATCGTCCCGTTCAAGACCTCGGGCGACGTCCTGGTCGCGCTGGAACGCAACGACATCCAGATGGCGTCGGAATTCTACGCCGCTTTGCGCGGCAGCCTCGATGCGAAGAAATTCATTCCGGTCGCGGTCTCCGGCACGAAGCGGGGCGAATATCTGCCCGACGCTCCGACGGCGGCGGAAGCCGGCGTGCCGAAATTCGAAGTGACGTCCTGGAACGCGATCTTCGCCCCGGCCGGTACGCCGCCCGACGTGATCGCGACGCTGAACAAGGCGCTCAACGAGGTTCTGGCCGATCCCGAGGTCAAGAAGAAGGCGCTGGAGCTCGGCATCGACGCGCGCGGTTCGACCCCGGAGGACATCCAGGCACGGCTCAAGGATGACATTGTGAAGTGGACGCAGGTCATCGAGAAAGCCGGCATCGAGAAGCGTTGATGACGGGTATCGATTTTGCCAAGCGGCGGAAGCCTGCATTCAAGCTTCCGCCGAATGCCACCGACGCACATTGCCATGTGTTCGGGCCGGGCAACGTCTTTCCCTATGCGCCGAACCGTCGCTACACGCCGGAGGATGCGCCGAAGGAAACGCTGAAGGCGCTGCACGATCATCTCGGCATCAGCCGCGCGGTGATCGTTCAGGCGAGCTGCCACGGCAGCGACAATCGCGCGATGCTGGATGCGCTCGCCTGGCAGCCCGAACTTTATCGCGGGGTTGCGATCATCGACGAGAATACGCCGGGGACCGATATCCCGGTGATGCATCGGGCCGGTGTGCGCGGTGCGCGGTTCAATTTCGTCAAGCATCTCGGCGGCTCGCCGGACATGACGGTGTTCGCCAATGTCCTGCGCCGCATCAAGCCGATGGGCTGGCATGTGGTTCTGCATGTCGATGCGCCGGACATCATTCCGCTTTCGGACATGATGCGCGGGCTGACGCTGCCTTTCGTGATCGATCACATGGGCCGGGTGCCTGCGAAGGACGGCGTCGACCAGAAGCCGCTGGAAGCCTTGCTCGATCTCGCAAAGCTCGACCGCTGCTGGATCAAGGTGTCGGGCTCGGAGCGGATCGACATGCCGCCTTACGACAAGGCGATCCCAATCGCGCGCAAGATCGTCGAGGCTTCGCCCGACCGCGTCTTGTGGGGCACCGACTTCCCGCATCCGAATTCGACCCATGATGCGGACGAGGCCGATCTCGTCGATCTTCTTCCGCATATCGCGCCCACAGCCGAACTGCAGAAGAAGCTGCTCGTGGACAATCCGGCGAAGCTTTACGGCTACTAGGCGATTCCGGTCGAGGCGGGATCACGTCGCCCGTGCTTGTCATGCCCCGCGAAAGGCGGGGCATCCGGTACGCTCGTGAACAGGTGTGTTGACTGGATCGCCCGCTTTCGCGGGCGATAACCGACATAGAGTTGTTGCGATCGATCGCGGCGCGCTCCGTGTCGCTGTGCAGTTTGCGCTCCATCTGCATCGACCGCCCCATTGGGGAGCAAAAATGAAAAGGGCTCACCGCTTGAACGGTGAGCCCTTCGAATTTCTTTTTTTCGAGAGAGCTGTCAGATCTCGTACGGCAAGGCGAACGCCGTGCGGAATTCGTGGTCGCAAGAGTCGCAGGTCCAGATATTGCGAATTTTGCCCTCGCCAAGGAATTCGGTGGCCGCTGCTGCGAACAGCATGTCACCGCACGATGGGCAGGTCGGCCGACGAACAGCAGGGTAACCGACGCGGGCCGGATCGCCGGATGAAAGCCTCATTGACGGTCCTCCTCTCGTTACCCCTCCTCCCAACAGGCAAACTGTACCGGCGGTTCATGGCAACTTCGCGACCTACATTTTCAAAGCGCTGCCCGTTTCGCAGAAAATACAAATCAAGTCCTTGCGCCGGCGGAAGGGCAAGGCGCGCTTCTGGCAGCGGTCGTCAGGGTGCAGTGCAGCAGGAATGCACCTGCGGCAAGCGCATTACGTGCGAAGTGCAGAGGCAACCGCAGATTTCGAGAGAGGAGGGCGAGGGGATGCAAAGCGCCTTCAGGACGAACCCACGCGGACCAGTGCGACCATTACGGACGCGCTGAGGTCAAGCGCCCACTCCGGGGGAGGGATCGGCTCAGGCCTTCCCGCCCTGTTCGGCCAGGAGTTCGTCGCGCTCCTTCATCAGGCGGTCGAGTTCTTCGCTCTGCTGCGCGATCCGGTCGGATGCCAGCGCTTCATCGGCTGCGCCCGACCGCGCGGCCGCCTGTTCGATGAGCTGATTGAGGTTGTCCCGCACGATCGCGATGCGACGTTCGAGGTCCTCAAGCGATTGACTTTCAGACATGGTCTCGGCCCGCCACCCTGATGCCCC
>NZ_DATMRX010000148.1:0-1558 GCF_035565855.1 Pseudorhodoplanes sp.
TTTTCCGAAGGAATATCGCCTGTTTGCGCAGCCGTCCTTCGTGTTCCGCGGCAAGCTGCGCAGGGGCCACAACAACCTCATGTATCGCTATGGCGGCGTTGACGGCATCAAGACCGGCTACACCGATGCAGCCGGCTACAACCTCGCAAGCTCCCTCAACCTCAACGGTCATCGCCTGATCGGCGTCGTGCTGGGCGGAAAGACGGCCCGCGCGCGCGACAACCAGATGGCGACGCTGCTGACACGCTTCAGCAACGGTGAAACCGTCGAAGCGCCTCTGGTGGCGATGAATGTGCCGGTGCCGACGCCGAGGCCGGCTGTGGAAATTGCCATGCACATGCCCGAGATGCACATGCCTGAAATCGAGCAGGGCGACGGCGGCTTTCCCGTGCCTTCCCTGACGGGCTGGCAGATTCAGGTCGCGGCGCTGCCCAGCCGGGGCGCGGCACAGGAGCTTCTTGATAAAGTGGGTTCGCTGGTGCGTACTGTCCATACGGGAGCTCTTGCGCAGATCGAAACCACATCCCGCGGCGGCCGCACGCTTTATCGCGCCCGCTTCGAGGGCTTCGAGGATCAGGCCGCCGCCACCCGCGCCTGCGCGATGCTGAAGAGCAATCGGCACGACTGCATCACCATCGAAGTTCCCTGAACCGGGCGGTGGCGGATCGCGGGATGCCGCGATGCTTCGCCGCCTTTACTCAGGCCGGAACAGGCACTATCAGACCGGCTCGGCATTCAAGCCGCATCAAACCCACCCGCGCTCGTTTGCGGGACTGGATAGGAGAACACCCGTGTCGAATACCGTTTCCCTCACATTTCCCGATGGCTCGTCGCGCGAGTATGACGCCGCGACGACCGGTGCTGCACTTGCGGAATCCATCTCGAAGTCGCTGGCCAAGAAGGCCGTCGCCTACACTTTCGACGGCACCCTGCGCGATCTGTCCGATCCGCTGGGCGGGTCCGGCAAGGTCGAGATCGTCACCCGCGACGATCCCCGCGCGCTGGAACTGATCCGCCACGACGCCGCGCACGTTCTGGCCGAGGCCGTGCAGGAACTGTGGCCGGGCACGCAGGTGACCATAGGTCCGGTAATCGACAACGGTTTCTACTACGACTTCGCCCGCAACGAGCCTTTCACGCCGGACGATTTCGCGGCCATCGAAAAGAAGATGCGCGAGATCATCCAGCGCAACAAGCCGTTTACGAAGGAAGTCTGGTCGCGCGAGAAGGCGAAGCAGGTGTTCCGCGATAAGGGTGAGGCCTATAAGGTCGAGCTGGTCGAGGCGATCCCCGAGGATCAGGACCTGAAGATCTATTATCAGGGCGACTGGTTCGATCTCTGCCGCGGTCCGCACATGGCCTCCACCGGCCAGATCGGCAACGCTTTCAAGCTGATGAAGGTGGCCGGCGCCTACTGGCGCGGCGACGCAAACAACCCGATGCTGACGCGCATCTACGGCACCGCGTGGGCGACGCAGGAACAGCTCGACCAGTATCTGCATATGCTGGAGGAAGCCGAGAAGCGCGACCATCGCCGCCTTGGCCGCGAAATGGACCT
>NZ_DATMRX010000149.1:0-4679 GCF_035565855.1 Pseudorhodoplanes sp.
CAGCGATATTCCAGGAAGGCCTCGTTCAGCACGAGCCGCCCGTGCGGATCGGCCTGCCTGGCCCGACGGAAGCTGCGCGCGATGTAATCGCGCCCGAGCGCCGCATACCACGGTCCGCCGCGCAGACCGCCTTCGTTCCGGCTATCGACCCAGATCGGTTCGTTTACGACGTCCCAGGAATGCACGCGGCCAGAGTACCGGCCGGCGACCTCGTCGATGTGGCGATCCAGCAGCCGCGTCATCTCGGCGGAAGACAGCCGGCGCGTCCAGTCCGGCATGTTGTCGTTCCAGATCAGCGTATGTCCGCGCATCTTGAGCTTGTGCTCGTCCGCGAACTCGAACAGGCGATCGACTACGGTGAAATCCGCGACCTCGGACGCAGCCCGGATCGAGCCGAATTTCATGCTGTAATCGGGCGTCAGGATCGCGCATTCCCGGGCCAGGAGCTGCGCATAAGCCGGGCTTCGGTAAATGTGCTGGTCGAAGGCTGAGCCGAACAGGATGTTACGCTTGCCGGCAACATCGCGGGCCTTGTTCGCCAGCGAGGCCTGGGCCAGCGCCGGCGGCGCTTGCAGAGCTCCTGCAATCATTGCGGCAAGGCCGGCTAGCGTCTGGCGGCGGTTCATCGGTTTCGTCGCGTGCATCGGCGGGCGACTAACATGGCCAAACGAGAGCGGTCAAAACAACGAAATGTCAGAACGTATCGGTTCCAGCCATGATCGCTGGTTAACCTAACCGCCCGGATTTTCTGATTGATCGCGCCGGTTATGGGAGAATGTCGGCCTGCAGAGTGTGGTGCGGAGCCGTTCTGAAATCGCGGAACGAGATTACCAAACGGCAATGTCGCGGGCGGGATCGATCCAAGATTTCGTGCGTCTTCGCCGACCCAAATTCCTGGAACCACTTCGAGTAACAAGAAGCTTTTTGAACATGAGCACTTACGACGTCGAAATGGCCCGGCTGAATAGTCCGAAGCAGAAACTTCTGTCCTCGTTTCCGGGTGTCGCGGTCTATGCGCGCTATCTCAAGGCGCTGCTGCGCGGCGAGGCTGAATTGCGGCTGCTGCCGTGGCTCTGCAATCGCGGTCTCGTCACCGTCGATGCCGGCGCGCATCACGGCATTTTTACGCTGGGTGCGAGCCTGTTCTCGCGGCAGGTCGTCGCCGTCGAGCCGCAAGCCCACCTGACCGGTGCGCTGCGCCGCTCGATCCCCTCGAATGCGACACTGGTGGAGGGCGCGCTCTCCGACAAGCCGGGCGAAGCGATGCTGATGATTCCCCTCCACGAATGGGACAGCCGCGCTCACCTTGCTTCGAAGCCGGAGGACAGCGGCGAATGGCGCATGCAGCGTGTGCCCTTGTACCGCATGGATGCCGTCGTCCGGGAGCGCGTCGGCTTTGTGAAGATCGATGTCGAAGGTCATGAACGCGAGGTGCTGGAAGGCGCAACGCGGATCATCGAGAACGATCGTCCGGCCTTTCTGATCGAAATAGAGGAGCGGCACCGGGCCGGTTCGGTTGCGGATATCACGCGGTTCATGGAAGACCGCGGCTATCATTGTTATTTCGTCCGCGACGACAGGATCCGGCCGTTCGCCGAATTCGATCTGGCGCGCGACCAGGCGCCCTCGCTGATCGGTGTGGGCGACCGCGCCAACTACAAGGACTACATCAACAACTTCATCTTCGTGACGCCGGGCTTCCGTCTGCCCGACATGGTCCCGTCACCGCGTGAAGCCTTGTCGGTCAGCATCCGACGGATGCTGGGCCGCGGCGAACGCGATCACGCGCCGCGCGATCAACGCTAGCATTTTGAAATCCGCCATGCTGGCACGACAGGAGCTCACCGAAATCTCGAGCGGGGCCGACCTTGCGGGCGCATCGACCGCAAGGCACATGCTGGTCCTCGTTCATCCCATCGATCCGCGCGGCAACAAGGTCGGCGGCATCGAAACCCATGTGCGGATGATGATCACGCACGCGCCGCGGGACTGGCAGGTCCTCCTGGTCGGCGTGGACGGACGCGGCGATTGTCGCCTCGGCGAGACGCAGCAGCTCAGCCTCGACGGCCGGGTGTTCGATTTTCTCCCCGTTCTGCATTTCGCGGAGGACCAGACGCGGGCCGCTCGCTCGCTGTTCTCTTCGCTGACCTTCCGCTTCGGCACGGGCCTGATCCGTTATCTCCCGGCGCTCCGACGGATCGTGCGCGCGGCGCCCGCCGCAACAATCGAATTGCAGCGCTTCGAATTCGCGGCGCTCGGTCCACTGCTCGGGCGTCCGGTCGTGCAGGTGATCCACGGTGAGGGCACCAAAGACGACAAGATGGATTCGCTGATCAAGAAATTCTGGTTCCTCCACGAGACGAACCAGAAGATCGCGGTCGCGCTGGCCCACCGGATCATCTGCGTCAATCCGAACATTCTGTCGACGCTCGAGCGCGAGAAGCCAAAGGCCGCGAGGCGCGCGGTCTTCATGCCGGTGGCGGTCGATGCCGATATCTTCACGGCGTCCCCCTTCGATATCGGCGACGGGATTTTCCGCGTGGTGTTCGCGGGCCGCTTCGACGAATTCAAGGACCCGCCGCTGATGTTCCGCACGCTGCGCAGGGTTCACGACAGGCTGGGCGGGAAATTCGAGTTTCACTACATCGGCACCAGCGATCCGGAACGTTATTCCGAGTTCGCGCTGGTCCGGCCCTTCACCGTATTTCATGGCTTCCGCACGCCGCGCGAGGTGGCCGGGATCATGAAGCGCTGCCACTCGGGTGTCCTGACCTCCTGGTTCGAGGGGATGCCGTGTTATCTGCTTGAGTTGCTGGCGTCGGGTCGTCCAATCGTCGCGGTCACGCTGCCTCAATACAAGCTCGTCGTGCAGAACGGAAAGAACGGTTATCTGGTCGATCGCCACGACGATGTCGAAGGATTGGCCGACACGCTGGCCGAGCGATTTGTCGAGACATGGTCAGCCATCAAATCCGGCCGGATGTCGCCGGACGAGATCCGCGAGCATGCGATGCCGTACTCGGTCGACGTGCAATTGCATCAGCATTTCACGCGGCACCGCGAGCTGGCAGTTCGCCGGTAAGCCGGGCACCTGCGCTGATCTGGTTGGCGCCAGCCGGATCTCAGCGCGCGATACGCATCACACGTCCCTCGAGCTCCGACACATCGCGGGAGCCGAGGAAGGCGAAATTGCGGTGCACTTCGCTGCGCAACAGATCGATCGCGCGGCGCACGCCAGGCTCGCATCCGATCGCAGCGGCATAGAGAAACGGCCGGCCGGCAAACACGAAGGCCGCGCCCAGCGCCAGCGCCTTGATCACGTCGCTGCCGCGGCGGATGCCACTATCCATCATCACCGTCATTTCATGGGCAACGTCAGCGATGCGCGGAAGCACGCGCAACGGGGCTGCCGCGCCGTCAAGCTGGCGGCCGCCGTGGTTCGACACGATGACGCCGTCGCAGCCGATCCGGCGCGCTTTGTCCGCATCGGCCGCGGCAAGGATGCCTTTGACGATCAGCTTGCCCTGCCAGCGGTCGCGGATCCATTCGAGGTCGGTCCAGGACAGCGAGTCGCGCAGATGTGCGCGGGTCGCGGCATTGGAAAACACCGCCATGCCGCGCTCGGCCGCGGAATTCTCGTAATAGGGCATGCCGTGACGGCGCAGCGTCCGCAATGCGGTGCCGAACAGCCAGCGCGGGTGCGTGCCTGCGTCGAGCGCGAGCTTCAGTGTCGGGCGCAGCGGCGAGGTGTAGCCGGCCCGCACCAGATTTTCGCGGTTGCCGCCGACCGGGACATCGGCTGTCACCACGAGATGCTGGAAACCGGCGGAGGCGACACGATCGATCAGCGCGCCGATGGCGCCGCGCTCGACCGGCAGATAGGCCTGAAACCATGCGCGGGGATTGGCCTTCGCCACCTCTTCCATGCGCACGAGCGACGCCCCGCTCAGGATGAACGGCACATTCTCCGTCGCCGCCGCCGACGCGAGGGCGAGGTCGGCGCGATAACCGGCGAGGCCCGATCCGCCCATTGGCGCGATGCCGAACGGCGCGCTGTAGCGCTCGCCGAACAACGTTGTCGCCGTGGTGCGTGACGACACGTCGATGAGAACGCGGGGATGGAAATCGTAGTCAGCGAATGCCGCGCGATTCTCATGGCGCGAGGCATTCGTTTCAACGCCGCCGGAAATGAACGAGAAGATGCAATGCGGCAGATAACGCTGTGCGGCGGGCTCCAAATCCTCCAGCGAGAGGATATCGCGCAACTGGCGGGACAGAACCGGCGGCTCGACCGCGGCGGGATCGCGAGTGACGTCACGCATGGCCGAGCGCCTTTGCAAAGCGTTCTTGAAAGCGCGGTAGCACTTCGGGATTGAGCATCCGCTGCGGGCGACCGCCGCGCAGGATGTCGATCAGCTGTTCCGCGGCCATCAGCGCAAGACGCCGCCGCGCCGCGTGCGTCACGCCCGCGGTGTGCGGGCTTGCGATCACATTCGCCAGCGACAGCAGCGGATGATCGGCCGGCGGCGGCTCCTGCTCCCACACATCTACACCTGCACCTGCAAGGTGGCCGCTCTTGAGCGCCTCGTAAAGTGCCATCTCGTCATGGATGCCGCCGCGTGCCGCGGTGACGAAGAACGCGCCCTTTTTCATCAGCGCATATTCGCGTCGGCCGATCA
>NZ_DATMRX010000150.1:0-2665 GCF_035565855.1 Pseudorhodoplanes sp.
CGTTGTGCGGGCGCACTACATGCCGCTCTATTCGCGGCTTGGCCCCTACCCTCTTTCGCTGCTCGACGACGCGGCCCGTCCGGGAGCGAAGCGCCAGCTTTTCGAATACTGGGCGCATGAGGCCTCGCTGCTGCCGCTGGAGACCTATCCGCTGCTGCGATGGCGCATGGAACGGGCGGAGCGCGGCGAGGAGATGTATCGCGGACTGGCCAGGTTCGGCCGCGAGCGCGTGGATTTCATCGCGGAGATATTTCGCGAAGTTGAAACGCGCGGCCCGCTCGCCGCCTCCGACATGGACGGCCACAAGGGCTCCGGCGGCTGGTGGGGCTGGAGCGAAGCAAAGATGGCCTTTGAGTGGCTGTTCTGGGCGGGAAGAATCACCACCGCCCACAGGCGCGGGTTCGAGCGGGTCTACGATCTGCCGGAACGCGTTCTGCCCCGGGCAGTCCTCGACCTGCCGGTTCCCTCTCCGGCGGATGCCCAGCGCGAATTGCTGCGCATTTCCGCGCGCGCCCATGGCATCGCCACCGCCGCCTGCCTGCGCGATTACTTTCGACTTGCCGCGACCGAGACCGCACCGCTCATCGCTGATCTTGTCGAGGAAGGGGAATTGATTCCCGTCACCGTCAAAGGATGGGGCAAGCAAGCCTATCTGCACCGCGACGCGCGCCTGCCGCGCAGGATCGAGGCCCACGCACTGCTCGCCCCCTTCGACCCGCTGGTGTTCGAACGCGACCGCACCGAAAGCCTGTTCGGCTTCCGCTACCGGATCGAGATCTACACGCCGGCCGAAAAGCGGCAATATGGCTATTATGTCCTGCCCTTTTTGCTGGGCGACAGGATTGTCGCACGCGTCGATCTGAAAGCGGACCGACCCGCCGGCATTCTGCGCGTCCATGCCGCCTATGCCGAACCCGACGCACCGCCCGAAACCGCAGCCGCACTTTGCGAAGAGCTGGACCAGATGCGCCAGTGGCTGCAACTCGATCGCATGGAAATCACCCCGGCCGGCAGCCTCGGACCTGCGCTGGCCGCCATCGCCGCGCGTTGACAGTGCGACCCGCCCAAGCCTAAATCCCCGCGACGGTCTCCTTTTTCAAAGAAGGGGAGCTAAGAGGGAACGCGGTGAGGGATTTTTCCCGACTCCGCGGCTGTGCCCGCAACTGTAAGCGACGAGCCCTTGCCGGCAGCCACTGGGTCATCCCCGGGAAGGCGGCATCAGGGCGATGACCCGCAAGCCAGGAGACCTGCCGTCTGAACGAGAAAAGCCGCAAGCCTGGCGGGTGTCCCGGGCAAGGAGCGTATTTTGGACCGCAATCCCGCCGCCTGCGAAACCGGCCAGTCCGGCAACCGGACCAGCGACACCACGATCATCGTCTGCATTTCCTGCCGCGACGCCAGCGGCTCGGATGCGCATCCGCGCGCCGGTGAGAAGCTGGCCGAAAACACGCGCCGAGCCGCCGCCGGCCAGCCAGTCGAGGTGCGCACGGTGGAATGCCTCGGCAACTGCAAGCGCCGCCTCAGCGCCTCCATCCTGCACGACGGGGCCTGGAGCTACGTCTTCGGCGATCTCGCCGAGGACAGCGGCGCCGATCTGGTGACCGGCGCCTGCCAGCTGGCCAGCGCCGGGGACGGAAAAATTCCGTGGCGCGGCCGCCCCGATTCGCTCAAGCGCGGCCTTGTCGCGCGCATTCCTCCCCTCACCCTTCTGAAGGACCAATCATGACCGCAAACGCTACCCGCGTGCCCTGCACCGTCGTCACCGGCTTCCTCGGCGCCGGCAAGACCACGCTGATCCGCAACCTGCTCGAACAATCCGCAGGCAAGCGCCTCGCCCTCATCGTCAACGAATTCGGCGATGTCGGCGTCGATGGCGAAATCCTGAAAGGCTGCGGCATCGACACCTGCCCCGAGGAAAACATCGTCGAACTGGCCAATGGCTGCATCTGCTGCACGGTTGCCGACGATTTCGTGCCGGCGCTCGACCAGATCCTGTCGCGCACGCCTAAGGTCGACCACATCCTGATCGAAACCTCCGGCCTCGCTTTGCCCAAGCCGCTGGTGCAGGCCTTCCAGTGGCCGACGGTGAAAAGCCGCGTCACTGTGGACGGCGTCATTGCCGTGGTCGATGGCCCGGCCCTTGCCGAGGGCAAGGTCGCCTCCGACATGGACGCGCTTGCCGCCCAGCGCGCAGAGGACGAGTCGCTCGACCATGACGACCCGATCGAAGAAGTCTTCGAGGATCAGGTGGCCTGCGCCGACCTCATCATCCTGTCCAAGAACGACCTGCTCGACGAAGCTGGCGCGGATCGCGCCCGCAGGATCGTGGACGCCCATATCGGGCCTGCGGTGAAGGTGGTCCCGTCCGAGCACGGCAAGGTCGATCCGTCTATCCTGCTCGGCCTCGGCCTCGCCGTCGAGGACGACATCGAAAACCGCAAGTCGCATCATGACGGCGTGGGCGATCACGAGCACGACGATTTCGACACTTTCATCGTGGACGTCGCTTCCGTCACCGATCCCGAGGACCTCGCCCGCCGCATCGCCGCCGCCGCCGAGCAGCAGGACGTGCTGCGCGTCAAGGGTTTCGTGGAGGTGGCGGGCAAGCCGATGCGCCTGCTGGTTCAGGCTGTTGGTCCGCGCGTCAATCATTATTATGATCGCG
>NZ_DATMRX010000151.1:0-1625 GCF_035565855.1 Pseudorhodoplanes sp.
GACCGACGCATCGGTTGTCCCCTGTCCTCAGATGCCCGGTCCCGCCTCGGCCACCGCCAGCGGCCCCTTCTCGACAGCCGCCGGGCGCTGCGGAACGGCAACGAAGGTGCGACGCCGGCGGCGGCGCCGCGGCCTCATCTCCGCCGTCGGGATCAACGACGGACACGCGAGACAGCAGTACTCGTCGGCATCGGCTGAATAGTGAGCGCCTATGTCAGAGGGCTTGTAGGGGCAGGAAGCGCACAGCTTGACTTTCATCGCCAGCACCTGGGTTCGCGTGAATACCTAATTGCGACCGACACACCTTGCGAGGCCGCGTTCACGAACTTGCGAAGATCGACGCCATTGTTCGCGACGGGAGAATGCTATGGCATGCAAGCAGAACAACCGCGCCGACATGAGTTTTCACGGATCGCCGATAAGTCTTAGAGACTCATACGAAGGTATGTCTTGCGGACGAAGGTGCGCCGGCGGCGCGTGGACCGTTCGAGCGAAAGCCTGCAAACCGGCATGTGGAAGCGCGCGCAATCCAAACGACCTAGGCGTCGGAGTGGCGCACGGTGAACGGCAAGATCGTCGTCGGAAAGCGAGACGAACGGAGGCGCTCGTACAAACCTATGTTTGCACACTCCATCACTCCGCATAATGGCTTCGGGACGGAGCGCATTCTACGTATTGGTCACGGTCCGGGCTGAGCCGAACCGCCGAATTCAAAAAGGACTTACGACAATGACCAACACCAAGATTGCTCTCGCCGCGCTGCTCGCCCTCGGCTTTGCCAACGCCGCCTTTGCTTCGGACTCGGGGCTCGACGAATTCGGCCAGATGCCGCAGGCGATCCAGCCGCAGCAGACCAGCGGCCTCAACGCTTATGCTTATGCGCCCGCCAAGACGCTGGGTATCTCGAAGATCGAACAGCGCGAGTTCAATCGCGTGCCGTTCGCGGAAGTGTCGAGCCACTAATTGGGCCTCGACCATCGGTCCGTCCGGAGGCTCCCCCCTCAGCCCTCCGGACGGCCGATGCCGTTCTCTCGGCACGCCAAGGCCGTTCAGAGCCGATCCTGCAGCGGCAGAGTGATGCGAAATCTGGCTCCATCGCTGAACGACATGTCCGCCTCGATGGTGCCGCCGTGAGAGGCGACGATCGAACGGCACAGCGTCAGCCCTATGCCCATGCCACCCGGTTTCGTCGTCTCAAAAGCGGCAAACAGCCTGTCGACCTGCTCGGGCGGAATCCCGGGTCCGGTGTCTTCGACCACGATTTCGACACCGTCGCCCTGCCGCGCTGTTGTGACCGTGATGCAGCGAAGCTGACACTGGCTGTCGGCAATGGCCTGCGCGCTGTTCCTGATCAAGTTGTGCATCACTTGCTGCAATTGCACTTCATCGCCGAACAGGACCGGCAATCCTTCCTCGAGATTGAGCATCAACTCGACCTGCCGGGACTGCAAATCGTGTTTGACGAACATGGCGGTATCGGCAATCGCGGCGTTGATGTCGACGCTGGTAAACTCGGCCGCCTCGTTAACCGCCATTCTGTGAATGCGCTGGATGATCGCGCCCGCCCGGTCCGATGCTCTGCTGATGCTTTCCAGGCCTTTCAGAGCCCGGTCGACGGCAGGCGG
>NZ_DATMRX010000152.1:0-2396 GCF_035565855.1 Pseudorhodoplanes sp.
GTCACGAACACCGAGGCGTAACCAAAGCCGAGTTCGGCCGCGATCTCGATGGTCTCCGGCGAGCCGGTGCCGACGATGTAGCAGGGCGGATGCGGCCTCTGGTAAGGCCGCGGCCACGGATTGAGGAAGCGGTAGGTGTAATGATTGCCGTAATGCGTGGTCGGGCCGTCTTCGGACCAGGCCTGCAGGATGATCTTCAGCGATTCACGGAACTTGTCGCGCGCGGTCGCCGGATTGACCGGGTTCGACCAGTATTCCATGCCGGTGCCGAGCGGGAAGGCGACCTCGATGCGGCCCTTCGACATCACGTCGAGCACCGCATATTCCTCGGCCAGCCGGTTCGGCAGCATGAAGTTCGGCGGCGTCCCCCAGACGCAGATGCGGACATTCTTGGTTTTCGCCACCAGCGCCGAGGCGATGATGTTCGGCGTCGCCATCAGCGAATAGACGGTGTTGTGGTGTTCGTTCACCACCACCGCGTCGTAGCCGAGCTCGTCCGCGAGAACGAGTTCGCCGATATAACGATTATAAAGTTCGTGACCCTTTTCCGGATCGAAGAATTTGTTCGGGAAACTCACCCATGTCGATTTGTACTCCTTGTGATTCTCAGGGAGATACGAATACGGCATGAAATGCATGACGTTGAAGCGAAGCGGCGCGGCCATCGCATAACTCTCCTTGGAATTTCCTCGTGGGACGCTCGCCGTTCGCGGCGATACGCTTGCCGGGCTCTTGCGGCCCGTTTCCCTTGTCATTCATTCTGAAATTGGTGCGGAACCGAGTCAACGGCAGCGCAGGGACCTTTCGGCGGGCGTGATGTCACAAGACAGAACATTCTGGAGTTTCACCGGCGAAATGCCGGGATGACCTCGCCCGGCTACCATTCGAACACATTGTGGCCGTAACGGATCGAAGAGCGGCGAATTCGGCCTCTCCTAACGTTAATCAAAGCGGGCGAGGAAGGCGTTTCGCGAACCGGCGGATTCGTATAAGTTCTTCGAATGTCCCTGCGGGCTACCATATCGGCTTGCGCCGTCATCCTGGCGGCGTTCCTGTTGCTGGGTCTGACGCCAGGGACAGCGGGCGCCCATGGCATCCACGCCGGACATATGTATGCAGGGCATGCGCACACCGTGCATGTGCATGCAGGGCCTATGCATGCGACCCCCGCCGACCAGGCCGGTTCGGCGATGTCGTCCGAAAAAGCCCGAACTGTCATTGCCGCCGAGGTCAGATCGCAAGCCCCGCAATCCGGCGATGAGCAATCGAATGGCCATTGCGGCGATCGTGGCTGTTGCAGCAACGGTCATTGTTCAAGCTGTGGTACCGCGATTGCCCCGGCGCAATGGGTTTGTTCGCGGCCGCTGACGAACGCTCCCTTGCCCGGAGCCAATGTTGCTGTGCCGGCAGGTCTCGCGCGAGAGGGCCCACCGCGCCCCCCGAAATCCTTCGCCTGAACGTTTGCTCCGCGTCTCGAGACGCGGCGGGCACCCTTCGGGGTGTCCGTCATCGCTTCTGTTCATGCGAGGACTGGATTCCATGTTTCGCCATATTGCGCCGGGATTGGCCGCGGCCGCATTGATTTTCACGCTGATCCTTGCTCTTGGCGCGAGCGCATCGCGCGCCCATGAGGGCCATGACCACGGGCCCGAAGCGCCACCGGCGCCTGCGACGGTTGCGCCGCGTGGCGAGGCACATTCGGACCGCTTCGAAATCGTCGCGGTGGCGCAGGGTCGCACGCTTGCGATCTTTGTCGACGATTATCGGACCAATGCACCGGTCGAGAAAGCCGGGATCGAAGTTGAGACGCCTGCCGGACCTGTGACCGCCAAGGCGCTGGGCAACGGGGTCTACAGCCTCGACGCTCCGTTTCTCGAAAAGGGTGGCGACATCGATCTGATCGTCACCATCAATGCCGGCGGCGATCCCGACATCCTGCCAGTCGCGATCGACGTTCCGCTGCCGGGCGCCGAGGCAACCGGCGCTGTGCCCGAGAGCGGCACGCTGCAGAAGGTGCTGGCCTCGTTGACGCATTCGCCGCTCGCGACCGGCATCGCCGGGTTTCTCCTTGGCGCCATCGTGATCGGTCTGTTCCGCGGTGCGCGGTGCGCCGGAGAGGCCATCATCCTGCTTGCATTGATCGGCCTCACCGATGCGCGGGCGCATGAAGGTCATGACCACGAACCCGCGCCTGCGGCCGCCGGAGACAGCGACCAGCGTGCGCAGCGCCTGCCCCGCGGGATCGTGTACGTTCCGAAGCCGATCCAGCGCATCTTCGGTGTGCGCACCATCGAGACGGAGCAGGGCACGTTCGCCCGCACGGTCGAATTGCCGGGCCGCCTCATTCCCGATCCGAATGCCAGCGGCTATGTGCAGACCGCGGTTGGCGGCGTGCT
>NZ_DATMRX010000153.1:0-13741 GCF_035565855.1 Pseudorhodoplanes sp.
AAGCCGAGCCGCCGCGCCATGAATACGAGCGGCATTCCGTCCGGGACCGCCAGCCCCGCCCGGTTGTGAATCTCGCGAAGCTGCCGGTCGTGCCGGCTTTCGATCACGCCATGCGCGCCGGTGACGCAGACGTAGTTGTGCGAGCGCGTCATCAGCCAGCGATCGATCGTGGCGGCAGCACGGTCCAAAGTCGTCGCACTAATTCCTACGCCAAGAACAAATGCGCGATCGGCGGATTCCGTGCTGCGTTCAGCGGTTTCACCGTTGAGCGACATGACTTCACTCGCCTCTGGGAAGGATTCGAGTTTCATCGAAACGTTGGATTATGAGCAACTTTGCGCTCAGCAAACAATACAGCATTGGTTGTAATAACCATCCACCATCAGGCGATGAAGTGTGAAATGCCTGTAGTGATATCGATTTGCGCTTCCGATCATACTCGCGCGTTGATGTTTTTTATTTGATCGCTCCCGCGAAATCGCTTCGGTTCCATGATCCGTGTGAATGTTCCATGAAAAGACAGTATTCATAGCTGGGCATTTATTCGTTGTTTGGACGATTTTCCGTATCGGGCGCTCTGTTCAACTCGGACCTACCTCGAAAGGCTTGCCTCGCGTCGAGGCGGAACAATTGACGGCGCCGGTTTCGCCCACAACCGAGCTACCTCCTTTCGACACCGTTCTCCTCCCGATTTTCATTTCGGCGACGTCGGGCTCATCTCGTAGCCTCGAAGCGTCCGGAGCCGAGCCGGCCCCGCACATGAACCGAGGACGCTGCATGACTTTCGCTGCCGGCCGACGACCGTTGTTCCATCACGCGGTCGCACTATTGGCGTTGGCTGTTATCGCTACGGGCAACGCAGCCGCGGGCATTGCCGCCGAGGCCGGAGGATCGGGCGGCTATCGTATTGCGCCCGGTGACCGCATTGCCGTCAGCGTTTTCGGTCAGCCGGAACTGTCCGGCGAGGCCGTTGTCGATCAGGACGGCAATCTGCGTCTGCCCATCGTCGGAAGCGTCGCGGCGAACGCGCTCACGCCCGCTGAGCTCGAGGCGCGGATCGCGGCCGCCCTGACCAGGGGCTACGTTCGCAATCCGGCGGTCAGCATCCGCATCACGGATTTTCGCCCCGTCTATGTGTTGGGGCTGGTGCGTATTCCGGGATCATATCCCTATCGCCAAGGCCTGTCGGCATTGGGCGCGATTGCGCTCGCCGGGGGCATCGGCGCTCCCGAGGATCGTCGCGGCGCGCTCGTGACCGAATTGCTGCAGGCCGAGGAGCGCGTTCGCCAACTTGAGATCAGCCGCGCTGCTCTTACCATTCGTCGTGCGCGGCTTGTGGCCGAGCAGAACGAGGACGACACGCCGGCCTTTCCCGACCTGTCCGGTTCCGTTGACCCCGAACGGCTGGCGCAATTCGTCGAGGCTGAGCGCCGCGCGTTCGCGACCGAGCGACAGGCGCAGCGCCAGGAGGCCGAGGCCTTGGCGAGCCAAATCCCCAAGCTCGAGGCCGAGATCGTTTCGGTCAAGCTGCAGCAGAAGCTGGAGCAGAAGCAGCGCGATCTGAATCACGAAATGGTGGCGCAGTATGAAAGCATGATGGGCAGCGGATTGGTGCGCAAGCCGAATTACATCGAGGTCAAGCGCGAGGAAGCGCGCCTTGACGGGAATATCGAGCGGCTGCGGTCGGAGGCGTTGCGTGCGGAATACACCATAGGAGACTTGAAATTCCGTATCGGCGAATTGCGCAACAACTATCGCCGCCGCGCCACCACCGCGCTGCAGGAGGTCGATCGCTCTCTGCTCGAATTGAGCGTCTCGATTCCGTCGGCCTATCGTATTCGCGTTGCACGCTCGTCTCAGATCGGTTCGGTTTCCGCACAGCAGGACGTGAATCGGCCGGCGATCGCCGTGGTCCGCGGCAAAACCAATCTTTCGGTCGCGTTCGATGCCGCCGGCGATTTTCCTCTGCAGCCTGGCGACATTGTCCGGGTTGGCGATCCGCTGCCGTCCGTGGCCGATGCGGGAAGCGATGCGTTGGAGAATCCTCGCAAGGATGCACGGGCAGCCGCGGCGCCGCGCGCACCTACACCCGCAGCCGATAGTGTTCGCCCGAAGCTGACATCCAATTGAACGAGGTTCCGCCCAAGTCGGAGAGAGGCAATCATGACCACGGTCAGACCAGTGATCTTGTGCGGCGGCGCCGGCGCGCGACTGTGGCCTGCCTCGCGCGATACGATGCCCAAGCAGTTCGCGGCTCTGTTGGGCGAGCGCTCGACCTTTCAGGATACGGTGTTGCGCGCTGGAATCTGCGGGTTCGGCCAGCCGCTGATCGTCACCAATCATGCCCATCGCTTCCTGGCCGAACGGCAGCTCGCCGATCTGTCGATCGCGGCCGATATCCTGATCGAACCGTCCCGCCGTGACTCCGGTCCCGCGATTGCCGCGGCATGTCTTGCCTTGACCCGCTCGGATCCCGATGCACTGGCCCTGGTGCTGGCATCGGATCATGTGGTGTGCGACCCGCAAGGCTTTCGCCGTGCCATCGCCGGTGGCATCGCCGCGGCACAGGCAGGCCGGCTTGTTACCTTCGGCGTCGTGCCGACGCGCGCGGAAACCGGCTATGGATATATCGAGCCGGGCGAGATCATCACCGGCGCCGCCGCCGCAGTGGTTCGCTTCGCCGAAAAGCCCTCCGCCGAGAAGGCTGCGGCCTATGTCGCCGCCGGCCTTCTTTGGAATTCCGGCAACTTCCTGTTCCGCGCCGATGCGCTGCTCGACGAATATCGCCGCTTCGATCCGGACACGGTGACCGCGCTTGAGGCTGCGCTGGACGGTTGCACCGCAAGTGGCGGCGCCGTGCTGATGGGGCCGGAATACGGGCGGGCGACGGCCCAATCGATCGACTATGCGGTGATGGAAAAGACGGACCGCGCCGCGGTCGTGCCGTTTTCGTGCGGCTGGTCGGACGTCGGCTCGTGGGATGCGCTCTGGGGCCTCGGCACCAAGGATGCCGACGGCAACGTGACCAAGGGCACCGTGGAATTGCTCGACAGCCAGGGTTGTTACGTGATGACGACCGGGCCGCTGGTGTCGCTGGTCGATCTTGAAGGCGTCGTGGTGGTCGCGACCGATGATGCGGTTCTTGTCGCCGACCGCCGCAGATCGGGCGAAGTGAAACAACTCGTTGAGCAGTTGCGCCGCCACGGCCGCAGCCAGGCGGACGTGCATTCGCGCGTGCATCGGCCGTGGGGATGGTATCGCGTTCTCGATGGCGGCAACGGCTTCCAGGTCAAGCGGATCGTGGTGCATCCGGGCGGACGGTTATCGTTGCAGAAGCATCGGTATCGCGCGGAGCATTGGGTTGTCGTCGCGGGCGAAGCGACGGTTACGGTCGATGACCGCCGCGACATCGTTCGCCCCAACGAGCATGTCCATATTCCGCTGGGCGCCGTCCATCGTTTGGAGAACTTCGGCTCGACATCGGTCGAATTGATCGAGGTGCAGAGCGGCTCTTACCTCGGCGAGGACGACATCGTGCGGCTCGAAGACGTCTACGACCGGGCCTAAGGCGCCAACGGGCTACCTCTCCGCGACGCTGTCGCCTACCGCGCGGATGGGCATCAATGGGATAGCCGGCGCAGCCGCCGGGATAGAGCCGAGCCGGCCAACTGGGCCGGATGGAAGCGAGCGGAGCAGGTGCATGCACGCGCCCCAACCACTGGATCGCCTGACCGAGGGGATCGGCGAGCGGCTTGGCAACGACTATGTCTCAAACCCGCGATTGCACAATGAGGAGGTGATCGTCGGCGCATTGCGGCTATTGTGGCACCGCCGCTGGACATTCATGCTGGTCGCGATCCTCGCCGCTGCGCTGGCGACGCTGTTCCTGCGCTTCGGTCCGCGGACTTATACCGCAGAGGCGGTCATCCGGTTCGACTTTGCCGCCGGCTCCTCGGCAAGCACGCCGCGATTCTCACTCGATGCCGCGGCGGTGGTCGATAGTGAGGCACGGATCGCCCGTTCGCGTATTGTGGCCGAGCATGTCGTCTCGCGAATGAAACTGTTTGACGACCCGGCATTTTCGTCGCCGCCGGGATTGTTGTCGCGAACGCTGGCGTTCCTTGACGGCCATCCTGCGAAGACAGCCAGCCAGACGGTTGCCGCGGAGGAGGGGCAGGACGATGCGTTCGCGCGCGCGGTCACGCGTCTAATGGGGATTTCTGTCGTCGATCACGACAGCAAATCGTATGTGATCGCCATCCGTGCGCGCTGGTCCGAGCCGCAGATGGCGGCACGCCTGGCAAACACGCTGGCCCAGGAATACCTGCGCGAGCGCCATATCCAGAGCCTGGTGGCCACACGCGCGCGGCTGAGCGCGGAACTCACGCAGATCGGGTTGCGGCTCGGCGACAAGTTTCCCACCTATCTCGCGGCCAGCACGCAACTGGAAGAGATCGGGCGGACCATTGAAGAGGCGAACCGACCGACCACGCCCATTCGCTCCGTTGCACTGGGCGATTTCACCGCCGATATCGCCATTCCGGCGCAGGGATCGCCGGCCACGGTCACGCCGAATCCGAAGTCGGTCTATGTGTTGGCGTTGATCGGTGCGCTCGTGCTGGCATCGGCATTCATGCTGCTGCGGCAACGTTACGATACGCGGCTGACGAACGAGTGGACCGTCGCCAATCGACTTGGCGTGCGCTGCTTCGGCATCCTGCCGGACGGCGCCAACTGGCGCGCCAGCGCGCGCGCCGTGCTGTACGAGGCGGCGCGCTCGATCGCCCTCAACGCGGGCCTTGAGATCAAGGAGCCGGGCTGCCGGGTGGTGGTGTTGACATCGAGCCTGCCCGATGAAGGCAAGACGTTGTTGGCGACGACGCTGGCAGGGGTGCTGGCCGAAAACGGCCAGCGCGTTCTGCTGATCGACGCGACCCCGCAGACACAGCCGCATCGGCTTGTGCGCCGCTCCAGCTCGCCGCCTGCCGCCGACTCAAAATCTGACCTCAAAGTGGGCGATGACGCGCCGACCGCAACCAACGGCGGAAAGGCGCAGCCCTTCCAGCTCGTCGTGTTACGCGACCGCCAGCGCACGCTGATCGGCGGCGAAGGGTTTGCCGAGTACATGGCCGCGGCCCGCAAGCGTCATGACATCGTCATTATCAAGGCGCCGCCGGTTCTGATGCTGTCGGAAACCATGCATCTCGCCCGCTATGCCGATCTCATGATGCTGCTGGTGCACTGGCGCAAGACGCCTGCACGGACTGCCGCACAGGCGCTTCGCCGCCTGCATGAGGCAGGTACGCCGGCATCGGGCGTTGTGCTTGCCAACGTGCGCCTGCGGCGGCACGCCGACGCGATTGTGCACGATCAGAGCTACTACCTCGCGCGCTACGGCAGATTCTACGCTTCGCTCTCCTCGTAAGCCTCATCGCAGCGGACAGGGGGCACAGATAAGGACAGGGTATGTTCGGACGAGTCCATCTGTTCCGGGCGTCTTGGACCCTGATTGACCAGGGCGTGGTGAGCCTGGGCTCGTTCGCGGCGAATATCATGCTGGCGCGATTGCTGCCAAACGCCGACTACGGCGTTTTCGCGCTGATCTTCGCACTCCTTCTCTTGCTGCAGGTGTTCAACACCACGCTGATCTTCTATCCCTTCACCATCCGGGTCGCCGCGGCGGTGGGCGAGCGGATCGACATGATCTGGTCAAGCCTGTCCCTGCTGGTCGTCGCGCTGCTGCCGTTGATGGGGACGGTCAGCATCGGCCTCATGATCTTTGGCGAAGGGGATCTGATCCCCTCCGTGTTGACATGGTTTGCCTTGTGGCAGGTGCAGGAAACCCTGCGGCGCGTTCTCTTTGCGGAGTTCCGTCATCGCGCGGCGGTGATCGGGGATGCCGTGACTTATTTCGGTCAGGCCGCCGGCGTGCTGATTCTCGCACTCGGAGGGATGTTGACGCTGCCGGCAGCGTTCTTCGCGTTCGCCGCTGCGTCTGCGGTCGGGGCGTGTATTCAGTTCATCCAGGTCGGCGCGGCATATCGCCGGCCGGATGCGCTTGGCCGCACCGCGAAGGACTACTGGTCCATCGGGCGATGGTCGCTCGCCAGCAGCCTGGTGACGGCGCTGCGCTTCAATGCGCTGATCTGGATGGTTGGGCTCGTGGCCGGGCGATCTCATGTCGCGGACTTCCAGGCTGCGTTCAACGTGGTCAACGTGATCAACCCGGTCATGGTCGGCCTCTGCAATCTGATCCCACAGACTGCAGCGCATGCGTCGTCGGAGGGTGTCGGCACAGCCTGGCGCGCGGTTCGTCATTATGCGTCGCTGGGCTTCTTGCCGACCGCCGCCTATTACGCCTTCGTGATGGCGAGCCCGGCCACGATGTTGTGGCTGCTTTACGGTTCGGGTTCGCGATATCTGGAGGCCGCCGACATCGTGCAGATTCTCGGGGCGGCGTTGCTGTTCAATTACATTTCCGAGATGGCTTGCTCGTTCCTGCATGGCATCAATTCGCCGCGGACGGCGTTGAATATCAATCTCGTCGGCATGGGCATCATGGTCGTCGCCTTCTTTCCGCTGGCCGCAGCGTTCGGCCTGCCGGGCGCGGCGATAGCACTCGCGCTCGCGAATGGGATTCGACTGTTGTTTTCCTTCTTTACCCTCAAACGACTGGTGCTCGATGCCGATGCTCATCCAGCCTGAGACGGCGCCATCCTGCAAAGGGTGGCGCGATATTCGTCATCTCGTGGTCTGCGGCAGCCCCATTCGGCCGCATCAGTCGGCCGCCTATTTCGCGGCCCGCGCGCTGGTCGTCCGCGAAGCCTCGGCGGGAGACGATTCGCGGATTGTGCTCATCACGACGCGCTCGCGGGAGGCGATGCCGTTGCCGCTGGATATCGCGGTGGATGTGCTGCCGGTGTTTGCCAGCGCGGATTCGGGTCGAAGCTGGAGCATCGACCGCGCCATCTTCGCCTATCTGTTCGCTTCCGTGCGCCCCAATACCATCTTTCATATCCACGACAGCCGGCATCCCATCCTGATTCCGATCATGCAAGGCATCCGGGCGCTCGGTATCGTTTATCTCGGCGGGCGCTCATGACAGCGGCGGCGACCCTTGTGTATCGGCCGCGGCGGTCGGCGACCGATGTATTCGCCATGATGCTGGGCCTGTTGCTGGTCGGCTACGCATTTGTCGGCAAGGGTTTCGCCTATATCGGCGTTCCGCCGCTGTACGTCGGCGAGATCGTCCTGGTCTTCGGCTTGGTCACGCTGTTGTGCGGAGGCTGCATGGTGGCGGCAACGGCCTCGCTTGGCAGCGTCGCGGTGCTTGCCCTCATCGCTTGGATCACGGTCAGCGTCGTGCAGGGCGTGCCGCGCTACGGTGTCGATGCCGTGCGCGACGGCGTCGTCGCGCTTTACGGGCTTTATGCCATCGTGGTGGCGGCCGCATTGATCGAGCGGCCGTTTCTGATCGACGGCATCGTTCATCATTACCGGCGTTTTACCGCCGCTTATGTGATGGTGCCGCCCGTCGCAGCGGTGTTCATATCGCCGCTCGCGGCCCACATGCCGACGTGGCCGCGCCCGGACATCACGCTGGTGTCGCTGCGCGTTGGCGAGCTTGCCGCCCATATGGCCGGCGTGACGGCCTTTGTGCTCGCCGGCTTCTACAAGCCGGGCAAGCTGTGGGCGGTGATGCTCGTCGTCGGGGTCGCCATCATCTTTGCGCTGAGCCGCGGCGGCACGTTGGCTTTTGTCGTGCCGGCGATCCTGGCCGCGGTCCTCACACGCAACGGCCGGCTGGTCGCGGGCTTCCTCGGCCTGGTGCTTCTGATCGGAGGCGCGCTGGCCGTGGTCGGCTTGAGCGTGCGCATCGAGGGCGGACGAAACATCGACCTCGCACAGCTCGCCGCCAACATGACCAGCATCTTCGGCGATTCCACCACGGGCAATCTCGACGGGACGAAGGAATGGCGGTTGGAGTGGTGGAAATACATCATCAGCTACACCATTCACGGGGAGTATTTTTGGTTCGGCAAGGGGTTCGGCGCGAACCTCGCTGAGATCGACAACTTCATGGTCGGCCCCGGAACGCCGCCGCTGCGCAGCCCGCACAACGTCCACATGACCTTCTTGGCGCGTTCCGGCGTCAGCGGGCTCGCGCTGTGGCTGACGATGCTGGCGATATGGTTTGCGACGATGTTTCGGAACATGGTCGTGTCGCGGCGCGACGGCGAGGTCGGCTGGTCCGGGTTCTTCTTGTTCGTTGCTTGCTATGTGCTGGCCATCGTCGTCGATGCGACGTTCGATGTCGCCATCGAGGGGCCGATGGTCGGCATCTGGTTCTGGACGTTGATCGGCGTCGGCCTGGGCAGTTCGATGGTGTATTGGTCGAAGTATCCGAACCGTTCGATCCTGCGCCACCCTGTCGCGATGCGGGCTCTGGGGGTGGCGGCAGCGGTGTGGATCTTGTTGCCTCCGGAGTCGGCATTCGCGCAGTCGCCGGGCGGCGGCGTGCAATCTCATGCCCTGACCAGCAGCGAGGGCCCTTGTCTTGCCATCAAGGACAAGACCGACGTGACGATCGAGAATATGCGCATCGGTCCATGTGGCGGACACGGGATCGACGTCTTCGCCAGCCGCAATGTCGTCATTCGCAATGTCACGATCGAGGGCACCGGCGGCAGCGGCATTTTCATCCTCAATTCGGAGAATGTGACGATCGAGCGCAATACGATCGACGACAATATCACCAGCGTTTCGGTACAGGGCTCGCAGGCCGTGACCGTCCGCTGCAACCGTTTGCGCAATCCCCGCGGCCCGATTCCACGCGGGCAGTTTGTCCAGTTCGACAAGGTTTACGGAGCTGGAAACGTCATCAGTTGCAACACCGGCATCAACGAGCCGGGTCGAGGCCAACCGGAAGACGCGATCAGCATCTACAAATCGTCGGGAACGGCGCAATCGCCGATCCTCATCGAGCGCAACACCCTTGTCGGCGGCGGTCCGAGTCCGTCGGGGGGAGGCATCATGCTCGGCGATGCCGGAGGCTCGTATCTCGTTGCGCGCGATAACGTCCTGGAGGATCCGGGCCAGTACGGGATCGGTGTCGCCGGTGAGCACGATATCGAGGTCAGCGGAAACGTCGTTGTCGCTCGACGGCAGCCGTTCACCAATGTCGGCATCTCGGTGTGGCGGCAGGAGCCGCCCGAATGCCGCAATATCGTCGTGAAGAACAACCTGGTCCATTGGATCGCCGCGCGTGGCGCTCCCAATCCGTGGTGGAAGGGGCCGAAGTATTGCCAGCGGGTCGAGGGCGTGATCACCAACAATTTTGCCGCGACCGCGGACGAGATCGCCCGCCGCAAGGCCAGCGTTCATTGCGGATGCTGAAGCATCGTTCGCGTTGAAGGACTCACCTTATCCGCCGACGGCGATTGCATCCCGGCCGGGGCATGAGCCGCGCTATCGAGAACACTCCGCGCATGGAAGGGGTACTCCTCCAGCGGAGGCAGTACTGCGCAAGAGTGCGCTGTGTTGGCGCCGCACGACGCTATACACGTTCCTGTGAAAAAGCCCCAGAAGGCCGTAAAGCTCAACGACATTCAGTGGCTTCGCGCCGTTGCGGCGCTCGAGGTTGCCATTTGGCACAGCGACCTCATCACGAAGAATATCTCGCCCCTGTCGGTGTCGAACATCGAATGGTACCGCCCGCTCGGCGGCCTGGGTGTCGAAGTCTTCTTCATCGTCTCCGGCTACGTGATGTGCCTGCGCCTGCCGAGCTACAGGAGCGGTGCGCAGTTCATGTACGGGCGGATCGCCCGGTTGGCCCCGATGTACTGGGTCTTCACCAGCCTCGTCATCGTGGCCTATTTGCTGAATCCATCGTGGCGGCTGAACGAGCTGGAGCTCAATGCCGGTACGATCGTCCGTTCCTATCTGATGCTGCCGCAGCATCGCTATCCGATCCTCGGCGTGGGTTGGTCGCTCGAGATCGAAATGATCTTCTATGCCGCATTGGCGGTGGCGCTGTCGTTTGCCAGTGTAGCGATGAGGCGGCCGGGGAACGCCATCGTCTATCCGCTGGTTCTCGCGGGCACCGCCGGCCTTGTCCTGGGTACGGGCCCGGTTTCCCGCGTATGGGACTACCATCTCCTCAGCCCCTATTTGCTGCTGTTTGCGTTCGGTTGGGCCCTCTGCACGGTCGACCGATGGCAAACGCGGTCAGCCTGGGCGAAGACGCTCGCGATCGCGGCGTTTGTCTGGATTGTCGCCCTGGCGGTTGCCGATCCGCTGGACCGCTATCTGGTGCTGCGTATGGCGGTGGCGGGCGGCATCTTTCTGCTGGCGCGCGTGTTCCGACCCGTGTTCCAGCGCGATTGCGCCGTCAATCGTCTCGGCTCGGCCTTGGGCGACGCCTCCTACAGTCTCTATCTCTCGCACTGGTTTGTGCTGTCGGGCTTCGGCAAGGTCGCCGGCGCATTGATGTTCCCGGCGGCTCTCGACTGGGGGCTGCGGTTTGTCGGGATCGGCGCCGCCATCGTGTTTGCTTGGGCCTGCTTCCGCTACGCGGAAGCGCCGCTCGATCGGTTGCTGCGTCCGCGGGTTGGACGCTTGAGCGACCCGACGCCGATGCCACAGGCACAGCCGCAGGCGCGTTCGAGCTACTTCGTCGTTCCGCTTGAGGTGGGCGCCACGACTCCTAACGTGAGGCCCCCGATGCAACACGACTCGGAGGACGGCAAATGGCGATAGCGCGCAAGGAAACCATCAAGACATCCAAGACACCTATGCCGTGGGCGCTCGTGACGGGCGCGGGCGGCTTCATCGGCCACCACCTGGTTTCGTATCTCAAGGCGAACGGCTACCGCGTTCGCGGCGTGGACATCAAGCGGCCGGAATACGGCGAAAGCGATGCCGACGAGTTCCTGGTTCTCGACCTGCGCGAAGCGGCGAACTGCCTCGCCGCCACCAGTCGCATGAATGTCGTTTACCACCTGGCCGCCGATATGGGCGGCATCGGCTATATCACCGGCTCGCATGCCGAAATCTCTCGCAACAATTCGCTGATGAACATCCACATGCTGGATGCCGCACGGCAAGAGCGCGTGGATTCGTTCCTGTTCTCGTCGTCGGCCTGCGTCTATCGCCACGACCTGCAGACGTCGCCGGATGTCACGCCACTGCGTGAGGAGGATGCGTGGCCGGCCGAGCCGGAAGAGGGTTACGGTCTCGAAAAGCTCTATATGGAGAAACTCTGCCAGTACTACCGCGAGGATTATGGCCTCGCCACGCGCGTGGTGCGCTTCCACAATGTCTACGGCCCGCAGGGGACTTACGATGGCGGGCGCGAGAAGGCTCCGGCCGCGATGTGCCGCAAGGTGGCGCGGGCTTATAGCGGCGACCAGATCACGGTATGGGGCGACGGCAAGCAGACCCGTTCGTTCATGTATGTCGATGATTGCGTCGAAGGCATTTACCGCATCATGCAATCCGGCTTCGTCAGGCCGCTCAATCTCGGCACCGACGAGCTGGTCAGCGTGGACGAACTGGCCAAAATCGTAATCGATATATCCGGCAAGGCGCTGAATCTTACGCACGACCGGACCAAGCCTCAGGGCGTGCGCGGCCGCAACAGCGACAACACTCTGCTTCGCCGCGTGTTGCAGTGGGAGCCAAGCACGCCGCTGCGCAAGGGTCTGATACCGACCTACAGTTGGATCGCGTCCCAAGTGTCTCAGGAAAAGTCGCGCCAGCCGGACTTTGCCGGTGCGACAGCCGCTGTCGGGTAATCGGCCCGGCCATCGCTTTCAGCGTGTTGCGGATCGGTTCGCGATGTCCGATGCCCGACTGCACATCCCGGCCCTGCCGCCTCCGGGCAGGGCGCTCCCCCGGCCGGGCTCCCCGCGTGGCGGTGCGCGTGCGTCGGATGCAGCCAGGCGGCGCACCGTCGCCGCCTGGCTCTTTGCCGGCGATGTCGCTAGCGGGGCGGTGGCCACGACGGTAGTCGTCGCCGGTGCTGCTAAAACAATCGGGATTGCGGCTTGGCCGCAATCCAACATCGCAATCCTGCTGCTGTTGTTGATTGGAAGCTGCTGCGTCGCGGGTCTTTACCGCGATCGCGCCGCGGTCCGAAACCCGATCGAGCGGTTCCGGCTGCGGGCCAATGCCGCGCTTCTTTTCCTGTTTTCCGGCGCGTTGCTGTTTCTGCGCGAGAACCCGCTGCAGGCGGCGACGATCGTTCCTGCCTGCGCCGCGCTCGCGTTGGTACTCGGGGCATGGGCCGAGCATGCGGTGAGGGTACGTCTTGCCCGTCGTGGACTTTGGTGCGCGAAGGCGGCGATCCTTGGCGATGCCGCGGCCGCGAGTTCGTACGCGCATTGGCTTCGCTCGCATCCTGAATGGGGTCTTGAGCCCATTGGGATCATCGGTCCTGGCCGGCGGCCGGCGCACCGTGCCGCTCATAGTGTAGCCGCCGGCGACGACTCCGCGCTCCCCATGCTTGGGACGCTTGGCTCGCTTGGCGGGGCCCGGGCGACACTCGGTTTCGAGGTGCTGATCGCCCTCGATGCGCGCGCCCTGCCGGATGATCCGGCTGTGCTTTACCGGCTCGGAGTCGAGCGGATCCTTGTGATGACCAAGACGGGATTGTTCCCGACCTTCGGCGTGCAGGTTCGTCATTTTGACGGTTGTGTCGCGCTTGAAATGGGCGGTGCGGCGCCGGTTGCGAGCGCAGCGCTCAAGCGCGGCGTCGATCTGGCGGCGGCATTGCCGCTGGCGATGCTGTGCGCGCCGGTGATCGGCCTGTTGGCGCTGATCGTGAAGCTTGCGGATCCGGGGCCGGCGTTTTATCGGCAGCGCCGGGTCGGGCGCGGCGGCAAGGCGATCGGCGTGCTCAAGCTTCGCACCATGTATGGCGACGCCGAGCAGCGATTGCAGCAGGTGCTCGAGGCCGATCCGGACGCTCGCGCGCAATGGCAGCAGCATTTCAAGCTGCAGAACGATCCGCGCATCCTGCCCGGAATCGGTCGTTTCCTTCGGCGCACGAGCCTGGACGAATTGCCGCAAATCTGGAACGTCATCCGTGGCGACATGAGCTTGGTCGGGCCTCGGCCGTTTCCAGCCTATCATCTGGATGCCTTCGACGCGGAGTTTCGTGCGCTCCGCTTGAGCGTGCCGCCGGGGCTAACCGGATTCTGGCAGATTTCCAGCCGTAGCGATGGCGATTTGGCCGCCCAGCGCGCACAGGACAGCTTCTATATCCGCCATCATTCGCTTTGGTTCGATTTGTATGTGCTGGTGGCGACGCTGCCGGCGGTGATCCGCGGGCAGGGCGCTAAATAGGCCACCCCCGTGGCACGCCAGATAATTCAGCTAATCAAGATAAAAGCAGGCGAAGGCGATACCGCTCAATATTGTTGGATGGGGTGCCGGCGTCCGCTGGCGAGCCGCATGGCGTAGGAGCGGAGAGACGCGGGCATGCTGCGATAAAGGCGCTTCAGCGCCGGCCGGGCGCACCCCAGCGTGGCGGCGAGCAGCGAGCCTTTGATCGTCAATGGAACGAGATAATCGGACACGGCGATTTCGCCGGTGGACCACTCGCGCTTGTATTGGTGGGCCGGCGCGAGGAAGTCCAGCATGTGGATGTTGGAGGCGGCGCAGTGGTCCATGAATTGCCACGTCAACAGCCGCCCCGGTGCATGCTCGGCGAAGCGGGAATCGTAACTCTGCGTCAGCG
>NZ_DATMRX010000154.1:0-2158 GCF_035565855.1 Pseudorhodoplanes sp.
CCGCCATGCTGTTCGAGCCGTTTGTGTCGATCGCCGTCAAGCAGGGTCTCGCCAACACGGTGGTCGATGTGGCGAGCGAACTCGACGCCTTCTCCTCGGCGCCGCTGTCGACCAGCAAGGCGTTTCTGGACAAGAATGCGAAGGACGCCAACGCGCTGTTTGCCGCGCTGGTGGAAGCGCAGCAATACATCAAGGGCCATCACGACGAGGTCTACGAGATCGCCAAGAAGCACTTTGCCAAGGCCGATCCCGAGATCCTGAAGGCTGCGCTCGACCATATGTACAAGGTGTTCTCGCCGGACGGAAAATTCACCAAGGCGAATATCAAGAAGACCGAGGATATTTCGATCGATCTCGGCATCATGCCGAAGTCTTACGGCTACGAGGAGGTCGTCGCGCCGATGGCGCGCGAATAAAAATGCCCGGGCGCTGAACCGCGCGGCGGATGAAAAGGGGCGCCGGTCGGACGCAGGTCCGGCCGGCGTTTTATATTGGCCGGCCATGTTATAGGCCTGCCTGTGCTGAAACGGACGCCGGCTGCCGTTGGCTGCGCGCAGCTCAACGCGGCAGGATGCCCTGCGTAAACATCCGGATGCAGTTCCGCAGATAGCGGATTCTTTCCTTCCGCGCGGGCCACTGCTGCACCGTTTCGGATTTGACGGCGACTGCGCCGAAGATCAGGTCCATCAGAGCCTTGGCGGCGTCATCGGCATTCGGGCATACAATGCGGCCTTTCGCCTGCTGCCGCCGGAGCCATCGGGCGAGGGCCTGCCGGGACGGATCGCCGCCACGCGTGTGCAACAAGGCGCGCAGTTCGGGGAACTGCCGGACTTCCACCAGCACGAACCGGATCAAGGCCATTCGTGCGTCATTGGCCTCGTCGTCGATCTCGATGAGGAAGATGCGTGCGAGCGCTTCATCGATAGGCAATGCGTCGTAGTCGCCGGGGAGCGCCAGCATGGTCTGCCGGTGATCGTCGATGATCGCGCCGAATATCTCGGCTTTATTGGAAAAAAGTCGGTAAAGCGTGCCCTTGGAAATCCGGCATCGCGTCACGATGTCGTCCATCGTCGTGCGGGCGTAGCCTTTTTCGAAGAACAGGTCGCGGGCCTGCCGCGCGATCTGCCGGGCCTGCTCGGCGTCGGACATCAGCTTCGGGCGGCCGCGGTGCCGCCGCGTCGCGTCGGCCGGGACCTTGGGTTTTTTCGCGGCAATTTTGCGGCGAGGCTTCGCGGTTGACATCGGCATGGTCTTCCCGAATATAGATACGATACCGTTCTGTAAATATGAAACCGGAGTTTCGCCGTGAGTCCGGACGCCCGCGGGCCGCGCTCGTCATCGCGCTCTCAGGAATCATCGAGGTGCATCGCTGCGGTTGTCGCGCTCATGGCGGGTCTTGCCGTCGCAAGCGTGCTGTCGGGCTGCGACAATCGCACCGGCGAGAACGCCGGCGCTCCTCCCGGAACGGCAAAGCCGCAGGTCGGCGTTGTCACGCTTCATCCGCAGTCCGTGGCAATCACCGCGGAGCTGCCGGGCCGCACGGCCGCCTCGCTCGTCGCGGAGGTCCGGCCGCAGGTGAGCGGCATCATTCAGAAGCGGTTTTTTCAGGAGGGCAGTGAGGTCAAGGAAGGCGCCGCGCTCTATCAGATCGATCCGGCAAGCTATCAGGCGGCTTACGACAGCGCGCTCGCGGCGCTGCAGCGCGCGGAAGCGGCGGTGCCGAGCGCGCAGGCCAAGGCCGAACGCTATCAAAGCCTGATCGCGCAGAAAGCGATCAGCCAGCAAGAGCTCGACGATGCGCGCGCGTCGCTCGCCCAGGCGAAAGCGGATGTCGCGTCCGCCAAGGCGGCGGTCGAGACCTCGCGGATCAATCTCAACTTTACCACCATCACCGCGCCGATCTCCGGCCGGATCGAAAAGTCGGTGCTCACGCAAGGCGCGCTGGTCACGGCGAGCCAGACCACGCCCTTGACCACGATCCGTACGCTCGATCCGATCAATGTCGACGTGACGCAATCGAGCACCAACCTGCTCAACCTGCGCGAGGCGATCAAGGACGGCCGCATCAAGATTTCCGGCGAGAATGTCAGCGTCCGGCTGAAGCTCGAGAACGGCACGATCTATCCGCAGACCGGAAAGCTGGAGTTTTATGAAGCGG
>NZ_DATMRX010000155.1:0-14503 GCF_035565855.1 Pseudorhodoplanes sp.
CCCCGCGACCTCGTCCGGGTCGGCATCGCCGAAGGCGATCAGCGCGTTCTTGCCGCCGAGTTCAAGCAGCACCGGCTTCACCGTGTCGGCGGCGGCCTTCATCACCGCCCGTCCGGTCGGCACACTGCCGACCAGCGCGACCATCGCAATGTCGGGATGGGACGAGAGGCGCGCGCCGGCATCCTTGCCGCCGGGCACAACATTGAATACGCCGGGCGGGAACAGCCCGTCGCACAATTCGGCAAGGCGCAGCGACGACAGCGGCGCCTGCTCCGGCGGCTTCACGACGATGGTGTTGCCGGTCGCGAGCGCGGCTGCCGATTTTCCGGCGCAGAACATGAAGGGATGGTTGAACGGAATGATACGGCCGACCACGCCTCGTGGCTCCCGCACCGAGAAATTCACCACGTCGGGCCCCATCGGTATCGAGGCGCCCTTCACCTCTGTCACGAGGCCGGCGAAGAATTCCATCTGCGCCGCGGCGATCTGCGCGTCCGCGAGCATTTCCTTGACCGGGTTGCCGCAATCGGCGGCGTCGATCATCGCCAGTTCGCCGGCATTCTCGCGCAGGATCTGCGCGACGCGCTTGAGGATGCGGGCGCGCTCGAGCGGGGGCACCCGCCGCCACTCCTTGAAGGCAGCCTTGGCCGACGCGATCGCGGCATCCATGTCCGCGACGTCGCATTCCGCAACCTTGCCGAGCGATGCGCCAGTGCCCGGATTGATGGTGTCCACATAGCGCCCGTTCTTCGGCGCATGCCACTTGCCGCCGTAATACGCATCGCGGTGTTCCGGGAGCGTGACCTTGCTCGGAATCGCCGGTTGCGGCGGGGTCATGGTGTTCATTGGCTACCTCCTACTTGTGTGGGCCGGTTCATGGGCGGAGTGGAGCGTATTGACAAGGGGGTAGACGCAAAGACAAGCTTAGAACGGTAAAAGTTCATAAGGGCGATAATCGCCCAACTTAGTTTGTGGGACGAGGGGACGCCGATGAAAGTTCGTGTTGCGATCGCATCCGTTCTGCTGCTGCTTGTGTCAGCCATCTCCATGCCGGCCATGGCGCAGACCAAGCCGGAATCGCAAGCCTGGCCGAACCGGCCGATCACCATCGTCGTTTCGTTCGGCGCCGGCGGGACCGCCGACATTCTCGCGCGCATGATCGGCGAGGAATTGTCGACCGCTTTGGGCCAGCCCGTGGTGATCGAGAATCGTCCCGGTGCGGGCGGCAATCTTGGCGCGCAGACAGTCGCGCGCGCGGCGCCGGACGGTTACACGCTCCTGATGAGCGGCAGTCCGACGCATTCGGTCGGCCCGCATCTGTTCAAGAATCTCAGCTTCGATCCGATGAAGGACATCCCGCCGGTCGCCATGATCGCGACGGCGCCGAACCTGCTCGTGGTGAATTCCAATCTGCCTGTGAAATCGCTGAAGGAGCTGGTGCAGCTCGCCCGTGACAAGCCCGGCACCGTCACCTTCTCCTCGGCCGGCATCGCAACGTCCGGCTACCTCGCGGCCGAGATGCTGAAGTCTACTGCCAAGCTCGACATGTCGCATGTGCCCTACAAGAGCGGACCGGAAGCCGTGACGGGTGTCCTCTCCGGCGATGTCAGCTTCATCTTCTTCACCGTTCCGGCGCTGCTGCCGCAGGTCAAGACCGGCAAGCTGCGGGTGTTGGCGATTACCGGTGCCGAACGCAGTTCGCTCGTGCCCGATGTGCCGACCGTCGCGGAATCCGGGTTCTCCGACTTCGACGTGCAGGCCTGGTTCGCCTTGTTCGCACCCAAGGGAACACCGGAGCCGGTGGTGCAGCGCATCGCGGCCGAGGTCGAAAAGATCCTCAAGCGTCCCGATATCCGCGAGAAGATGGCCAAGCTCGGCGCCGAGCCGCGTTTCATGAATCCGAAGCAGTTAACTGATTTCGTCGCCGTCGAGTCTCCGAGATTCGGCAAGTTGCTGGAAGGCGCACAAGCCGCCAAATAAGTGCACGATGCGTCTCGCTGATTATTCGCTCCATGCCTATGCGCTGCCCTATGCGCGGCCCGTGGTGTGGAGCGATATTGTAGAGGAGGCCGCGCCCTTTGTGCTGCTGCGGCTGACCGCGGAGAGTGGCGAGACCGGCGTCGCCGAAGTCAGCGTGAAGCCGACATGGGGCGGGGTGACGGCCCGCAGCCTGATCACGACGATCGAGGAGATTTTCATCCCGCTGCTGCGGACACTCGATATGTCCGATCCGCATGCAACACGGCGCGCGCTCGATCGCATCCCGGAAAATCTCGCCGCCAAGTGTCTGGTGGACAATGCCTGCTGGGACTTGAAGGCCGCGCAAATGCAGCGTCCGCTTTGGCAGACCTGGCAGGGCAGCCGGCGGGTGGAATTGTCGTGGGCGGTCACGCGACAGACGCCGCAGGTCATGGCGGCGGAAGCCGCCGACATGCGCGAGCGTTACGGGTTTCGCACGCTCAAGGTGAAAGGCGGACAGGGCGTCGCCACCGATATCGAGGGCATTCACGCGATTCGGAAGGCCGTCGGTGAGGACGTCGCGCTCTATGTCGATTGCAACGGCGCTTACCAGCTCGACAACGCGCTCGATTATGCGCGCGCGGTCGCCGATGCCGGCGCGCGTGTGATCGAGGACCCATGTCCGTTCTCGCCGGACCCTGCATTCGCGGCGTTGTGCGCGGACAGCCCGATTCCCGTGCTCGTGGATTTCTACGCCTGGTCGCTGCGCGATGCGCGGCTGTTTCTCGCGCAGGGCGCGCAGGCCTTGAGCGCCAAGCCCGGCCGGTTCGGCCTGTCGGATTGCCGGCTGATGCAGGATGCCGCGGATGCGGAAGGGCGCGGCGTCGTCGCAGGCCTGATGGGCGAGAGCGCGCTTGGGACGTTCGCGGCATTGCAATTTGCGGCGGCGCTGCGACAGCCGATGCTGCCGGCGGAATTGACCTGGTATCTCGCCATGACCGAGCAGGTGACGAGCGAGCTTCCGGTCATCGAGAATGGCTGCGTCACGCTGCCCGACACGTCTTCGGTGGCGTCGATGGTGGACTGGGACGCGGTGAAACGCTTCGCGCTGTAACTAGCGGGCCGTTTCGCGGCCGGTGACGAGGCGCGCCGCGCGCGCCGAGAAGCGATCGGCGTTGCCGGTCTGTCCGCGTGCCTGGAGCGTTCGTTCGAGGCTTGCGGCGGTTTCGAGCAGCAGCGGAACGTGATCGCGCACAAGCTTTGGATTGCCGGCGCCGTAATTTGCAACATTGATCGCGCCCAGCAGGCTGCCATCCGCATTGCGGATCGGCGAGGCGATGCCGACGATGCCGCGGGTCAGCACGTTCGACACCAGCACCCAGCCCTGCTTGCGCGCCTTTTCAATGGATGCCTTGAGATCGCGCAGGCTGATCGGCAGCTTGCCGACTTGCGCCTTCAGCGACTTCAGGTAGCGCTCGAAGTCCTCTTCAGAGAGTCCGGAGAGAAGCGCGTGTCCGAGCGATGTCGACCAGGCCGGCACGCGCCCGCCGATGCTGACGGAAATCTGCAGGATCTTCTCGCCGGACGAGCGCGCCACGAACAGCACCTCGTCATTGTCCAGCACCGCAAAGCTGGAGGATTCGTGCGTGCGCGCGGCGAGATCGTTGAGGAAGGGCTGGACCAGCCGGTCGATCTGCATCGACGAGATATAGGCATAGCCGAGATCGAGCACCTTCGGCCGCAGATAGAAGCGGTCGTCTTCCGACCCGAGATAGCCGAGATCCTGCAGCGTCAGCATATAGCGGCGCGCGGCGGCGCGGTTGAGGCCAGTGCGTTTGGCGACGTCGGTTGGACGCAAACGCTGCGCGCTCGCATCGAAAGCCCGTATGACCATCAGGCCGCGGGCCAGCGATTCCGAGAACCAGGACGGCGGCTTTTCCTTGGTGGTGTCCTTTGTAACCATGCGTTCAGAGGACGTTGTGGATCCGGGCTGCATTGACAAGCTGGAAGGCGTTGGCCATCCTCAGCGCGATTAAAAACCATAAGAGCGGTATTCGCACAAGCCCGCGTGAGGGAGAGCGTTGCAAATCGAGCGATGGGGCCGGGCGGCAACGCAGCGGCCGGACCGCGTGCTGGCGTGCGAGCCATGATGGACAGGCGACCATGACCCAGCCACTCGACGGCATTCTGGTGATCGAGCTCGGAACCATGATAACGGCGCCGCTCGCCGGGATGATGTTGGCCGATCTCGGCGCCCGCGTCATCAAGGTCGAGCATCCGAAGGGCGGCGATCCGTTCCGGGCCTATCGGGGCGATCTCTACTCGCCGCATTTCTCCGCCTATAACCGGAACAAGGAGAGCATCCAGCTCGACCTGCAAAGCGAGAGCGGGCAGGCCAAGCTGCACAAGCTGTTGAGCCGCGCCGACGTGCTGCTCGACAATTATCGGCCGGGCGTCTTGGCGCGGCTCCGTCTTGACGACGTGACGCTGGAGAAGCTCAATCCGCGTCTCGTGCGCTGCTCGATAACCGGCTTTGGCGACAGCGGGCCTTACCGTGATCGTCCGGCCTACGATTCCGTCGGCATCGCAATGAGCGGGATTGCAAGCCTGCTGCTCGATCCGCAGAGGCCCGATGCGGCAGGGCCGACCATCGCCGACAATGTGACCGGCATGTATGCCTGCTACGGCATCCTTGCCGCGCTACTCAGCCGGGCGGTCACCGGCAAAGGCGCGCGCGTTGCGACCAACATGCTCGAATCGGGAATCGCCTTCATCCCGGACACCTTCGCAACCTTTGCGCGCCTTGGCATCGTCAGTGGATCGCATACGCGGGTTTCCACCTCGCAATCCTATGCCTTCGCGTGCGCCGACGACCGCATGCTGGCGCTTCACCTGTCCACGCCGGACAAGTTCTGGAAGGGCCTCCTCGCCGCGATCGAGCGGCCCGAACTGGCCGACGACGAGCGCTTTTCGACCCGCGATGCGCGGGTGACCCATTACGAGGTTCTGAAAGCCGAACTTGCCGCTGCGTTCAGGACGCAGCCGCGCGCCGAATGGTGCCGCCGCCTCGAGGCCGAGGACGTGCCGCATGCGCCGATCTGGTCGGCCGACGAGGTGATCGAGGATCCGCAGGTCCAGCACCTTCGCACATTCTACGAGATGCAGCATCCGAGGCTCGGGACCGTCACCGGCATCGAGCGTCCGGTGCTGATCGACGGCGAGCGCGGACCGCACCGCATGCCGGCGCCGGCGCTCGGCGAGCATAACGCCAAGATCGCAGCGGAATTCGGCCTCGACTGATCTGCATGGCGCCATGCGGTGGCGGCATTGTCAGCGCGAAAGCGCGATGCTAGCGTGGGCGAATAGTGAGTTAGTGGGCGATAATCGCACAATCGCGAGACGCCGGCCTCAGCGAGGGAACGGAGCAGGGCATGAAGTACGAAACGTTATTGATCGACATCGCCGATGGCGTCGCGACCATCACGCTGAACCGGCCCAACAAGCGCAATGCGATGAGCCCTAGGCTGCATCAGGACATGACCGCCGCGCTTGAGGCGCTGCGCTATGACGATGCCGCGCGCGTTGTTGTCATCACCGGCGCCGGCCCCGCCTTCTGTGCCGGCATGGATCTGAAGGAGTTTTTCACCGAGCTGAAGGACAAGCCCGGCGAATACGACCGCATCACCCGCCTCGCCGTCGAATGGCGCGGGCGCACGCTGCGCTATTATCCGAAGCCCACCATCGCGATGGTCAACGGCTTCTGTTTCGGCGGTGCGTTCTCCATCGTCGAGGGCTGCGACCTCGCCATCGCTGCGGAGGAGGCGACGTTCGGCCTGTCCGAAGTCAACTTCAAGCTGTTTCCGGGCGGCTGCGTGTCGAAGTCGCTGGCCAACCTGCTGCGTCCGCGTGACGCCCTCTGGTACGGCATGACGGGCCGCCCGTTCGGTGGCAAGGTTGCGGCCGAGATCGGCTTCGTCAACATAGCGGTGCCGCTCGCGAAGCTGCGTGACGAGACCATGACGGTGGCGAAGGAGATCGCGGCGAAGGATCCGTGGGCGCTCAAGGCGACCAAGGAAGGCTATCGCTTCTCGCTCGAAATGAGCTGGGATGCCTCGATGAGCTACACCTCGGCCAAGGAATTCGAACTGATCTCGCGCCAGAATGATGCGTGGCGCACCGAAGGTATCGGCGATTTCCTCAAGGGCGAATACAAGCCCGGTCTGGAATCGCACGACCGCAAGCGAGCCTGATGCTGACGCCGTCTCGCGATCAAGGCTCGTCTCTGCCGACGCGCGCGGAGCTGGATGCGTTCCGCGCCAGCCTCCGGCGCTTCATCGAGCGCGAGGTGATGCCGTTCGAGCGTCGCACTATGAGCGACGCCGACCGGCAGGCGATCCAGGACAAGGCGAAAGCCGCCGGCTTCTGGCTTCTCAACGTCCCCGAGGAGCTGGGCGGGCAGGGGCTCGGCTATCTCGCGATGGCGGTGTTCTGGCATGAGGTGTCGCGCACCATCGCGATCCCCTCGCGCGATCATTCGCTGTTCGGGCCGACCGTGGGGCCCATCCTGATGGGGCTGACCGGAAAGCAGCGCGAGCGTTATCTCGATCCCGTGCTTGCGGGCGAAAAGGCCGCGTGCTTCGCCCAGACCGAACCCGATGCAGGCTCAGATCCTGCCGCGATGCGCACCCGCGCCGTCCGCAAGGGCGACCGCTATGTCATCAACGGCACCAAGCGCTTCATCACCCACGCGGAGAAGGCCGATTTCGCGCAGGTCATCGCCTGCACCGATCCGGTGAAGGGCGCCCGCGGCGGCATTTCGTGCTTTCTGGTGGACATGGACACGCCCGGCCTCAAAATCGCGACCCAGCATACGACCATGATGGGCGATGCGCCCTGCGAACTCGTGTTCGAGGATGTCGAGGTGCCGGAAGAAAACCGCGTCGGCGATGAAGGCGAAGGCTTTGCGATCGCACAGGGCTGGCTGAACGAAGGACGTATCCGGCATGGCGCCCGCGCCTGCGGCGTTGCCGAACGCTGTCTCGAACTGACTCTCGATTATGTGAAGCAGCGCAAGACCTTCGGTGAACCGCTCGCCGAGCGCCAGGGCGTCCAGTGGATTCTTGCCGATTGCGCCACGGAATTGCATGCCACGCGCCTGATGGTCGAAGACGCTGCGGCCAAACTCGACCGTGGCGAGGATGCGCGCACCGAGACCTTCATGGTCAAGGTTTATGGCGACGAGATGGGCTTTCGGGTCGCCGATCGCTGCCTGCAATTGCACGGCGGCATCGGCCTCACCACCGAATTGCCGATCGAGAAATTCTGGCGCGATCAACGCAGTTTCATGATTACCGAAGGGCCGACCGAAGTGCTTCGCACGGCGCTGGCGCGGCAAATCCTTCGCGGGGGCCTGGCATGAAAGAACGCAAGAAACTGAAGTCCGGCATGGGCTGGAGCACCCGCGACAGCATCACGGTGCGCGGCTTCGACCTGACCACGCAACTGCTCGGCAAGATCGATCTCGGGGGCATGGCTTTCCTCGAGATCAGGGGCAGGCTGCCGAATCCGCAGGAAGCGGAAGTGTTCAATGCGCTGCTGATCACGCTGGTCGAGCACGGCATGACGCCGCAGGCGATGACGGCGCGGCTGATTAACATGGCGGCGCCCGAAGCCTTGCAGGCCGCGGTCGCGGCGGGTCTCTGCGGCGTCGGCAGCGTTTTTGCGGGCGGCTCGGAGCAGATCGCGCGCGTGTTGCAGGAGGCGATTAAGAACCGCAAGGATGGCGAGTCGATCTCAGACCTTGCGAGCGCAATCGTTGCCGATTTCACCGCACGCAAGCAGCCGATCCCCGGCATTGGTCATCCGCTCCACAAGCCCATCGATCCGCGAACGCCGGTGCTGTTTGGCATCGCCGAGCGCAACGGCTTTCGCGGCGAATATGTCGCGCTCCTCGAAGAGATCTCGAAGCAGGCCGAAGCCAAGCTGAAGCGCGAATTGCCGATCAACGCCACCGGCGCGATCGGGGCAATCCTGTGCGAACTGGACTTTCCGTGGCGCATCTGCCGCGGGATCGCGGTGATCTCGCGCGCGGTCGGACTTGTCGGGCATCTGTCCGAAGAGATGCAAAATCCGCTCGCCCGCGAAATCTGGGAGAGGGCCGAGCAGGAAGTCTTCGACAATCGCGATCTTTAGTTTCGCTCAAGCCGCGATCCGGCATTCGGACGCGGTCAAAAAAACAAGGCCAAACGGCCACACAAAAGGGAGGTTCGCTTGATCAGACGCATCGCATTTGCTGGCGCAGCTTTGGTGCTGGTCACTGTCTCCGCATCCGCGCAGAATTGGCCGACCCAGCCGATCCGCTGGATCGTGCCGTATCCGGCCGGTGGCGGCACCGACCTGATGGCGCGGACGCTCGGCGTTCCGCTGGAAAAGACGCTCGGACAGCCGATCGTGGTCGAAAACAAGCCGGGTGCGTCCACCGTCACCGGGACCGCGGCGCTGACGCAGGCCGAACCCGATGGGCACACCGTCGGCATGGTGTTCGACTCGCTGGCGATCAATGCCGCGCTTGGTATGAAGCTGCCCTACGATTCCGAAAAGGACTTCGCGCCCGTGATCAATCTGGCACGCGTGCCGCTGGTGCTGATGGTCAATTCCAGCCTCGTGCCGATGAAGACGCTGCCGGAACTGGTCGCTCATGCAAAGGCCAATCCGGGCTGGTTCACGTTCGGATCGCTCGGACCGGGCAGCCCGCACGAAATCGGCTTCGCCTGGCTGAAGACGCTGACCAAAATGGACGCGCTCATCGTGCCGTATCGCGGCGTCAACCCTGCGCTGCAGGATCTGATCGCCGGCAACATCAAGGGCATGTTCCTCGGCGTTGCGGTCGCGGACGAATTCATCAGGCAGGGCAAGCTGCATGCCATTGGCGTGTCGTCGAAGGATCGCCTGAAGAGCGCGCCCAATCTGCCGACCATCGCGGAGCAAGGCTATCCGGAATATGACTTCGTGACCTTCTACGGCCTGGCCGCGCCGAAAGGTACGCCGCAGCCGATCGTCAGGAAGCTGAACGAGGCAATCAACGCGGCGCTGAAACTTCCCGAAATCCGCGCCAAGATCGATCCCACCGGCGCCGAGATCGTTGGCGGAACGCCCGAAGAATTTGACGCATTTCTGAAGGCCAACATGAGCAAGCTGAAGCGCATCGTGACCGAAGCCGGCATCAAATCGGCCAACTAGCGCTGTTTCGGCTTTCACAGCAGCGGCCGTTCTCGCGCTGTCGTCGCCACGCAAGTGGGGACGACGGCGCTCGTGGCCGGCTTTGGTCCGCGTCGCCGGGTAGCGGTTTAAGGATTCAGCCGCGGTTCCGTCGCGTCACCATGACAAGAGCGATCCCGACCACGACGCCAACCACGAAGACAACCACGGCGACCTGCGTCAGCCCGACCGCGATGACCTGTTCGACAAGCGATCCGAAATTCATGAATGCGGTCTCTCGGCGCCGTCACTCTTTGCTTTTCAGGTGCTGTTCGTTTGCGCTGATGAAGGATCGGATTTCGTCGCCCATCGCCAGGAGCTTCAGCCACTGCTCCTTGTAGAGGGTGACGGGAAAGCGTCCGAGCCCATAGACCGAGACGCCGCCCTTGTCGCTGACCTTGATGCGCGCTGTCCCGGACTGCGCCTTCTTGAGCGCTTCGTTCTCGCTCTTGAGGCGCTCGAGTTCCGCTCTCAGATCGTCGTCCGACATGTCGGTTCCTCGTTTTTCTTGCCGCCAGCAACAGGCAGTCGGCCTCCACATAGACAACGGCGGCGGAAATGACAAAGGCCCGGCTCTTGCGAGACCGGGCCTGTGCGTCTGTTTGGGCTGATGGCTTAGTAGCCGTAGGAGCCGTATCCGTAGGACTTGTAGCCATACGACCGGTAGCCGTAGCCGTATTCGTAGGACTTGTAGCTGTAGTGGTAGGTCGGCGTGTAGTGGTACGAGTTGTAGCTGTAGCCACCGTAATAACCGGCCGAAGCCGTGGTCGGCGCGAGCGCGGCAACGGTGAGAGCGGCAGCAGCGGTCAGGCCGAGAATGGTGTTGCGGATCATGGCGAAGTCCCCTTGCGATCTGTGGGAGCGGGTATCGCGTCCCTGATGGACATTGGTCGGCCGGTCCGGCCGATTGGTTCACGGCCGGGGCGCTCGCAGCGCCGACCTCACGCGAGCGTGATTGTCGTGGCCGGCTGGCCGGGCAGCCAGCTGACAAAGGTGCAGACTTAAAACGTGCAGAATCAAAAGACCCGGCCTCCTGAGAGACCGGGCCTTGGGCCTTGAAAGGCGAAACTCTTAGTAGCCGTAAGAGCTGTAGCCGTAAGAGCCGTAGCCGTACGACTTGTAGCCGTAATGGCCATATCCGTGGCCGTAGGACTTGTAGCCGTAGGAGTAGCTCGGGGTGTAGTGGTACGAGTTGTAGCCGTAGCCACCGTAATAACCGGCCGAAGCCGTGGTCGGCGCGAGCGCGGCAACGGTCAGAGCAGCGGCAGCGGTCAGCCCGAGAATGGTGTTGCGGATCATGGCGAAGTCCCCTTGCGATTGGCGGGAGCGGGTATCGCGTCCCTGATAGGTATTGGTCGCCTGCCCGGAGGCGTTGGTTCAACGGCAGGGCGTGACCCGCCGGACTCTCACGCGACGGTGAATGCTGGATCGGGTCGCCCGGGGCGGGCGGACCGAACGCCGCGATTTGCAGGCATGCCTTGCGCTCCGCCGGGTTGAAACCGTGCGTGAATTGCGATTGGGTCGGTCGCCTGTTGGCCCGGCACGCCGTGATGGCGAGAAGAACCGGATCATGCGGGGGGAGCACGTGTTGAAATTTGGATTGTTCGATCACCTGGATGCCGACGGCACTCCGCTCGGGGAGATGCTGGAGAACCGCCTGAAGCTGGTCGAACTGGCCGACCGCGAAGGCTTCTACGGCTTTCACATGGCGGAGCATCACTCGACGCCGCTCGGCTGGGTTCCTTCGCCGAGCGTGTTCGTCTCCGCGGCGATCCAGCGCACCAGGCGCCTGCGCATCGGACCCTTGGTCTATGTGCTCCCGATGTACCACCCGCTGCGGGTCTACGAAGAGATCTGCATGCTCGATCACATGAGCAACGGACGCCTCCTGTTCGGCGTCGGCCGCGGCGCGGCGCTCGTCGAGCACCAGCGCTACGGCATCGATCCTGCGCATGCGCCGGCCATGTATCACGAGGCTTTCGCGGTGATCATGAAGGCGTGCGAGTCGGACATCCTGAATTTCGAGGGCAAGTACTACACCTTCAAGGACTATCTCGTTCAGAACAAACCGGTACAGCGTCCGCATCCGCCGATCTGGTATGGCGCGCCGAACGCCGATGCCGTCGGCTGGGCCGCCCCCAATTCCGTCAATATCGTATCGCTCGGCCCGGCCGCCCGCGCGCGGACCATCACCGATCGCTATCGCAAGGAATGGGCCGATCTCGGCCGTAACGCCGCCGACATTCCGATGATGGGCATCACCCGCCATATCGTGACCGCTGCGACCGACGCAGAGGCAAAGGACCTCGCGCGGCCGGCTTACGCGGTCTGGCGCAAGGCCATCGAGATGCTGTGGGCGCGGTCCGGCGTGCCGTTTGCGCTCACGCAGGTCTATCCGCAGAGCTGGGACGAACTCGAGGCGATCGGCCACGGCATTGCCGGCTCGCCGTCGACGGTGCGCGACTATATCGGCAAGCTGCAGGCCGACAGCGGGGTGAATTATGTGCTGGGCCAGATGATGTTCGGCACCATGTCCCCCGCGAACGCCGCCACCTCGATCCGTCTATTCGCGCAGGAGGTGATGCCGGCCTTCGCGTCGCGGGCCGCCGCCTGACGCGATGCGGCCCCTTTGCCCACGCTTGACGCAAGGGCCCGATTGGGGCCTGTACGCATCTCCTCCTCCTCGTGAGGCAACCTCTATGTATGTGTGGTCCTGAATGTCCTCAGCTCCCGCGCGTCTCGAAGACACCCTGAAATCCGGCAAGTTCGTTCTGACCGCGGAAATCACGCCGCCGGTGTCGTGCGACAAGAACGATCTCCTCGAAAAGGCGCTGCCGCTGCGGGGCCTCGCCGACGCGGTGAACGTGACCGATGGCGCGGGCGCGAGAGCCCATATGGATTCCGTCACCTCCGCCACGATCCTGTTGATGAATGGGATCGAGCCCATCCTCCAGCTCACCTGCCGCGACCGCAACCGGCTTGGGCTGCAGGCCGCGCTGATGGGCGCCGCCGCGATGGGGGTGCGCAACCTCCTCGCCTTGCGCGGCGACGACCCGACGCAGGGCGACCAGCCGGAAACCAAGCCGGTCTTCGATCTCGACGCGAAGGGCCTGCTCGCGACCGCGGCGCGGATGCGCGACGCCGGCGAATTGCCGTCCGGCAAGAAGATCGGCGGCAAGGCCGACTTCTTCCTCGGCGCCGCCGATGCGCCGATCGATCCCGCGCCGGACTGGAAGCCGGTCAGCCTCAAAGGCAAGGTCGATGGCGGGGCGCGGTTCGCGCAGACCCAGTTCTGCATGGATGCCGGCGTGCTGCGCCGCTACACCCAGCGCCTGAAGGAGGAGGGCGTCATCCCCGGCCTCTCGATGATCATCGGCGTCGTGCCGTTCCGCTCGGCGAAATCGGCGCGCTGGATCAAGGAAAAGCTGTTCGGCTCGATCGTGCCCGACGCGATGATCGATCGCATGGAGAATGCATCGGACGCTGTCGCCGAGGGCAAGGCGATCCTCACCGATTATCTCCTCGAGATTTCGGAAATCCCCGGCGTCGCCGGAGCGCATATCATGGCGCCGATGAACGACGACGCTGTCCCTGAGGTCATCGAAGCCTTCCGCAAGCGCAAGGGCCAATGACGCAGCTGCGCACCGCACTGAAATCGCGGCTTGCACGCCGCGATTTCGTCATCGGGCTTGCGCCGAAATTCTCCTCCCCGGATCTGATCGCGGCGCTCGCGCCGCGCATCGATTACGTCTTTCTCGATTGCGAGAATGCCGGGCCGGATGTGGAGCGCATTCCCGATCTCGTTCGCGCCGCGCAGGCGGGCGGGGCTGCGGCTTTGCTGCGGCCATGGTCGAAAGATCCCGGCGTGCTGCGCCGCTATCTCGGCTGCGGCATCGACGGCTTCATCATGCCGGACGTCGAGACGCCGCAGGAGATCGCGGCGGTGCGGGCGCTGATGCGCGACATCCGCCCGGACGAGGCCGACACGCTCCTTTATCTCGCGCTGATCGAAACGCAGGCCGGCGTCGCCAATGCGCGCGATCTCATGCTCGCCGAGGGCTGCGACGCAACGCAGATCGGCACCTCGGACCTCGCCGTGTCGTTCGGCCTGCCGCGCCGCGGCGACCACGCGCAGGTGCGCGAGGTCGCGTTCGGATTGCTCGACCTCGCGCGCTCGCTCGGCAAGTCGGCGGGCTGCCCGGTGAACAAATACGGCCTCAAGCCGGTGATCGACGCCGGCGGCAATTGCGTCATGCTGTTCATGGCCGATGTGCTCACCGCCGGGCTCGACGCCGCGATGACCGACTGGCCGCGCCGCTGAGACTCACTTCACCGGCTCGACATCCTTCGCGCCCTTCGCGCCGATATAGACCGCGAGCAGGCGCACCGGCACGGCGCCGGCATTGAAGCCGTAATGCGGCACGTCCATCGCCTCCATCACGCTGTCGCCCTTTTTGTAGGTGCGGATGCCGTGCGCGCCGTAATCGACCGACAATTCGCCTTCGAGGATATAGGCGAACAGCGGCACGCCATGCTTGTGCGGGATGGTGCGCTGGCCGGGCGCAAGCGTGATGATCGAGGCATTCACATGCGGCTCGCCCGCCGGATAGCGCAGCTTTTCGCCGAGGATGGTGGTCGAAGTGGAGAGGAGCGGCACCATCGGATAGCCCGCCTCGTTGGCGGGCGCCTTTGCGTCCGGCGCCTTTGCCGCCGGTGCGTCGGGCGCGCGCTGCGCGAGGGCCGGCCCGGCGAGGGCGAGGAGGAGGGCGCAGAGAAAACGGCAGGCATTGCGACGCATATGAAAAGCCTTCAGGTTGCCCCGCCGGTGCCCGCGGGGAATCGGGATCAGGAATCCTGCGGCGGCGCGTTGCGCGCCACAAGCATCAGGCCGATGGCTGCGACAACGATGCCGAGCATGGCCGGCAGCACGGCTTCGGTGAACATGTTGACGCCGCGCGACATCATCATCACGCCGAGAAAGCACATGGCGGCCCACAGAAGGCCGATGACGATGAGCACCATGCCGAGAATTCTCATGACGCCTGGCTCCGGGCCTCGTGATTGCAGCGGCCGCGCCGATGCGGCCCTGTTCTTTAAGGCGCGGGCGCGCCTGTCGTCGCATCTTGCATTCCATCCCTTGAGGAAACCCAAGGGCGCGCGGAACGCCGGGCTTTCAGCCAAGCCCATGGCCTCATGCGCAAGTGTGAAAGCGCATGAGATTGTAGTCACCACGGACCGCCGATTGCGTCGGCGTTCCGCGCGCGGTGTTTGAGGCTTGCTCCGCGAA
>NZ_DATMRX010000156.1:0-17890 GCF_035565855.1 Pseudorhodoplanes sp.
TCCAGATGACATGGTTCCTGCCGTGGTGGCTCGAACGCATCCTGCTCGTCGTCGCAGGGGCCTGGTTCGTCAACCTCGTCAACTTCATGGACGGCATCGACTGGATGACCGTCGCGGAATTCGTTCCGATCACCGCGGGGCTCATCCTGCTCGGAGCCTTGGGCGCGCTGCCGCCCTACGGCATCATATGCGCGCTCGCGCTGCTCGGCGCCCTCCTCGGCTTCGCTCCCTACAATCGTCCGGTCGCTCGCCTGTTCCTCGGCGATGTCGGAAGCCTTCCGCTTGGTCTTGTCGGAGGATGGCTGCTCGCGCTTCTCGCCAACAAGGGCCATCTCGCGGCAGCGCTGCTGCTGCCACTATATTACCTGATGGATGCAACCATCACGCTGTTGCGTCGCCTCGCCGCCGGCGAGCGGGTCTGGCAGGCGCATCGCAGTCACTTCTATCAGCGCGCAACCGATCACGGTTTTACCGTCAGGCAGGTGGTGGCGCATGTGTTCGCGGTGAACATTGCGCTTGTCGGCCTTGCCGTACTTTGCGTGCGATTGAATACTCCGGTTGTCGAGTTCATCGCATTGGGTGCAGGTGTGGCGATCGTGAGCTGGCTGCTGTTACGGTTTTCACGGAAGCCTGCCTGATGCGGGTTCTGGTCACCGGCGCGAGTGGCTTCATCGGACGCGAATTGACTGGGACGCTCGCCGCGGCAGGCTTTCATGTGCGTGCCGCTGCCCGCAATCCAGCCCGTGTTCCCGCAGCGGAATTCGTTGAAGCGGTGCAGATGCCGGACCTTTCGCGCCCGGTGGACTGGCGCCCGTTCCTTGCCGATGTCGATGCGGTCGTGCATCTCGCAGGATTGGCGCGCGTCTCCGCCGAGATTCCCGAAGAGCAATATGATCGCCTCAATCGCGTTGCCACCAAAGAGCTTGCATTGCAGGCCTCGCTCGCCCCGAATGTCCGACGCCTCGTGTTCATGTCGTCCATTCGTGCGCAGATCGGCGTTGGAACCGATCACCTCGTGACTGAAGACGACGTGCCCGAGCCGATCGATGCCTATGGCCGCTCGAAGCTCGCAGCCGAAAGCTTTGTCCGCGGCTATGGGGTGCCCTACACGATCCTGCGGCCGGTGCTGACCTTCGGCCGGGAGCCGCGCGGCAATGTCGCGAAACTCGTTCGGCTGTCGTCGCTCCCCCTGCCATTGCCGCTTGGCGCGTTTCACAAAAAGCGGTCGCTGCTCGCGCTCGAAAACCTGCTCTCGGCAATCCGCTTCGTGCTGGAACGCCCGGCGACCGCGGGACAGGTCTATATCGTCGCAGATCCGCTCCCGATCTCGCTTGCCGAGATCATCGAGACGCTGCGCAGGGCCCGCGACCGTTCTCCGAAGCTTATTTCCATTCCGGAAGGCTGGGTTGGCGCTGCGATGCGTGGCCTCGGCCAGACCGAAGCATGGGACCGCATCCAGACTTCGTTCGTTGCGGACATCACGAAGCTTCGCGATGCCGGCTGGCATCCGGAAACAGATACGCGACTGGCGCTCGAGCGCCTCGCGCGGGGCGAGACTTAGGCCGCCTCGCCCTTGAAATCGGGAACGGCATCGCGGAGCACACGATAGATCGTCGAACGATCCTCGCGTGCGAGGCCCTGCTCCAGCGCCGCGAGCCAGGCCCGCATCGTTTCGATCGATGGCGAAAGCGGGCGCGCAGCGACGACGCCGGCAATGCCGATATCGACCGTTGGCTCCTCGCGTGCGAACAGGATTTCGTGCATCCGTTCGCCGGGACGCACACCGGTGAAGGTGATGTCGATGTCGCGCCCCGGCTCCAGTCCGGAGAGGCGAATGATGCGCTCCGCCAGATCGACGATCTTCACCGGCTGACCCATGTTGAGCACGTAGACCGCGACGTCCGACCGTTCGGGCCCGAGCGCGTGGGTCCCCGCGGTGACGACAAGATCGCACGCCTCGCGGATCGTCATGAAGTAGCGGACCATGTCGGGGTGGGTCACGGTCACCGGTCCGCCGGCCTCGATCTGTGCCTTGAACTTCGGCACCACCGACCCGTTGGAGGCCAGCACATTGCCGAAGCGCACCGCGATCAGCCGCATCGGCGTCGCATTGCTCTCGGCCTTGCGGGCGAATTGCTGATCGAGCGCCTGGCAATACATCTCCGCGAAGCGCTTGGTGGCGCCGAGCACCGAGACGGGTTCGATCGCCTTGTCGGTGGAGATCATGACCATCGCGGCGGCTCCCGCAGCCGCGGCGGCGTCGGCAACGTTCACCGAGCCGAACACGTTGGTCTTCACGCCCTCGCCCCAGTCCTGCTCGAGGAGAGGCACATGCTTGAGGGCCGCGGAGTGAAAGACGATGTCCGGCTTGAAGTCGGACATCAGCCGCATGATGCGGTCACGGTCGCGGATATCGGCAAGGCGGCCGGTGATCGCAGCGCTGGAATCCTTGCCGGCCAGCGTCTCCAGGACCGCATGGAGCGCCGGTTCCGAATTCTCGATCACAAGGAGGCGTGAAGCGCCGAAGGTGACGACGCGATCGCAAATCTCCGCGCCGATCGAACCGCCGCCGCCGGTGACAACGATCGCCCGGCCTTTGATGAAATTTTCCAGGCGCCGGTAATCGATCTTGACACTCGGGCGCAGCAGAAGGTCCTCGACATTGACCGGCGCGAGGTGCAACGCCTCGACGCTGTCATCGAGCGAGGGCAGGCGGCTTGTGGTCAGGCCGAGCCTGCGCGCGCGCATCAGCAGCGTGTCGGTTGCGATATCCGGTTCGAACGCGGACGGCGTGAGGACGATGCGCCGGACATCCTTCCCGCGCTGGGCCATTTCGGCGACGACGGTTTCCAGATCGTCGAAATTGCCCCGGACCTGAATGCCGCGGATCGACTGGCCGCGGTCCGCCGGCGACGGGGACAGAACGCCGACCGGCCAGGTCTTCTTGACGGCGCCGCTTTCAATGGCGCGGATCAGCACCTCGGCATCGGCGGCGCGGCCGAGGATCAGCGTCGGCGCTGAATCGTTGCGGATGGCGCGGTTGCGGGCGCGCGAATAGCGGAAATAGCGATAGGCAACCCGGGGGCCGCCCAGAAAGAACATCTGGAGCACCCAGTAGATCAGGATCGTTCCCTTGCCGAAGAAGAAGTCGCCGTAGACGTTCGGCGCTACCAGGATGTAGTCGGCGACGAGCAGTGTCAGCGCGATCACCGTGGCCGACCGGAAGATGTTCCAGAGATCGGGCAACGAGGCGAAGCGCCACTTGGCGTCGTCGAGGTGGAAGAAGTGGTAGACGAAGCCGGCATAGACCATGACCGCCGGCACGATCAGCCACAGCATGTCGACCCGGACCGAGAGCCGCTGCTCCTCGAAACGGATGTAGAAGGCAGCGATCAGGGCCGCGGCCGTAACCAGCAGATCGTGCAGCACGATCAGGGCCTTGCGGGTGGTCATGGGGCGCAGTTTGGGCATGGGGCGGCCGGTTCAGGTCAGCGATTGCATAGCGGCGTTTGCGGCACCGCGCCACCCTCCTGCCCGCCCGCTGGGGCGGGCGAAGCCAGAGCCGTGTCGAGGGTACGGATCACGTCCTCGACCGGCATCCGGTCGAGGCAGAGACTGTGGCTGCGCACATGCCGCAGGCAGCCTTCCAACCCGCAGGGCATGCAGGGCAGACGATTCTGCACGACGAAGACGTTGCCCTGCCGCTGCACGGTTCCGCGGGTGGCAAAAGGTCGCCCCGGGCCATTCACAGGCCAGGGCGCCCATCGCCGCGGATCGGTCGGCCCGAACAGCGCAACGGTCGGGCACCCGGTCGCTGCGGCGAGATGCGTGACCGAGGTATCCGGGCCGAGGAAGACGCGAGCCTGCGCGATCAGGCCGGCGAGTTGCGGCCATTTGAGCCGGCCATCGAGGCGGAGAATGTCCGTGCCCTCCCAGACCGCGTCGAGATAGGCGCGCTCCGCGGGCGCAGGGCCCCCTGTCGCGACGAGCGCGAGACCGGATGCAGAAAGATGCTGAGCGGCCGCGCGCCAGCCGTCCGTCCGCCATTGCTTGTAGCGGAAGAACGGGGCGGCATGCAGCACCGCATAGGGCTGCTCGGGTGCCTCCGGAACGGGCTGCGCAACCGGCGGCACCACCTCGGCCACCGGCGGAATGCCAATGAGTTCCGCGAGCGCGAGCGTCTCCTCGACCCGGTGCAGATCGTCGCGCATCGGCAGATGCCGGTGCAGCAGCATGCTCTTGATGCGGCCGATCAGGCGATCTTCGGCAACACCCACGCGCCTGCGGCCGGCCATGATCGCAAAGAACGATGGACGGTCCCCCGCCTGGGTCGTGATCGCGAGGTCGTAGCGGCGGAAAATCGCTCGCGCGAGCGCGATGCTGTCTGCTGTGGAGGGCCGTGACGGACAGGTGATCACGCCGTCGATATCGGGATTGCCTTCGAGAATCGACGCGGTGTCCGCAAAGACCAGCATGTCGATCCGCGCATCGGCATAGGCGCGGCGCAAGCTGCGGACCAAGGGCGTGGTCAGCAACACATCGCCGAGCCGCCGCAGCGCCACCACCAGGATGCGCGGCTGCGCCGGCAGATCGAGCCGCGCGGTCACGGGCGGACAGCGCCTCGAAACGCGGCGAGACGCGGCGCCGGTTCCCGGCAATCGGAAAGCGCGATCATGCCGGCTCCGGCGAAGCTTCGGCGGCCATCACGGAGAGACCGCGCAGCGCCGCGATGCGGCCACCGGCGATCACCTCATCGAGCTTCTGGTCGTTGTCGGGCAGCCACGAGCGATCCGCGGTCGGGTGCCACAGATGCAGGACCCCGGTCGCGAACACGCCATCCTTGCGGCGAATGCCGGCATGGAGGAGCCGCACCAGCAGGTCGGAGTCTTCCCTGCCCCATCCTTGATACGCGCAATCGAATCCATCGACCCGGTCGAGATCGCTTCGCCAGATCGCGAGATTGCAGGAGCGCGCGCCGCGCCATGCGCGGAAGCGCAGCTTGCGCAATGGTCCGAGCGGCAGCCGCATCAGCGGCATGGTGCGGTTGATCCCGCGGCGGCCGCGCTCGCGCGTCCAGTCGCGGTATGTCCAGTGTTCGGGATCGAGCTTCTCGCGCAGCACCGTCTGCGTCAGCGTCTCCGACATCAGGATGCGGTTGCCGGTCACGAACCAGCCGGGCTCGGCGAGCCGCCGATGGGTCGCGACAAAGCTCGGGCGGGCAATGCAATCGCCGTCCAGAAAAATGCAATAGCGCCCGCTGCTCGCAAGGATCGCACGATTACGGATTTCGGCCGCGCGAAAACCGTTATGCTCCTGCCAGACATGATGCAGCGGACGGCCGAGCCGTGTCTTCCAGTCGGCGATCAGCCTCGCGGTCGCTTCGCCCGAACCGTCGTCGGCGATGATGACTTCGAAATCGCGATCGCTCTGAACCGCAAGCGAACGCAACACCGCATCGAGCGCGTCTTCGCGGTTCCAGGTGGTGACGATCACCGAGATCAGGTCAGCCACGGTCGCGCCCTTTCAACCAGGCTTTCATGTAACGGTAATAGGTGCCTTCGGCATTGGCGACGGCGAGCAGGAAGCCTTCGCGGCCGTCGAGAAAGCCGAGCCGGATGAAATAGGTCTGGATGAAGGTCCACCAGCCGCGCACAAGCCCGGTGAAGAACGACACCCGCCGGCCGGAATTCACGATCATCTCGGCGCGCGCCGTCGAATAGCGGTCCATCCGCGACAGCGAATCCTCCAGCCGCAGCACGGGATGATGCGTCAGCGCCGCCTTCAGCCGGCCGACCGGGCCGTCGCAGACCACGCGCTCATGCACGAGATCATCGGAAAAGCGCGCCCGCCCGCGGCGAAACAGCCGCAGCACATAATCCGGATACCAGCCGGAATGCCGCATCGGCCGCCCGCAGAATGTAGACAACCGCGGCATCTCATAGGCTTCGAACAGACCCTCGGTGATCGCCGTCCTGATTTCCGCGGCAAGCTCCTCGCTGACGCGTTCGTCGGCATCGAGCGACAGCACCCAGTCCCCGGTGGCGAGCGACAGCGCGAGATTCTTCTGGTGACCGAAGCCGCGCCACTCCTTCGTGACCGTCACTTTGGCGCCGTTGGCTTCGGCGAGCCTCGCCGTGTCGTCGTCGCTGCCTCCATCCACAACGATGCGCTCGTCGCAGAAGGCAAGGCTGTCCAGACAGCCCTTGATGTTGTGCGCTTCGTTCTTGGCGATCACGATCGCGGACAGACGCAGGCTCATCGCGATGCATCCTCACGCCGGAAGCGGATGCGGTCACGCAGACGCCGCCTCGCATCACGGAACATCCGAAACGGGAGCGCGAGATAATATTTGCGGAAAATCTGCCAGCGTCCCAACAGGTCCATCGGCGGCGCCTGGTCGCGTGGCACATACCAGCCGTTCAGACCGCTGCGGCGAAACAGGGCATAGCCCGCGCGGGTCATGAAGCGGTGCTTCTCCAGATTGCTGACATGATCTTCAAGCAGGACCAGCCGCGGCTTCCAGCGCGCGAAATCGAATCCGCTCAGAACCTCAAGCTCGTGGCCTTCGACATCGACGGACATCAGATCGATCGGCGCGGCGGCACCTCCCTCTGCCAGCACCTCGTCCAGCGTCCGGACCTTGACGTCGATCGCACGGTCGGCGCGCAATCCTGTGACCGCGAGATTGGGATCGAAGGACGAAAACGGTCCAGCCACATGCAGCCGCATGGTTTGACCGGCCCGTTCCGGTGACGAGCAGGCCACTTCGAACACCTGCGCCTTGCGCTGACGGCGCAGTTCGGCCGCGAGTTCGGGCAGCGGCTCGATCAGGATGCCGGTCCAGCCCGCCTGTTCCAGATGCCACGATTGCGAATCCTTCTTCGGATCGTTGGCGCCGACTTCCACAAAAAAGCCCTGTGGCCGGTCGCGGAAGAATTCGCGCACGAGCGGGGCTTCGAACTCAGGCTTGAATACGGCGGGCAAGGCGCACTCCATCCGGCGGCGTCAGGTTTTCGCCGTCGAGCGCGAGCGTTTGACGATGTCGGTCGTCGAATGTCCGGGCAGGAGATCGACCAGCAACACCTCGCCGCCATAGCTTTCCACGATATCGTGGCCGACCACCTGCTCGCGGGTGTAATCGGCGCCTTTGACGAGCACGCTCGGCCGGACGCGCGAGATCAGTTCGCGCGGGGTATCGTCTTCGAACACCACGACGAGGTTGACCGCTTCCAGCGCCGCCAGCACCTCGGCACGGGCCTGCACCTTCTGCACCGGACGCTCCGGCCCCTTCAGCCGCGCGACTGAAGCGTCGCTATTGAGCCCGACGACCAGCCGGTCGCAGGCGGCACGTGACTGCGCCATCAGCTTGACGTGGCCCGGATGCAGAATGTCGAAACAGCCGTTGGTGAAGCCGATACGCAAGCCCTGCTTGCGCCACACATCGAGCCGCGCATCGAGGTCCTGCCAGTCGAACAGGATCTTGTCTTCGGCCGCGAGCGTCGCGGACGGCAGAATCCGGTGGCGCAATTCCCCGATGGAAACCGTCGCTGTGCCCCGCTTGCCCACGACCACGGCGGCCGCGGCATTTGCAGCCCGCATGGCCGACTCATAATCCGCATGGAGCCCAAGCATTGCGGCGAGCACCGCAACAACGGTGTCGCCTGCGCCGGAGACATCGCTGATCTTCACCGCATAAGCGGGAACATGGACCGGTGCGCCATCGCGGGTCACGAGCGTCATGCCCTCGTCGCTGCGGGTGACGAGGAGCGCATCGCAATCGAGCGTGCGCCGCAAGTCCTCTGCCGCGGCGGCGACATCGTCATCGCCGCGGGCCTCGCGCCGCACCGCTTCCGCCAGCTCCTTGCGGTTGGGCGTCACCATGGTCGCGCCGCGATAGACGCTGTAGTCCGTGCCCTTCGGATCGACGATGACCGGCTTGCCGGCGGCGACCGCCGCTTCGATCAGACCGCGGATCACGCCCGGCGTCAGCACACCCTTGGCGTAATCCGACAGCACCAGCGCATCCACCTTCGGGAGCGCGGCAAGGGCCGTATCGAGCAGCGCCCTTTCAGCCTTGGCATCGGCCGGGCGCGCCTCCTCCCAATCGGCCCGCAGGAGATGCGTCGCATAATGTTCCGAGACGAAACGCACCTTGCGCGTGGTGGGACGCGCGCCATCGACGACCAGCGATGCGACGATCCGCGGCTCGGCCGCGAGCGCGGCCTTCAACGTGCGCCCGGCTTCGTCTTCGCCGACAAGACCAACGAAGATGCAGGTCGCTCCAAGGCTCGCGATGTTGCGCGCGACATTGCCGGCGCCGCCGATCACCATTTCACTGCGCTTGACCGCGATCACCGGCGCCGGCGCCTCCGGCGAAATGCGTGCGACCTCGCCATAGACGAAATCGTCCAGCATGAGGTCGCCGACGCACAACACGGTGACCCCGGACAACCGCGACAGGCTCTGGTCGAAATCGAACATCAGCGATACCGGTCCTCGCGATCGAGATAGTGCGAGACGTAGCGCGTCACCGCATCTTCGAGCGGCGTGAAGCCGGCATTATAGCCCGCCGCGCGCAGACGGCCGATCTCGCTTTGCGTGAAATACTGGTACTGCCCGCGGATTGATTCTGGCATGTCGATATATTCGATTTTCGGCGCGCGGTTGAGGGCCGCGAACATCGCCTCGATCATTTCGCGGAAGCTGCGGGCCTGCCCGGTTCCGACATTGAAAAGCCCGGAGACCCGCGGGCTTTCGAGGAGCCAGCGCACGACGGCAACGACGTCCTCGACGTAGATGAAGTCACGGCGCTGGTCGCCGTCTGCAATCCCGGCCCTGTGCGACTTGAAAAGCTTGACGGTCTTCCCGGCCTTCGCCTCGTCGAAGATCCGGGCCAGCACGCTCGCCATCTTGCCCTTGTGATATTCGTTCGGGCCGAAGACGTTGAAAAATTTCAGGCCCGCCCATTGCGGCGGCAGTTTGTCGCCGCGCAACTTGCGCGCGATCAGGGCCTGGTCGAACAGATGTTTGCTCCACCCATAAAGGTTCATCGGCCGCAACAATCGCAGACGCTCTGGCCGATCATCGTCAGAGAATCCGTGCTCTCCATTGCCGTAGGTCGCCGCCGATGAGGCATAGATGAACGGAGTCCGCGTCTGCGTGCACCAGTCCAGCAGCTGGAGCGACAGCCGGAAATTGGTCTGCATCACCACATCCCCATCCGAAGCGGTGGTGTCGGAGATCGCGCCCATATGGATCACGGCGTCGAGCTTGCGGCCGTCCAGCCAGGCGCTCAGCTCGTGCGGTTGCACGAAGTCCGCGATCTGCCGCTTGGCCAGATTATGCCAGCGCCCGTCGGTGCCGAGGCTGTCATTGACCACGATATCAGTGCGGCCGGCCTCATTGAGGCTCGCAACGATATTCGACCCGATAAAACCGGCCCCGCCGGTCACCAAAAGCATCTGTGATGCGCTCCCGCCGTCCCGGCTCTCGGCCGTTCCTTTGCCTCAGCCGGCGAAAGCGCGCAACTTGGGTCGCCTCCCGGGCTCCCGGCTCGTGCCGGGCCCCAATGGCGCGCATGAACCCGGATTTGCGAAAATCGCACGGTTTAGCGTCCGTCAGTGTAGCGCTTTCGGCGATTTTCCGTGCTAACGGGTGCAAGGACCCGCCGACGCAGAAACCGCATTTCAGTCCAGCGAACAAATGAGTTCGGATTCAGAATATCCGGCAAAACACGGCGACGCCGATCGGCCGGACAACCCGATTCTGATCGTCCCCTATATGTGGATCGGCGATTTCGTGCGGGTGCATTCGGCCATCCGGATCCTCAAGCAGCGCTGGCCGAATCGGCCGATTGATCTTCTGACCAGCAGCCTCTGCGCACCCATCCTGGATTACCTGCCGGGCGTGCGGAGAGGCATCGTGGCCGACCTTCCGCGGCGCCGATTGCCGTTCTCGCAATATGCGGCGCTCGGGCGGCGGCTGGCCGAGGAACGTTACGGCACCGCCCTGATCATGCCGCGCACCTGGAAGGCGGCGCTCGCCCCCTTCCTCGCAGGTGTCCCGCAACGGACTGGTTTTGCAGGGGAATTTCGGTTCCTGCTGGTCAATGACATGCGCTTTGGCGAGCGAAAACTCGAGCGCATGATCGACTGCTTTATCGCCCTGGCCCTGCCCAAGAACGCAGCCCTGCCAGAGACTTATCCACTGCCCCAGATCATTGTCCCCCGCAGTGAGTTGGATAAGTGGTTGGCCGACAAGGGCTTGCGGGGCTCGGGCCGCGCAGTCGTCGCCCTCGCGCCGGGAGCCGTCGGCCCCGGCAAGGCGTGGCCGGCACAGAATTACGCAGAACTCGCCCGGCAACTGGCCGCACACGGCGCCGAAGTGTGGGTCCTCGGCGGACCGGCGGAGAAGACTATCGCCGCTCAAATCGTCCAGGCGGGAGGCGCAAGTGTCTGCGATCTCACGGGAAATGACCTCCGCAACGCGATCGTCGCACTTGCCGCCGCCGATCTCGCGGTGACCAACGATTCCGGGCTGATGCACATTTCCGCCGCCATTGGTACGCCGACCATTGCGATCTTCGGCCCAACGTCTCCGCGTCTCTGGGCTCCTCTGAACCCGCTCTCGGCGATCATCGAGCCGCCGGGGCACTTCGCCAACATCAAGGACCGCAGCACCGCCGGCGTCACCGTTGACCGGGTGCTGGCGGCGGTGCGCCAGACCCTGCCCCATCATTTTGCCGGCGCGAACCCGGGTTGATGGCGCCGCGAGGGTGCCCCTCTGGTATCGCGCGGGCGCACGGATAGGATGGCCACGACATGAGTGCAGAGCCCCGGCCAGAGCAATGACAGACCGAAAGCCCGCGGCCTTCCTCGATCGGGACGGCGTTATCAATCGCGACGACGGTTACATCGGCACCGTCGAGCGCTTCCGGTTCATCGACGGAGCCCCCGATGCCGTGCGCCGGCTTAACGAAGCCGGGTACCACGTCTTCATCATCTCGAACCAATCGGGCGTGGCACGCGGCATGTTCACGGAAGAAGACGTGGTGCGCCTGCACGAATACATGCGTGGCGAGCTTGCGCGTTCGGGCGCCCATATCGATGACATCCGCTTCTGTCCGTTTCACCCGGATGCGCCTCTCCCCACCTACAGGATCGATTCGGACTGGCGCAAACCCAAGCCCGGCATGCTGCTCGATCTGATGGATGCGTGGCCGGTGGAGAAGACCGGCAGCTTTCTGATCGGCGACAAGGAGAGCGATCTGCGCGCGGCGCAGGCGGTCGGCATTGACGGCTACTTGTATGCCGGCGGCAATCTCGATGCGTTTGTCGCCCAGGTGCTCGACGGAGCGGCTTAAACGACGGGCGCGGAAAAGTCCGGCAAGCGCGCTCCGCTGCGTCATCGTTGATCGCGAGGACAACCGGATGCCGAAGATCGATCTATCCGCCGTTTCGAAACGCAAGGGTTCGGGTTACCCGGCCCCGTTCGCCGCGCCTTGTGCCGAGCGCGTGCGGCAACGTCTCGGCGATGCCGGGGGACTGACCGATTTCGGTGTGAACCTGACGCGCCTGCCGCCGGGAGGCTGGTCGAGCCAGCGGCACTGGCATTCGCACGAAGACGAATTCGTCTATCTCATCGAAGGCGAGCTGACGCTGATCGAGGATGACGGCGAAACCGTGCTCAGAGCCGGCGATTGCGCGGCCTTTCCGAAGGGTACGGGCAACGGCCATCACCTCGTCAACAGATCGGGCACGACCGCGACCTATCTCGAAATCGGTTCGCGCCAACCCGAAGACCTCACCACCTGCTCCGACATCGACATGAAAAGCGCAAACAGCGACGGCAGGTTCGTGCACAAGGACGGCACGCCCTATCTGTAAGACGACTTTGTAAACTCACCAGCCCTCTGACAGGGCCGGAACTCAACAAGCGGGCATTATCCTTGCGCATACATGGCGGCGCGACACCCATCGTCAATGCTGCGAAACTCCGAGCGCTTGCGGCACTGCTTGCCGCGGCTCTTGCGATCGTCGCCTTTAACACGCCGCCTGCCGCCCATGCACAGCCGGCACTTACGGCACCGCAGCAGGACGCGCTGAACCGGTACAACCAGGCGCTCGCCGACTTCAAGGCTGTCCTCAGCCAGCGGCGCGCGCAGATCACAAAGAAGGAGCCGCTGCCGAACCTGCCGGGCCAAGCGCTTTATCGCGCCCGCAATGCCCTGATGAGCGCATACAAGGATCTCACCGATGCGATACCGGCAAGGATCGGCCGGCCGAACAAGTTCAGGATCCCGCCCGCCTATTTCGATGCCGACAACGAGCCGCTGATCGACGAGTATCTCTCGCTGTTCGCCATCATGCAGGCGCCGCCCGCGGGCGCACAACACTCGGCGACGCCTTTCAGGGATGTTGTCGATCTCGGAACCGCCATTGCCCGCGCGCGTGGCCTCGACGAAGCTACTGCCAACATCGCCGGCCGCATCAGCCTCGGCATTTTCTTCGCCGAGACCAATGGCGCTCAGAACATCGGCAATGCACGGTCTAACAAATACAAGGGGAGCTTCCAGACCGGCGTTTCGGAAAGCCAAAGGGGTCAACGGAAATGGGCCGCGATCAAGCCGCAGATCACGGCCTTCGATCCGGCGCTGGCCGCGCGCGACGACATGGAAGAAGCGCGGGTCGGCAAGATCGACCGCCGGTACAATCACTGGATCAATGTGCGCAACGCGCTGATGAATGCGCACGCCGAAACGTTCGACTATATCCCGACAGTCGTGGCGCAATTTCCGGATCCGGTCGATCAATTGAAGCTGTTCGAGCTGATCCAGATCGTTCCCGCGCCGACAAAGTCGGCGATCAAATCCGGCAACATCGCCGCATACCGGGTTTCAGATCCGCAGATCATGTTCTACCTGCGCAACAACTCCATGTTCAATTACGGGCAGGCCGACAGGGCGAAAACCTCGGCGACCTATCGCGAAATTCTCGATGCGATGTGGCTGTTCAACGAGAAGTTCGAGCGCGCCTTGTCCAAATACGATGAGATAAAGTCGCAGAAGAATTAACCGCGCGCGACCGGCCGTCCTGCGCATTGACGAGCGCAGATGACGGGGCGCCCGCCACCCGTCAGGCCACCCCCTCGCCTTTGAACGCCTTGGCCGCGCATGTGTGACCCGCGCATGCCGCAAGTAGCTTTGCGGCCCTCGTTTCGTTATAGCCGGAGCGGCGAAGTCTCTGCGGACACATTGGCGGGAGCAATCATCTTGCGCATACTCATCATGGGATCCGGCGGCGTCGGCGGCCTGTTCGGCGCTCGATTGGCCAAGGGCGGCGCCGATGTCACGTTCGTTGCGCGCGGCGCTCATCTCGAAGCGATGCGCAGGAACGGGTTGCAGATCGATGGCGGCAGCGAACCGATCGCGCTTGCGAAGGTCAACGCGGTCTCCGATCCGGCGGAGGCCGGCCGCGTCGACATGATCCTGTTCGCGGTGAAGCTGTGGGACACCGAAAGCGCCGCGCGCACGCTTGTGCCGTGTATCGGGCCGGAGACAGGCCTGATCTCGTTTCAGAACGGCGTGCAAAAGGACGACATGCTGCGCCCGATCGTCGGCGACGGCGCTTTGGTCGGCGGCGTGAGTTATGTGTCGGCCGCCATCACGGCGCCGGGCGTGATCACGCAGACCGGAACCATGCAAGGGCTCGCCTTCGGTGAGTTCGACGGCAGACAGTCACGGCGCGTCGAGGATTTCCATCGCGCCTGCGTGGCGGGCGGGATCGCCGCAAACATCAGCGACGATATCAATCTGGTGATCTGGCAGAAATTCGTGTTTCTCGCCTCGGTCGCGGGCGCGACGACATCGATGCGCGCGACAATCGGCGAGATCCGCGAGAACGCACTGACGCGGCAATTCCTGCTCGACCTGATGAAGGAGATCGTTGCTGTCGGCCGCGCGCGCGGCGTAGCACTCGCGACCGATTTCGCCGAGAAGCAGATCAAGTTTGCTGACACCTTGCCGCACGGCATGATCGCGTCGATGTATCACGACCTGCAATCCGGCAAGCCGCTGGAACTGCCCTGGCTGAATGGGGGCGTCGTCGATCTCGGCACACAGGCCGGTGTGCCGACGCCGCTCAATCGGGCGGTGCGCGATATCCTGATCCTGCATGCCAAGGGGAAGGCGACGTAGCTGTCTTTGCTCGCGCAATCTCTCTGTCATGCCCCGCGCAAGCGGGGCATCCAGTACATCTGCGCGTTGATGCGTGTCTGGATCGCCCGCTTTCGCGGGCGATGACGATGCAGCTCCCCGGCCGGTGCAGCGTGAACGCTACTCCGCCTTGCGCCAGCCGCCGGGCGCGTAGGCCTTGCGCACCACTTCGACATAGGGCGACGGGCTGACGACAGCGCGCATCACCGTCTGCATATGGCGTTCGACCGTGGGTTTCCGCGAGCCGCCATCGGCCTCGCCCCACAGGAACATCACCTCGGTGCCGTACTCGGCATATTCCTCATCGATCACCGCGAGCGTGAGCATCTTGCCCTCGTTCGACGAATAACCGATCCAGGTCGAGAGGCCGACGGTCTTGCCGTCGACCATCACGCGGTCGAACGGGTGCATGCAATAGACCGCCGACGGCCAGTCCATGAACTTGGCGCGATTGTGCTTCTGGAACTGGGTGCCGAGCACGCGCGTCACATCTTCGTTTTCCAGCGCGAGAGTCACCTTCTTGCGGTGCGGCTCCTTGGCCTTTTTCTCCAGCGCCTCACGGCCGATGAAGTCATGGTCGAACTTCATGAAGCCGCCATAGGCCATGTCCCAGGGCGTGAAGTAATAATCCTCGATGTTGTCGGAATCGAAGCTGCCGCCGATCGAGGCGTTGGCTTCATAGCCGCTGGCCGGCAGCCATTGACGATAGGCCTTGGTGCTTTCGCCGGTATAGATCGCGGGCAAGGGTGACGGAATCCAGCCGGACTCCAGCGCATTCGATGAATAGGCGCGTCCACCCACGAGACGCATGCCATAATCCTCGCCGGCCTTGATCAGCGCCTGGCGCACCTCCTCGCCCTCTTCCCATGGACCGAACAATTCCCATCCCGGCTGGCCGGCCATGCCATGACGCAAGGCGCGCACTTTCCTTCCCGCGATGGTGAGTTCGGTCATGTTGAAGAACTTGAGTTCCTCCGGCTTCTTGCCGATCGCCTTCTCGATGACCTTCATCGCGTTGGGGCCTTGCACCTGGAAGCGATAGGACTTGCGCTTGCCGTCGGTACGCAGGGCCGAGCGCTGATCGAGCTCGACCTTCACGTCGTATTTGCCGGTCGCGGCATGGAACATGATCCAGTTCAGCGCAGGCGCGCGACCGACGAGATTGAATTTGTTCTCGGCGAGATAGAACAGGATCACGTCGCCGATCACATAGCCCTCGGGCGTCACCGGCACGAATTGCTTGGCCTTGTTCGGTTCGAAGCCCTTGTAGCTGTTCATCGACAGATATGAGAGCAGCTTCAGCGCATCGGGTCCTTCGACCGCAAGATCCGCCATATGATAGGATTGATTGAAGAGAACGCAGGTGTTCTGCCAGGCCTGCTGCTCGTCACGCCAGTTGGTGTATTCCGCCGGCACACCGGGATAAACGTTCGGACCGGTCTGCTGATTGCGCAACAGCTCGACCGGATTCTTCACGCTCTGCAATACGTCTTCCAGAGTCTTGGCAGCCATCCGACTTCTCCCTCAGCAGCGCAATGCGCAGCCATTGTCCCGAATGCGGCGTTTGCGCCGTCGTTCATTGTCCGGGACTTCAATGGTCCAAGCCGGAAGCCAATGCAACTTTGGGCTTTGGCCCACACGACCCAGTCGCATGGTGCGCAATAACCGGGAGCTGGGCGTGTCGCGTGGGCTGTTCTGCAGTCGCAGGCGGCGTTTGATCGTATCGCCGTGCTGGGTATCAGGCGGCGAGCGGTGGAGATGCTTCTGCTGAAGCGTCCTCGCAGAAGAACACCATCGTCTCGAACACGTAGCCGCAATCCCGGCAATTCCAGAGGTGGCGTACCTGCCGCTGGTTGACCGGCTCCGACCAGACCGGCCGGCTCAGACGCGTACCGCATTGCGCGCAAGGCAAGGCGCCGAATGTCGACAGATTCAGGGCCGAACGCTCTGTCATCCTCTCCTCCATTTTTTGTTGTCGTTGCTGGTAGAGCGTTAGCCAGCGCGCTTGTCATTTTTGTGAAGACATCGTCACCAATGCGTGACTTGGTTTGCGCAATGCAGCAGCGATCGTTCGGTTTCGAATCAATTTCGCTGCGTTTGTTCGCGCGTGCGCAGCGCAACGCGGCGCTGGGCCAGCGCGAGGCTATGGCGACTGCAGGCTGTCTGCAGGCGCCGGCGCAAGCTCGCGGCCGAGAACCCTCCGATAGACCGCGACATATTTTTCCGCCTCGGCCTCGACGCTGAAATGCGCCGCAACATAATCGCGCGCGCGCTGGCCCATGGCGGCGGCGCGCGCCGGATCGCGCATCAGCCCTTCCAGCGCAGCCGCCAGGGCATTGGCGTCGCCCGGCGGAACAAGGAGTGCGATCTGGCCGCCGGTGACCACCGCTTCGGCGGCGCCGGCGCGGGCGGCGATCAGCGCATTGCCGGACGCCATCGCTTCCAGCAGCGTCAGGCCGAAGCCCTCATTTCGGGAGGTGAAGGCGTAGATCAAGACCCGGCGGAACCACAGCGGCACCTCGTCGATCGGCCGCTCGCCAAGAAACCGCACGCGGTCGGCGATCCCGGCTTCCGCGACGCGCTGTTTCAGCCCCGCCTCGAAGGCGGCATCGTCCACAGCGCCAACCACGACCGCGCTGAAATCCGGATAGCGCGGCAGCACCCGCGACACCGCCTCGATGAAAACGTCGGTGCCCTTCTGATGCCGCACGCGGCCGAAACAGCCGATCGCGTATTTGCCCGGCAGGCCGCTGATCGCAAATTCCGCCTCGCGGCTGGTCGGCGGGCGATAGCGCTGCGTATCGACGCCATGCAGGATCACCTCGGCCGGAACATGGAGATAGGACGCGGCCGCGTCGCTCGCGGCGATGACCGCGTCCATCCGCGACACCAGAAAACGCGTGATCCAGGTGTGGTGACGCTGCGCCGCGGAGGTGAAGACCAGCTTCAGCGGCCAGCCCAGCCATTTGAGCAAGAGGCCGAGCATCATCTCGTTGTTGCGGCGGGCGTGCCAGACGACCCGGCGCCGTCCCTTGAACGGCAGCGCCAGAACCTCGGACAGCCGCATGGTCGCGATGCCGTCGGGGGCATCCGGTCCGAACCACCGCGTATTCGCAAGCCGCGCGATGCGGGGCGCGATCATGCGGTTGGTGGCGGTGACACCGGTATAGTTCCAGTGCAGGTTCGGGATGATGACGTCGAGATCGGTCAAGGCGGGACCTGAGCGGCGGGGAAGCTGCCCCTTATTACTCATTTTTCATGGCTGTCGCCTATGGTGCCGCCAGATGTTTTGCGGAGCCTCCCGTCCATGACCGTGCTCGTCACCGGCGGCGCCGGCTATATCGGCAGCCACATGGTTTACGAATTGCTCGACGCGGGCGAGCAGCCGGTGGTGCTCGACAACCTGTCCACGGGCTTTCGTTGGGCGCTTCCGGACAGCGTGCCGCTCTACGAGGGCGATACCGGCGACGAGGCGCTGGCGCGCCAGATCATCGCCCGACACGGCATCGATGCGATCATCCATTTCGCCGCTTCGATCGTGGTGCCGGATTCGGTCGCCGATCCGCTCGGCTATTACCGGAACAACACCGCCAATTCGCGAACCCTGATCGAGGCCGCGGTGAAGGGCGGCGTGAAGCATTTCATCTTCTCGTCCACCGCCGCGGTCTATGGCAATCC
>NZ_DATMRX010000157.1:0-13071 GCF_035565855.1 Pseudorhodoplanes sp.
ATGCGGGGAATTTCGGCCCCAATTGGCGTTAGCAATTCGTAAGTGACATTTTTGCCGGGCCGGATGCCGACTTCCTGAGATCAGGTTAGCGTTTGTTAACCCTCGAAAGCCAAAGCCGCTTCTGCGCACGACAATTAAAGGCTGTGGTCACGCCTGCGGCCTATTGAAGGCCTGACTTTCGTTCATGACGTCAGGCCATCGCATGAGTGCCCCGATCCCCGCGGATCAGGTCAACGTCTCATCCACGCTCGCGTCACCGCACACCCGCATGGAGCGCGGCGCGACCGACCGGCTGGTGCCGATCGACTCCATCCCTGTTCAGGACTGGTCCGCTCTCGCCGCGCACGCGATCGAGCCGAATGCCTGCTATCTGCCGGACTGGGCGCTGGCCGTCGCTCGCCACGCCCGCGGCCGAGGGGATGCGCTTGCGCTGGCAGCATTCGGCGACGCCGACGCGCGGCGGCTCGTTGGATTGCTGCCAGTGCGCTGGGCGGCTCGCGCGTTGCGATTGCCAGTCCCGCTGCTGGTCTCGTGGAATGCCTATGCGCCCTATTCCGCTCCGCTCCTCGATCGGGAGCACGCCGTCGATGCCGCCGCGCATCTGATCAAGGCGGCGCGCCAATCCGGTGCCCGCGCGCTGCTCCTGCAGACCATCCCGACCGAAGGCCCGGCCTGGGAGTCGTTGCTGACGGCACTCCAGCGGCGCCACCTTCAGGCCGAACCATTGCGGAGCTTCCGCCGGGCGGGACTCGACGCCACGCAGGACCCGGAGGTGGTGCTGCGCGAGGCGCTTTCGGGAAAGAAGCTCAAGGAACTCCGCCGCCAGCGCAATCGCCTCGAGGACGCAGGCCCCGTGCACTTCGACGTCGCGTCCGCGCCTGATGAAGTTGGCATTGCCCTTGAAGCTTTTCTTGCTCTCGAGGCGAAGGGCTGGAAGGGCGAACGCGGCACCGCATTGATCCAGCATCCTGGCGATGCCGCCTTTATCCGCCAAGCCGCAGGGCCGCTCGCGGCACGCGGTCACTTCCAGGTGGCAAGTCTCAACCGCAATGGAAAGACTCTCGCCGCCGGCCTGATCCTGCGCGACGGCGGCCGGGCCTTCTTCTTCAAGATCGCGATGGACGAAACCGAAGCGCGAATGTCGCCCGGCGTCCAGCTCACGCTCGACCTGACCCGATATCTGTGCGCGGACCCGGCGATCTCGTTCGCCGATTCAACCGCGGACGGCGAACACCCGATGATCGATCACATCTGGCGCGAGCGCATTCCGATCGCCGACGTGTTCGTGCCGCTTCATCCACGCGACCCCTATGCCAGCGCAATCCGTGCGCTGATCGTCGCGCGTTATCGCGCCCTCGATCTTGCGAGGACCCTCCGACGCATCAAGGAGAAGTTGCGATGAAATTCTTCGAGCCATCCGATATGGCGGCGCTCACGCATGAATTTCCGCATCTGCCATTCGGGCTCAAGCATCGCTTCTATGACAATCCGCTTCTGACTCTTCCGAGACTCGCAGACCTCGCGCGCAATTTGCCGCGCGGCCGGCTGGACTATGACGCCGGCAACACAGCGATCAGCCGGCGGCCTGAGACGACGCCCACGATCGACCTTGAACCGGAGGAGATCATCCACACCATCGAGACCGCCGGCGCCTCGCTGGTGTTGAGATCGGTCGAGCAGGATCCGGCCTGTCGCCGGCTGATCGAAGCGGCATTGATGGAAGTCGCGCAGGCGCGCGGTTACAACAGCCTCAAGGCGGCCGGCTTCGAGGACATTCGCGGCGTCATCTGCGTCTCATCGGCCAACGCGATGACACCGTTCCGCGCCGATGCCGAAGAAACCTTCTTCTTCCAGATCCACGGCGACACATTCTTCCACGTCTATGACAATCGCGATCGATCGATCGCGTCGGAAGGAGCGCTGGAAGCAGGCGCCATCGAGCATCGCAACCTGTCCTACAGGGCGGAGTTCGACAAGAAATGCACGACCTACAGGCTGAAGGCCGGGGACGGGGTATTCGTCCCCTATCAATGGCCGCACTGGACGCGCACTGCGGACGCCTGTTCGATCTCGCTGTCACTCGCCTGGAGGTCAGACGAGGTACGACGCCGCAACGATATTGCCGCGATCAATGCGATGCTGCGCGGGTTCGGCCTGCCGCAACATCCTCCGGGCGTTCATCCGACGCTCGATGCCGCCAAGGTGGCCGCGTTTCGGGCGGCGGCGGCCGCGGTGGAGTCGCTGCGCCGGAACGAACCCATGCACCGCTTCGTTCATCGGATCGTCAAGGGCCGCGAGGGAAACGATGGTTATCGCGGCGGGAAAAAGCCGCAGAGCGCCAACGCCTCCTGACGGATCGGGACGCAGGTCACGTCTCCGCGCTCCGCGCGCGAAATTCTATTGATCGGTCTTCTGCATCGCCAGATCGAGCAGGCGGCGGCATTCGCTCAGTTCGAACAGCGTGGATTGCAGGCGCCGCAGGTCCTCGCGGGACATCTGCACCCGAATGGCAGCCGGCGCGGGTTGCGGTCGCGGCGTTGGTGCGGATCTCGGAACCGCCTCGGCGACGACCTCCTCTTCCGGCAGATCGTCATCATCGTCGACCGGACCGTGATTGGGCTGCTCGGCGCCCGGTTGCCAGACCGTCTGCACGAATTTGGAGCCCTGGTCGCGCAGGATCCGCTGCACGCCGCGGATCGTATAGCCCTCGCCATAGAGAAGGTGGTGAATGCCGCGTAACAGGTCGACGTCATCGGGCCGGTAATAGCGGCGCCCCCCCGCCCGCTTCATCGGCTTGATCTGGCTGAAGCGCGTTTCCCAGAACCGCAGGACATGTTGCGGCACTTTGAGATCGTCGGCGACTTCGCTGATCGTGCGAAATGCGTCGGGCGCCTTGTCCACCGATGCTACCAAGCCCCGTTTTTAGTGTGTGTCAGTGTCGTCGGCGACGTCCGGACCGCTGTCGCCATTGATCTTCTGCTTGAGGATCGCCGATGGCTTGAACACCATGACCCGGCGCGGCGAAATCGGGACTTCCTTTCCCGTTTTGGGATTGCGGCCGACCCGCTCGCCTTTTTTTCGCACGACAAAGGACCCGAACGAGGACAATTTGACCGTCTCGCCACGCTCCAGGCAGTCGGTAATCTCCTTGAGTACCTGCTCGACCAGGGTGGCAGACTCCGTGCGCGACAGGCCCACCTTCTGGTAGACCGCCTCACACAAATCAGCACGCGTTACCGTTTTAGCCGCCATCGCCTTCAGCCCCTACTCGGCGATCCTTCTTATTTTACAAGACGATATGGACTTACTTTTCCACGGTCAACCGAAGAAAGCCGGGCAAGCCGAATGATTTGCCCACGGGTCGGTCACGCGAGGTTCGGCCCTTGGCCCGTTGCGTACGGCTGGTAATTTTTTACATCCGGACCAGAGAAGCGCCCCAGGTAAAGCCGCCGCCCATGGCTTCGAACATCACCAGATGACCCTTTTTGATCCGTCCGTCCGCGATTCCGGCGCAGAGCGCGAGCGGAATCGAGGCCGCCGACGTGTTGCCGTGCTTGTCGACGGTGATGATCACCTTGGCGGGATCGAGGCCGAGCTTGATGACCGATCCGTCGATGATGCGGCGATTGGCTTGGTGCGGTACGAACCAGTCGAGGTCATGGGCGGTATATCCGCTCGCCCTGAACGCGTCCTTGATGACATCGGTGATCATGGACACGGCGTGCTTGAACACCTCCTTGCCCTCCATGCGCAGGTGTCCGACGGTCTGCGTCGAGGACGGCCCGCCGTCGACGTAGAGCTTCATCTTGTGGCGCCCGTCCGAGCGCAGATGCGTCGTCAGGATGCCCCGGTCGGTCATCGCGCCCGGCTGCTCCTGCGCTTCGATGACCACCGCTCCCGCGCCATCGCCGAACAGTACGCAGGTGGTCCGGTCGGTCCAGTCGAGGATCCGCGAGAAAGTCTCGGCACCGATCAGCAAGGCGCGCTTCGCCAAACCGGCGCGCAGCATGCTGTCCACCGTCCCGAGGCCATAGACGAAGCCCGAGCAGACCGCCTGCAGGTCGAACGCAAACCCGCCGGTAATGCCAAGACCCGCCTGGATCGTGGTCGCGGTCGCCGGAAACGTATTGTCCGGCGTCGATGTGGCGCAAACGATCAGATCGATATCCTTGGGCTCCAGACCGGCATCGGCCAGCGCCGCCCGCGCCGCCTTGATCCCGAGATCGGACGTGAGTTCGCCCTCCGCCGCGACGTGCCGCTCGCGGATTCCGGTCCGCTGCACGATCCAGTCGTCCGAGGTGTCGACCATGCTGGCCAGTTCGGCATTGGTGAGGGTTCGCTCCGGCAGATAGCAGCCGGCCCCCACGATCACGGAGCGCACCATCACGATGCGACTCCGGCCACCGGTGCTGCAGCCGTAACACGCGCCTCAGGGACCAGGGCCTGCTCGATCTTCGCCCTCAGATCGTTGCGGACCATCTGGTAGCCGATATCGACCGCGGCCGAGAAGCCGTTGGCATCGGCGCCGCCATGGCTCTTGATCACGATCCCATTCAGTCCGAGAAACACTCCGCCGTTGGACCGGCTCGGATCGATCTTGGCGGCCAGCTTGCGGAAGGCGCCACGTGCGAACAGGTAGCCAAGGCGCGTCCAGACGGTCTCCCTCATCGCAGCCTTGAGATATCCGGCAATCTGACGCGCGGTGCCTTCGGCTGCCTTCAGCGCGATATTGCCGGCGAAACCCTCGGTGACGACAACGTCGACCGTCCCCTTGCCGATATCGTCGCCCTCGACAAAACCTGTATAGCGCAGGTGCGGCAGCACACGTTCGCGCAGTATTTGTCCCGCTTCCCGCACTTCATCCAATCCTTTAATTTCCTCTACCCCGATATTCAGAAGGCCGACGGTCGGCCGGTCGATATTGAGGAGAATGCGCGCCATCGCCGTGCCCATGACGGCCATGTCGATCAGGTGCTGCGCGTCCGCGCCGATGCTGGCGCCAAGATCGAGCACAACCGATTCACCCCGCAGCGTCGGCCAAATGGCCGCGATGGCCGGGCGCTCGATACCCGCCATGGTGCGCAGATGGATTTTGGCCATCGCCATCAGCGCACCGGTATTGCCAGCCGACACCGCTACATCGGCTTCTCCCTTCTTCACCGCATCGATGGCAAGCCACATCGAGGATTTCCAGCGGCCCTGACGCAGAGCCTGGCTTGGCTTGTCGTCCATCTTCACGGCGACGTCGGTGTGAACAACCCGCGACGACGCCTTGAGCTTCGGATGCGCGTCCAGCACCGCCGCTATCTCGGCCTCCTTGCCGAAGAAAATGAACTCGGTGTCCGGATGGCGCGCCTGCGCGAGCGCGGCGCCCGGAATAACCACCGCCGGGCCATGGTCGCCCCCCATGGCATCCAGCGCGATGCGAACCTTGTCTGGCATGTGCCTAGTTTAGCGGAGGCGTCGGGTCACAGGAAGGCAGTGGAAAGCAGTGCGCGGACCATAGCCTGTGCTGGAACGGATACAACCATCGCCTATGTCCCTTCCGGCGCGGATTTCTTCAGCGAAGCCAATGCGGCAAACGGGCTCTCCGGGGGCTCACCGACCGTCCTTTCCTCGAAAATGGCGCCCTCCTTTCGCGGATACGGATCGATTCCCAGCAGAAAATATTCGGTCGCGACGGCCCCGAGATCAACCATGCCGCCGATCAGCGGCTCGGGCTCGTCCGCATCCGTCATGCCGAACGAGGCCTCCCGGGCGGCGTCGCCCAGGGTGTCGGACGGTCCGGGCGCAAACATCAGGTCGAAGGCCTCGTGAAGATTCGTTTCGACCGGCTCGAGGGTCACGACGCAGTTCTGACAGACCAACGCAGTGACTTCACCCGAGATGTGAAGCCCCGCCCCCTTCCGCCGCAGGTCGAAGCTCGCCTCCAGTCGCGGCAGATCTCGCAAATTCGCGGTCCGCGCCAGCGTGGCACGCACGTCGGAATCAGCCTCCATCGCGATGTGCAAGCCCTCTTCCGGAACGTCGGCCAGCGTGACGCGCCGGCTCCAGGGCAGATCGTTTGCGGTCATGACATCCTCAAGACAGTGTCACGGGATCGGGCCACTCGATGCGGCCAACCGCGATTGAGGCCGCATCCTGCCGGTTCAGCATCGCCGCGGCGGACTCAACATACGCAAGCAACGCTCCCAGTGCCGGCGACTCCGCGTCGGCATACACATTGCGTCGCAGGGCCTGCCGCAAGGCCGCCTGGTCACCGGCTTTTACTGCGGACATATAGGCCCGATAGCGACCAAGAAAAGCGGATGCCAGACGCTTTACGTCCTTTGGAACCTTGAGGTCGCTGACCCCCTGCTCGCGCAGATGGTCGTCCATGTCCTGGCAGAACCGATCGAAGGCGGCCTGGCCCGCCGCCTTGTCGGCGGCCCCGCCGCGGGACAGCCGCTCGAAGACCAGCGCGAGATGCAGCATCAGCAGGTCGAGACGGCCGTTAACGGTATCCGCAACGCCATAGTTCAGGTAGAAGACAGGCGCGCGCGCCTGCGCCACGATGGCGCCATAGAGCGCCTCGATGGTAGAAGCTCGGGGGTTCCGGCGAAATATGCTCAACATGCGTGTGTTCTAGGCCCGGTCCGCATGGATCGCCAGCGCCGCATTTGCAGTCGCCGTGTTGGGGGTTAGTCAAACGATATGATGCCGAAGTGCCGCCTCCGGTCCGGGTCGCCGCTGTACCGCAATGCGGGCGCCGCGATGCTGGCGATTGCCTGCGCCCTGGCGCTGCCGGGTTGCGGCGCCAGCCTGACCCAGCAGACGTTCCAGCGCGGCTATGTGGTGCCCGAAGGCGCACTCGAGCAAATTCCGCTCGGGTCCAGCCAGGAGCAGGTGCTGATCGTTCTCGGCACACCCTCGACCGTCGCGACCGTGACCGGTGAGGTTTTCTACTACATCTCCCAGCGCGCCGAGAAAGCCGCGGCCTTCATGCCGCAGAAGGTGGTCGATCAACGGGTGATCGCGGTCTATTTCGACAAGGATCGCCGGGTGACCCGCCTCGCCGATTACGGCATCAAGGACGGCAAGGTCTTCGATTTCATCAGCAAGACCACCCCGACCGGCGGCAACGAGATGTCGTACCTGACCTATCTCTTCAAGATCATCGGGATGCAGAACTAGGCGCGGCCTTTCTGGCATCTGCCTCCCAAAAGAAAGAGCCCCGCCGAAGCGGGGCTCTCGTCGTTTTGGCCGTGCGCGAGCCTCAGTGCGCGAGGATCGCCAGCAGCAGCAACGCCACGATGTTGGTGATCTTGATCATGGGGTTCACGGCCGGACCCGCGGTGTCCTTGTAGGGATCGCCCACGGTGTCGCCGGTGACGGCGGCCTTGTGAGCCTCCGAACCCTTGCCGCCGAAGTGGCCGTCTTCGATGTACTTCTTGGCGTTATCCCAGGCGCCGCCACCCGAAGTCATCGAGATCGCGACGAACAGACCGGTCACGATCACGCCGAGCAGCATGGCGCCGACTGCCGAGAAGGCCGCCGACTTGCCGGCCGCGCCGCCACCCGCGATGAAGTAGATCGCGAAATAGACGACGATCGGAGACAGCACCGGCAGCAGCGACGGGACGATCATTTCCTTGATCGCAGCCTTGGTCAGCAGGTCGACAGCGCGGCCGTAATCCGGCTTGTCCTTGCCCTGCATGATGCCCGGCTTCTCGCGGAACTGACGACGCACCTCTTCCACGATGGAAGACGCCGCACGACCGACCGCGGTCATGCCGAGCGCACCGAACAGGTACGGCAGCAGGCCGCCGAACAGGAGGCCGACCACTACATACGGGTTGTTCAGCGAGAAGTCCGGGCTGACGCCGACGAAATACGGCGTCTTGGACGCGATGAAGTATTTCAGGTCTTCGTTATACGCCGCGAACAGCACCAGCGCGCCGAGGCCCGCCGAACCGATGGCGTAACCCTTGGTCACGGCCTTCGTGGTGTTGCCGACAGCGTCGAGCGCGTCGGTCGACTTGCGCACTTCCTTCGGCAATCCGGCCATTTCCGCAATGCCGCCGGCATTGTCGGTGACCGGGCCGAAGGCGTCGAGCGCGACGATCATGCCGGCCAGCGCCAGCATCGTGGTGGTCGCGATCGCGATGCCGAACAGGCCGGCAAGCGCATAGGTGATCAGAATGCCGGCGATGATGACGATCGCAGGCAGCGCCGTGGCTTCCATCGAGATCGCGAGGCCCTGGATCACGTTGGTGCCGTGACCGGTGACCGAGGCTTCGGCGATCGACTTCACCGGACGGAAGTTGGTGCCGGTGTAGTATTCGGTGATCCAGATGATCAGCCCGGTGACGGCGAGACCGACGATGCCGCAGATGTAGAGCGACATGCCGGTGAAGGTCACGCCTCCGCCAGTCTTGAAGACCGTGCCGAAGCCGAGCAGCAGATGCGTCACGAGCGCGATGCCGATCAGCGACAGGATGCCGGTCGCGATGAGGCCCTTGTACAGCGCGCCCATGATCGACTGGTTGGCGCCGAGCTTCACGAAGAAGGTGCCGACGATCGAGGTGATGATGCACACCGCGCCGATCGCGAGCGGATAGATCATCATGCTCGACAGCGCCGGCTGTCCGGCGAAGAAGATCGCCGCAAGGACCATGGTGGCAACCGCGGTCACCGCGTAGGTCTCGAACAGGTCGGCGGCCATGCCGGCGCAGTCGCCGACATTGTCGCCCACGTTGTCAGCGATGGTCGCCGGATTGCGCGGGTCGTCCTCGGGGATACCCGCTTCGACCTTGCCGACGAGGTCGCCGCCGACGTCCGCACCCTTGGTGAAGATGCCGCCGCCGAGACGCGCGAAGATCGAGATGAGCGAAGCGCCGAAGCCGAGCGCGACCAGAGCGTCAACAACCGTGCGGCTGTTTGCAGCAAGGCCGAGCGGACCGGTCAGGATCATGTAATAGACAGCGACGCCGAGCAGAGCGAGACCCGCCACCAGCATGCCGGTGATCGCGCCAGCCTTGAAGGCGATCTCGAGGCCGCCCGCGAGCGAATTGACGGCCGCCTGGGCGGTGCGGACGTTGGCGCGGACCGAGACGTTCATCCCGATGAAACCCGCGGCGCCCGACAGGATCGCACCGACCGCGAAGCCGATGGCAACCAGCCAGCCCAGCAGCAATCCGACGACCACGAAGATCACGATGCCGACGATGCCGATCGTCGTGTACTGCCGCTTCAGATAGGCCTGCGCGCCCTCACGAACGGCGGCGGCGATTTCCTGCATTTTGGCGGACCCGGCGTCCGCCTTCATCACCGATGCGGTCGCCCAGATGCCGTAAACCACGGCGAGCAAACCGCAGGCGATGATCACCCACAAAGCTGTCATAGAAGTCCCCGATGATAAGGAGTGAGCCGGGCTGACGCCGGCTCGCTGGTTTGCACCGGGCGCGCGGAATCGCCTCCGCCCGGTCAAAATCGCGCGGACATTGCCAAAAACGAATCTGCAAAGCAACCGGGCAAACGGCTGGATTCCCGACGATTTTTGCAGGTTTGAGGGCCTTTCGCCGGCAAATGCCGGCTTAGATCGGCCGGATCAGGATGGGCCGGATTTCCTTGGTCGTCCCATCGGTCAGCCCCAGATCGGTCAGGTGGGGACCGGGGTTGCAGGCAAGCGACTGTCCGCTCAGGGCTTTGAAGGTCCGATACGGCGGTTGCCAGGCGCAGATCCGGCCCGCCGCCTCGACGATCCGCGCATGCGCCGCCGCCACCTCCGCCGGGTTCCCGAGAGACAGCATGCCGGCGACCGGATAGGCGAGCTGGGCGACAACCTGCCGATCCTTCACGACGACGATGCCCCCGCGCATCTCAATCACCGTATTGGCCGCGAGCGCCAGTTCCGCCGGATCGTGGCCATACAGGATCAGATTGTGGGAATCGTGCGAGTAGGAGGTCGCGAAAGCCCCGCCCCAGCGGCCCCAGCCCTCGATCACGGAAAGCGACGGGCGCGGATCGTTGCGGCCATGGCGATGCACGATGGCCATCACGCTGAGCTCGTCCGGCACCACCGCAAAGCCGTCGCGCACCTCGACCTCGATCTCGCTCCACGAGTTGAAGCGCGCGCCCTTGATGGTCTGGATCAGAGCGCGCCCCTCGGTCACGCCGGGAACGCGGATGCGGAAATCGTCGGCGACAAGCCGGCCGATCTTCATGGTGTTCTCCAGCGGCGGCGGCACTTCGAGCGATGGCACGATCATCCTTCCGCCCTGCGCCACATGGCGGCCGGCGGTGTAGACCGCTTCCACCCTCACCTCGTTCAAATCCGACAAGGCCACGAGATCGGCGCGCCGGCCGGCAGCGACGAGACCGAGGTCGTCCCGGCGCAGCCGGATCGCGTTGTTGATCGTAGCGCAGCGGATGGCCTGCAACGGATCGAGCCCGTAGCGGATCAGCCGGCGCAGCACATCGTTGATGCCGCCATGCTCGACGAGATAATCCGGAAACACATCGTCGGTGCAAACGGTCAGGCTTGTCGGAATGACCGGCAGCGTGTTGATCGCCGCCACCACGTCCGGCAACAGATAGTCGTGCGAGCCGCGGATCTCGACGGTGAAGCCGGCGCGCAGCTTCTCCAGGGCGTCCGCGCCTGATGTGATTTCATGATCGGCGGAAATCCCGGCGGCGAGATAGGCCTGCAGGCCAGGCCCGGTCAGGCCGCGGGCGTGTCCCTCGATGATCTTCCCCGACGCATTCGCGGCTTCAAGGATGGCCATCATGCGCGGCTGGGTTTCCAGCACCGCACGCATGTCCATGACTTCGGCAAGACCCGCGACATCCGGCCAGCTCAGCAATGTCCTGATCTCGTCGGCCTTGAAATCGGCGCCGGATATCTCGAGGCCGGGCGCCGCAGGCACGCAGGACGACGCCTGTACGATAAAGCGCAGCGGCAGGTTCCGCGTTGCCTCGACCGCATAGCGGATTCCGTCAAGGCCAAGCACATTGGCGAGTTCGTGCGGGTCCCAGAAAATTGTCGTCGTGCCTTGCGGCACCACGACCTCGGCATACCGATGCGGCAGCATGTGCGAGGATTCGACATGCACGTGCGCATCGATGAAGCCCGGCGTCACGATCAAACCGGCAAGATCATGCACTTCGGTCGCCTCGGTAAATGCGCCGGGCGCATGCACGCTCGCGATCATCGGTCCGACGATGCCGATATCGGCGTCGCGGATCTCCATCGTCGCGACATCGGCGATCCGTGCGCCGCGCAGCAACAGGTCGAACGGCACCCTGCCCTGCGCGGCCTCGATCGCGCGGCGCCGGATTTCGAACGCGATCGGTTCCCGCACGCTTATTCAGCCTTGATGTTGGCCGCCTTCACCAGCGCGGAGAATTTCTCGTTCTCGGCTTTCAGGAGATCGGCGAATTCCTTCGGCGAATTGCCGACGGGTATCAGGTTCGAGGCCTTGAGCTTCTCGACGATGCCGGGCTCCTTCACGACCTCCGCCAGCGCGGTGTAGAGTTTTTCGACAATGGCCGGATCGGTCTTGGCTGGCGCAAACAAGCCGTACCACACCGTCACCGAGACATTTTTCAGATCGGGATGTTCGGCAAGGCTCGGCACATCGGGGGTCAGCGGGAAACGCTGAGGCTCGGTGATCCCGAACGCCTTGATATTGCCGGCGCGCACATTCGCCATCGCCATCACCAATGGCAGAACGGCAAGATCGATCTGATTACCCATCAGGTCGGTCGGTATCTGCGCTCCCGTCTTGTAGGGCACATGGACCATCTGAACCTTGCCCTCGGCATTGATCATTTCGCCGGCCACATGCAGCGACGTGCCGACGCCCGAGGTGGCGTAATTGTATTTTCCGGGGTTCTCCTTCAGGAGCTTCATCAGCTCGGCGATATTGTTCGCCGGAAAATCCTTGCGCCCGAGCAGAACGAGCGGCGACGAGCCGACCATCGAGATCGGCACGAAATCCTTCATGGCGTCGTATTGCACGATCGAAGGCGAAACGAGCTTGGCGATGACGATCGTGCTTTCGACGGAGAACAGCAGCGTGTAGCCATCGGGCGCGGCGCGCGCGGCTCGCGCGGTGCCGACGACCCCTCCGGCGCCCGAAACATTTTCGACCACGATATTGGTGCCGAGCTTCGCGCCCAGCCGGTCGGAAACGAGGCGCGCCACCGCATCGACGCTGCCGCCCGCCGCATAGGGCACGATCAGGGTAATCGGCTTCGTTGGATAGGCCTGCGCATGCGCCGACGGTGCGGTGAGGCCCGCCGCGAGCGAGAGCGTGATGGCGATGACGGAGGTCAGGCTTGATATGCGCATGGGAGTCCTGTCCAAGTGACGGCCCGGCAGCCTTGCTCAAGATTGCGCCGCGAAACGGCGTCCCGCAAGAGCGCGCGAAGGTTGCGCCGCGTTCAGACCAGGTTGCGCCGCTGTCGCAGGACCAGCCATCCCAGCATCAAGGCCGCCGTCAGCACCACGGGGAACACGATCTCGTTGACCGCGGCCCAGCCGAACAGCGCGAGGACCTTGCCGGAGCCGAAAGAGCCGATCGCCATCGATCCGAACACCAGGAAGTCATTGAAGCTCTGGACGCGCGTGCGCTCCTGCGGCCGGTGGGTCTGGGTGACCAGCGTGGTGGCGCCCACGAAGGCGAAATTCCAGCCGACACCCAGGAGCACAAGGCCGATCCAGAAGTGCCAGAGTGAAATGCCGGCGATGCTGATCGCAGCGCTCGCCAAAAGGATTGCAAAGCCAGCTGCGATCACGCGCTCGACGCCAAAGCGCGCGATCAAGGTTCCCGTGAAGAAGCTCGGCACGAACATGCCGAGCACATGCCATTGCAGGCCGAGCGCGGCATCGGTGATGCTGTGATTGCATTCGATCATGGCGAGCGGCGCCGCCGTCATCACCATGTTCATCATCGAATAGCTGGCGATGCCACAGGCCACGGCGACGATGAATTTCGGCTGGCGCGCGATCTCGGAGAGCGGACGTCCGGCATCCGCCTTAGCCGCGGCTGACGGCATCGGGATCTTCAGCAACATCAGGACGAGGCC
>NZ_DATMRX010000158.1:0-3865 GCF_035565855.1 Pseudorhodoplanes sp.
TCCTGACCGGCGGCGCACATGAGCTGGCGCTGGGCGACCCGGAAAAAATCCCGTTCTTCGCGCGCCAGACGCGGCTGACCTTCGCCCGCTGCGGCATCACCGATCCGTTCTCGCTGGAGGATTACGAGCGCCATGGCGGGCTTGCCGGCCTGCGCAAGGCTGCCGCGATGGCTCCCCTCGAGATCGTGACCGAGGTGACGGAATCGGGCCTGCGCGGGCGCGGCGGCGCCGGCTTCCCCACCGGCATCAAGTGGAAAACGGTGCTCGATACGGATGATGTGCGCAAATACATCGTCTGCAATGCCGACGAAGGCGATTCCGGCACCTTTGCCGATCGCATGATCATGGAGGGCGACCCCTTCGTGCTGATCGAGGGCATGGCGATCGCCGGCCTTGCCACCGGCGCGACCAAAGGCTTCCTCTACACCCGTTCCGAATATCCGCATGCCATAGCCGCCATGCGCCGGGCCGTGGAAATCGCGCGGCGCGCGAAAATCCTGGGGCCGGATGTGATGGGCTCGGGCCGCGCCTTCGACATGGAAGTGCGCGAGGGCGCCGGCGCCTATGTCTGCGGCGAGGAAACGGCGCTGCTCGACAGTCTCGAGGGCAAGCGCGGCATGGTGCGCGCCAAGCCGCCGCTGCCGGCCCACAAGGGCCTGTTCGGCAAGCCGACTGTGATCAACAACGTCATCAGTCTCGCCTCCGTGCCGATCATTCTCGACAAGGGCGCCGCCTACTATAAGGACTTCGGCATGGGACGCTCGCGCGGCACCATCCCGATCCAGATCGCCGGCAACATCCGCTATCCCGGCCTGTTCGAAACCGCCTTCGGCCTGACGCTCGGCGAGATCGTCGACGACATCGGCGGCGGCACCGCAACCGGCCGCCCGGTCAAGGCCGTGCAGGTGGGCGGACCGCTCGGCGCCTATTTTCCGCGCGATCTGTTCGATACGCCGTTCGACTACGAGGCTTTCGCGGCGAAGGACGGCCTGATCGGCCATGCCGGCATCACGGTCTTCGATGACAGCGCCGATATGCTGAAGCAGGCGCGCTTCGCTTTTGCGTTCTGCGCGATAGAGAGCTGCGGCAAGTGCACGCCCTGCCGGATCGGTTCCACGCGCGGTGTCGAGGTGCTGGACAAGCTGGCCGCCGGCATTGCGCCGGACACCCAGATCGAGCTCGTCACCGACCTGTGCAACACCATGAAGTTCGGCTCGCTCTGCGCGCTCGGTGGTTTCACGCCCTATCCGGTGATGAGTGCGCTGACCCACTTCCCTGAAGATTTCAGGCCGGCGCCGATGCGGGAGGCCGCTGAATGACGACGCAGGATAAGGTCAGGGGTCCGGCTTCCTACTTTCCGTCGATCGAGCAGAAGTACGGAAAGCCGATCTCGCACTGGAAAGACCTTATCGAAAGCCAGACCGGCAAGAAGCACATGGAGCTTGTCGCATGGCTGAAGGAAACGCATGGCCTCGGCCATGGCCACGCCAACGCGCTGGTCGCTGATACGCTCGCGGCACGCAAAGGCAAAGACTGAACCGGCGCCGGAAGAGCGCTGCTTTCAAGGGGAGTCTCGACATGGGTCTCGTTCACGAAACCGACTACGGCACACCTGAATCGCGGGCCGAAAAGCAGGTCACGCTGATTGTCGACGGCAAGCCGGTCACGGTTCCGGAAGGAACCTCGATCATGCGCGCCTCGATGGAGGCGGGGGTCGAGATTCCGAAGCTGTGCGCGACCGACATGCTGGACTCCTTCGGCTCCTGCCGCATCTGCCTGGTGGAGATCGAGGGCCGCAACGGAACGCCCGCTTCCTGCACCACGCCGGTGGGCGAAGGCATGGTCGTCCACACCCGTTCCGACCGGCTCGATGCCATCCGCAAGGGTGTGATGGAGCTTTACGTTTCCGATCATCCCAGTGGCTGGAATGAACAGCGCGGCACCGGCCAGAGCGAGTTCGACAAGGTGGCGGCCACCGTCGGGCTTGAACAGAATCGCTACGGTCTGGACGGGCGCAACCACGTCGCGCCGGGCAACGGATCGCTCAACATCGACTATCTGGTCCGCGACGAAACCAACCCCTATTTCACCTATGATCCTTCCCAGTGCATCGTCTGCTCGCGCTGCGTGCGGGCCTGCGAGGACGTGCAGGGCACCTTCGCGCTGACCATCGATGGCCGGGGCTTCGATTCCCGCATCACCCCCGGCATGCACGAGGACTTCGTGGAGTCCGAATGCGTGTCCTGCGGCGCCTGCGTGCAGGCCTGCCCCACCGATGCACTGCGCGAAAAAACCGTTCTCGAACACGGCATGCCCGAGCGCTCCGTGGTCACCACCTGTGCCTATTGCGGTGTCGGCTGTTCGTTCAAGGCAGAGGTCAAGGGCGATGAGGTGCTGCGCATGGTCCCCTACAAGGGCGGCGAGGCCAATCATGGCCACAGCTGCGTCAAGGGCCGCTTCGCCTATGGCTATGCCACGCACAGGGACCGCATCCTGAAGCCGATGATCCGCGAGCGGATTTCCGACCCGTGGCGCGAGGTGAGCTGGGAGGAGGCGATCAGCCATGCGGCAAGCGAGTTCCGCCGCATCCAGTATCAGTACGGCCGCGCCTCCATCGGCGGCATCACCTCCTCGCGCTGCACGAACGAAGAAACCTACCTCGTCCAGAAGCTGGTGCGTCAGGGCTTCGGCAACAACAATGTCGACACATGCGCCCGTGTCTGCCATTCGCCGACCGGCTATGGCCTCGGTCAGGCCTACGGCACCTCGGCCGGAACGCAGGATTTCGATTCGGTCGAGGAAAGCGATGTCATCGTCGTCATCGGCGCCAATCCGACCGATGCGCATCCCGTGTTTGGCTCGCGCATGAAGAAGCGCATCCGCGAGGGCGCGCGGCTGATCGTCATCGATCCGCGCCGCACCGATCTCGTCAAGAGCCCGCATATCAGGGCGGATTACCATCTGGCCCTGCGGCCCGGCACCAATGTCGCCATGCTCACCGCGATTGCCCATGTCATCGTCACCGAAGGTCTGGTGAACGAGCAGTTCGTACGCGAGCGCTGCGAATGGGATGCTTTTCAGGACTGGGCTGAATTCGTTGCCGACGAGGCCAACAGCCCTGAAGCAATCGCCGACTATATCGGTGTGCCTGCCGAAGACATCCGCGGGGCCGCGCGCCTCTACGCCACCGGCGGCAACGGCGCGATCTATTACGGCCTCGGCGTGACCGAGCACAGCCAGGGCTCGACCTCGGTGATGGCCATCGCCAACCTCGCCATGGCGACCGGCAATATCGGCCGCCGCGGCGTCGGCGTGAACCCGCTGCGCGGGCAGAACAATGTGCAGGGCTCCTGCGACATGGGATCGTTCCCGCACGAATTGCCGGGCTATCGCCACATCTCCGGCGATGCCACCCGCGCCATCTTCGAGGAACTGTGGGGCGTCAAGCTCGACAACGAGCCGGGCCTGCGCATTCCCAACATGCTGGATGCCGCCGTCGACGGCACCTTCAAGGGCATCTATGTGCAGGGCGAGGACATTCTCCAGTCCGATCCCGACACGCACCACGTCGCCGCCGGCCTCGCGGCCATGGAATGCGTGGTGGTTCAGGACCTGTTCCTGAACGAGACCGCCAACTATGCCCATGTGTTCCTGCCGGGTTCGACCTTCATGGAGAAGGACGGCACCTTCACCAATGCCGAACGCCGCATCAACCGCGTGCGCAAGGTGATGGAACCGAAAGCCCGTTATGCGGACTGGGAGGCGACGCAGGAACTGGCGCGCGCCCTCGGCTTCGACTGGAACTACACCCACCCCTCGCAGATCATGGACGAGATTGCGGCCACGACGCCGAGCTTTGCCAATG
>NZ_DATMRX010000159.1:0-13209 GCF_035565855.1 Pseudorhodoplanes sp.
GGGGGAAAAGCGGCGTGTGCTTGTAGGGGGGGATGGGGTTGGGCGTGGGGGCGTTCATGGCTGGCCTTTCTATAACTTGGAAGGGTTATAGACCGGGCCACGGCCGTGGCAAAATGCCTTTATGGCGTTGGCGGATCAGCCCAATCGTCGATTTGATTGCCGGCAACGAAACTCATCGCTCCCGATGTTGCCGGGTTTCGCCTCGCTCAACACAACCCACGAACGCTTCCCGTCTTCCACAGCAAGCGGAGACGGGCTTGCACAGCCCGGATTAAGCGCAGCAAAATCCGGAGGACAAGCGCTCAATGGATCATGGATCAGCCCACACGATATCGCTACATCAATCGTCGCCTTCCTCAAATTATTGTTTCTTGGGCTGGCATCGCTAGGTATCGTGGGCGTAATCTCACATTAGAAATTTAAAAATTGAGAATTTTTCGGGGGCACTATGGAGTCCTTAATTCGCTTGTTACCATTGTGTTTTGCAATCTTTCTGTCCGCATGCGTGACCACTTCGATGCAAGGCTATGCGGATCGCCAACTCCCCACAAAACCAATCTCACATATCGTGGCTTATGTGGCCGCTCCAAGCTCATTATCCTCCAGCATTCAAGTATCCATTGCTACTGAAGCAAAGAAGCATGGCATCGTCGCAGAAGATGCACTTACGCTCTTCCCACCAACGCGGTCCTATACGAACGAAGAAATAAAGCAGAGTCTTGCATCTAACCGGGTAGATGGTGTCCTCACGATTAACGTCGGCGATAGCGGCATTTTGCAGCAATATGCTGGCACATATTTTCAAGCACAAACAGTTGGTGATTTCTCAGCAAGGGGCACAGTGACGAACTTTGGAAACATGTCCACCGTGTCTCTAGGGGGAACTTCAAGTACCCGAACCTCAGGCACGGCTACACCGATCTATCGTTACAGTCGCCAAACAGCATTCGTCGCCCGTTTGATAGAACCCGGCACGGGTCGAAATTTATGGGTAGGTAATGGGCAGGTGCGTGCGGGCGGGTTGTTGTTCGTCGGTGATGGTACAAGTGCGAGCAGCTCGATCTCTGCAATATTCAATGACCTGCAAAATAAAGGCCTTATTGACGGCACATCCTAACGCCGCGCGGCGTACGGCCCCGTTGACGGTTTGGCTCACATTGCAATTCTACGGCTTGTGGCAAGCATCTGATGCTAAAGACGTAAGCAGCCTTCCTTCAACACGAGCACCATAGCGCGCTCCGTCATGCCCGGGTTCGACCCAGGAACCCATAATGGAGCGTCACACAAAAATTCTTACGAATGGTCGCTGGACCCCGCCTCATGGATTGCCGGGTCAAGCCCGGCAATGACGGCGGAGATGCGTTGCTCTCCCAAGGAGAGCGAACGCCATCCGGATGAAGGCCACTCATATCCTCGGCCCATATCCGCAAACAATATCCGCGGCCGCGCACATCCGTGAAGCGCGGGACATCCTTGTCGCCCCATCCGGGCTACGGCCGATGGGTGAGGCGCGCGCGGCTTGCCGCATCCTGCGCCCCGTTCCATCCTGTCCGCGCGGGAGGGTTGAGCCTCACGGAGGAAGCCATGCCGTTGTTCATCCTCACACTCAACTGGACCGACCAGGGCATCCGCAACGTCAAGGATGCACCCAAGCGTGCAAAAGCCTCGCGCGAGCTTGCCAGGTCGTGCGGCGTCGACATCAAGCACCTCTATCTGACGTCGGGCCCGAGCGACCTTCTGCTCTTCATCGACGCCGCGAACGGCGACGACGTCGCCAAGTTCGCGATGGCGCTCGGCGCACAGGGCAACGTCCGCAGCCGCACCGCGCGCGCCTGGGCCGAGGACGAATTCGTCAAGCTGGTTTCCGAACTGCCTTGACAGACAGCCGACGCGCTCGCATCGAGCCGTGGCAATCCGCCGACGAAAAACAAAAGCCCCGGAGCATGGCTCCGGGGCTTCGCAGGTTGGGCACACCGGGGGAATTCCGTCGCGCCCTGGCTGAAATGGTCATCCAAGCGAAATCTGATGGTGCTGAAACTCAAATCCAATTTGCGCACGCAGCGGCCGGAAAAGCGACGGCCACAACTCCGCCTCGGTCCCGCATACGGCCTATGTTCTACGGAAGGGTTCGATGCTGTGCATGACCCGAATGGGTCAATGCCGATGAAAGCGAAAACCCCGGAGCATGGCTCCGGGGCTTCGCGCTGCCGGGCGGATCGGAGGATTACATCGCGCCCCAGTTGAAGCGATAGTTCACGCCGAATTTGATGGTGTTGAGCGTCAGGCTGGAATCCCGCAAGTTGACGTTACCCAAGTTGGGGCCAGGTGTAATGTTGGTGCGGCTAATCCCTTTCGTCCCAAAGTCCATGTAATTGTATTCGATCTTCGCGGACCAGTTCTGCGAGATGGCCCATTCGACACCACCACCGACCAGCCACCCAGAGCGGTCCTCAGAGCCGACAGTCGTTGCCAAAGCGGCGTTGACCGCATTGCTCACAACCGAACTGCCTTTGGTGTGTGTCCAGACGCCGCCACCTTTTGCATAAACAAGCCAATTACCCCAACTGTAGCCAACCCGACCTGTGACATCCGCAAGCCAGTCGACCTCTGGATGCGACGTCGAAGTCCGCGGGAGATTGGGTTGCGGATTAAGTTCGGTAGGCTCCGAGCGACGGCCATCGATACCGCTCGCGGAATACTCGCCTTCCAAGCCAAGAACCCAAGAACCGACCTGGAAGTTCGCGCCAAATTGGCCGCCGCCGATAATTCCGTTCACGTCGGTGGGATCGAAAACATGACCCGCCGCGAAATTGGCACTGCCGGTCGTGGCGACATTCTTCTCATCACCCCAGCCATAGCCGATATGGCCGCCGACATAGAGTCCCGTCCAGTTCGTAACCGGCGGAACGGCCGACACCGAATGCGCCTTCACCGGCATGTCGGCGGCCCATGCCGTCCCAGCGGTCGAAAGGACGACCGCAACACCCATAATCCAATGCCTCTTCACAGGCCCCTCCCCTTGGCCGGCCCAGCCTCGGTCCGGCACATGGCTTATGTTCTAGGGAGAGACTCGATGCCGCACATGACCCGAATGGGCCATGCCGATGAAGACAATCCGGTTTCCACTGCCAGTTCAAAGCCAGATGCCGCCCGCATTCCCGCGTCGCGCTATAGGCCGGCGATCAGCGCCACCAGCTCGCTTTGGCGATGGGTGGATGTCTTGGCGAAGATGGATTTAAGCTGGTTGCGAACGGTGTCGCGGCTCACGCCGAGCGTTTCCGACGCCACCTCCAGGCTCAATCCCTGCCCCACGATCGCGGCAAGTCTCGTCTCGGCAGCGGTCAAGCCGAAAACCCGTTTCAGGAGATCGACATTGAGGACCTTGCGCGCTTGGACCTCCGACAGCGTCAGCAGCGCACGCGCACCGAGGAACGGGCTTCGCGCCGCGGGCGGAATACTCAAGATGCGAAGCACCACCGGCGACCGGCTGCCGCGACGAACGACGATCGGATCCTGCGTCAGCGGCGCATCCCCATGCGCGCCCAGTTGCTCGACCCATCGGTCGTAGTTTTGCCGGGCAAGCTGATCGTGGATGAAAAGGCGCCCGTTCCTGACATTGATATGCGCGTCGAAAAGCGCACCGGCGCGGCTGTTGAAGTCCATCACCTTCCCGGCGCGGTCGATCACCGCCGCCGCATGATCCACCGCGCCGAGGGCATCGGTCACGCTCTGCAGCGCCATCCGGCCGAGGGCGGTGGAGAGTGTCGCCGCTTCGGTGAGAGGGCGGGACAACGTCGCCAGCAAACGCCGGTCCGCATGCTCGAACGGCCCCTCCGACGACGTGCGCTGGATCGACAGCGCCCACAGCGCCGGACCGGCGTTAAATCCGATCGCGGCAAACCATTCGAGGCCGAAGGGAAACACCGCCTCGTTGTAGAACGGCGAGCGCCGCCGTTCCTCCACGGTGACGACATCCTCGTCGGTGATGACGGGCTGGCCCTTCAGCAGCAGCGGGGCCCCGCGCGCCCGGATGTCGCGTGTGTGCCATCCGTCGGCAAAGTAATTGCGGAACACATCGGCGACGGACTCGGTCCAAGGGACATCGCCAGTTCGTTGGTCGGCCTGGAGCAGAATCGCGCCCCTCGCTCCGACCGCCAAACAAACCTCGCTCATGAGGTCCGGCCAGACGGCCGGATCGATCACCACGTCCCCAAACCGCGAGCACACCGCATTAAGGGGCGCACGGTCGATCCTGCTTTTCGGCATCCCCCAGCGCCTGGTTCGCCACCGCCCCCGGCAACACAACCATTCCGAGTATTCAACTCTTACCCAAATGGGTCAAGACGGCCGCCCTTCAAACCGGCACGGTTGGGCAGGCTGAAGCTCGATCATGGCGGTTAGCGCGCGCGAAGCCGATGGAGCGGTGCGTGCACATTTGGTCTGTCCGAAAGGACAATCGGGCAAACACACACGCCGCGGACGGCGGTGAGGACTCATGCAGCGGATCGTTCTGTCATTTTATATGGCCGGTTTTGTTCTTCTTTCGATTTCTTCGGCCGCCCTCGCAAAAGACGAGAACGGCTCGGGCCATATCATCTGCAACAAGTCGGGATGTCACCTCATCGCGGCCCATTGCCGGATCATCAATTGGGCTCCCGGCGTCCAGCGGAAACGCTGCTTCTTTCCCAGAAGGCGAATTCACACCCTGGGGACGAACTGAGAAACCGTAGCCCGGTTGAGCGGGGCGAAGTCCGGATGAAGCCGCACTCCGGATGACCTTCTGTCAATCCGGGCTACGGCTCCTTCGCGCTTTCCGCTTGCTCCACCACGCATCGCACGGCGGCTGCCGGAGACAAAACCGGAGCGCCATCGCTTCGGCAAAAGGCAATCAAGCCCTCAGGGCTCGCAGCCCGGATTTGCTGTCTTGAACGGAATCGGACTTGCCGGGCGGCCTTTTCAGCCGCCGTAAAACACGTTGTCGCCGAGGTCCTTCATCTCCAGAATCGCGGCGTCGGGGCGGCCCGTCGGGGCCTTGTGCAGATGAACGTCGATCACCTCGCCGACGACGACGTGATGGTCGCCCTGCTCGATGATCGATGTCACGCGACACTCCACCGCCGCAGGCGCCTCGCTCAGGATCGGCGCGCCGGTCGAACCCTTGCGATAGGCCTGCCCGCTGATCGTGCCGCCGTTGACGTCGGCCGGCCGGAAGAAGGTAAAGGCCAACGCCTTCTGGTCCTTGCCCAGCATGTTGAGCGCGAAGGTCTTCGCCGCCTTGACGATCTTGCAGGCCGCGGAGTCGGCCTTGACGGCGACCACGACCAGCGGCGGCGCAAATGCCGATTGCGTCACCCAGTTCACGGTGGCGGCGGCAACGCCGCCTTTGCCGTCATCGGCGGTCAGCACGTAAATCCCATAAGGGATCATGCGAAGAACGATCTTCTTATGGTCGTTGTTCATCGTGGTTGTCAGTCCTTTGCGTCATGGGCGATCTCAATCCGGAAAGCGCCGAATTTGAAGCACCAAGCCGCCGATGTGAAGCCTTGATTGCCGCAGATGAGGAGAGAAGCGAAGCGACGCCGATCGCCCCGGCGCCGCTTCGCCGCGTGGTGCGCCGCTAGGTGCGGATCTCGTCGTCGGCGCCAATCAGCGTCAAGCCGTTGCCGGGCAACGCCGGCGCCTCGAGCGCGGTGCGCGGCGACGTGCGCATCTGCAGCGTGAACACGTCGAAGCGATTGTAATGGCCGGTGAGGTCGTGGCTCAGCTTGCCCTCGATCACCTTCTCGAAGTCGGCATCGCCGTAGACGATCTGCGGCTTGTCGTCGACCGGCCCCGCGATGTAGTTGCCGTCCGGACCGAGAATGCCGGAATGGCCGCCGCGACCGGGAATGGCCTTGCGCTGTTCTTCGCTGAGTCCCATCGCGTCGAGGCAGGCGTCGTCGAGCACGCCGCAGGCGCTGATGACGAATACACGGCCCTCGAAGGCGTGATAGCGCGTGCGGATGTCGATGCCGTCGTACTGGCGCGGATAGACGAACGCGGGCCAGGAGGCGACGTGGATGCGCTCCTGCTGCGCCAGCAGCGCGAAGCGCGCCAGGCTGTTGGTGTTCTCGCCGCAGATCAGCCCACCGATGCCGCCGAACGGCGTTTCATAGGTGCGCACGCTGGAGCCGTCGCCGGAGGTGTGCACCAGCCGCTCGGTGAAGGTCGGCATCAGCTTGCGGTGCACGCCTTGCAGCGCGCCGTCCGGCCCAAAGAAAAGCTGCGAGTTGTAGAGCGTTCCCATCGTGCCGGGATCGCGCTCGTTGACGCCGATGACGACATGGGTTCGCGTGCGCCGCGCCGCCGCGCCGATGGCATCGACCACGGGGCCAGGCACCTCGACCGCGTTCTTGAACAGCTCCTTGTTGAAGCCGAGCGACTGCGGGCTGCGCGGCATGTACCAATGATACCAATCCGGGAAGCCGGGCACGAAGCCTTCGGGAAAGCCGATGACCTTGGCGCCGTTATCGGCGGCCTCCTCGATCAGCCGCACCGCCTTCTGTGCCGTGGCGTCGCGGTCGAGCCAGACCGGCGCCGCCTGCACGGCGGCCAAGCGGACATTCGGATATGCGTCTCCCATGAAAGTCTCCCGATATGCGTCATTCGTGCGCGCGACACTACGCGAAATGCGCCGCGCGATACAACGCAACGGATGCGTGAACGAGCGAGGCGAGGCGCACGATCGCGCGAGGATCAGACCGCTCTCACCTTGCCAGGCACGCCGAGCGTGCATTCAAGCGCGGCACGATCCCATTTCGCGAGATCCGCAGCCGCATCATAAGTGCTTTGCAGAAACGATATCAGCACCGCCCCGGGGTCTGTGGCGGTGCGCACCGCGTCATACGGCAGGATGAACTCGCCAAGCTCCTTCGACCAGAACGCCGCATCGGGCCGCACGCGCGCTTGCGCAAAGCCCTCCGGCGCCGGGTAGGCGTAAGAGTAATAGGCCGGGTAGTCGATCGGCCCGCCGCCGGGCCAGAAGCCCGCGCTCGACACCTCGTGGGAATAGGCTTCGCGCACCACGTCGTCCGACAGGTTCGGCACGCCTCCGGGATGCGGCGGCGCCGTCCGCCCGGAAAAGCGCGTCACCGCGAGATCGAAGCTGCCCCAGAAGAAGTGCACCGGGCTTGCCTTGCCGAGAAACGCCGTGCGGAAATGCGCGAACCCATCGCGCGAGCGCAGAAGGATGCGGAAGAAGCGATTGGCGAAATCGCGGTCGTAGGATGCGTGCACACGGTCTTCGCTGAAGCGGACGGCGCCCGGAATTTCGTTCGGCATCTCGTCGATGCGCACGGCAATCCCAAGCTCGGACAGCGCCGCCATGACATCGGCGTAGAACGCCGCCACCGTCATCGGCTGCAGCATGACCTGGCGGAAATGCCCATCGTTGGTCCGCAACCACAGCACATGGTCGATGAAGTCGAATTCCATGGCGAGGTCGCGCCCGCCGACCGCCATCGGCGGCGTGGCAAGGCCACGCGCGGTGACATACAGAGTCACATGCCAGGAATGGTTGAGCCAAGGCGTCAGCGCCAAGCGCACCTTGCCCACCACCTGGGTCCACAGATGAAGCGTCTCGCAGGTGTCCCGCCAGGCCCCATAAGGCAGTTCAGGCCATGAAGCGGCCTTGGCAGCGGCTGACGATGCGGCCGGTGGCATGCTTTTCTCCCGAAATCGCACCCTGTATTCGTCACGCCCCAACGGATGAATAGTCCCACTCATCCACCGCATTGTTTAGGGCTATGAAGTTTACGCTGGCGCTGAAGCGAATCCTCGCCTAAATGCAGCGCCGTGCCAAAACGTTGTTTCCGTGTGGCTCGGTCCAGAACCGGACTCGGCCTTTTCGCAACGCGACCGATCAAGAAGCGCGAGTACATCGTCACGTACCGCGGCCGACGCATTACGAATGCGGAGGCGGACAAGCTTGAGGCGCGCGGCTCCCGTTACATGTTCGAGATCAATTCGCGCTGGACCATCGACGGCTCGCCGCGCTGGAATCTCGGACGCTATGTCAACCACTCCTGCCGACCGAACACCGAAGCGGTCGAACGCAAGGGTCGTGTCATCGTTTATGTTGCCCGGCGCAAAATCAAGCCGGGCGAAGAGCTCACGGTCGATTACGGCAAGGACTATTTCGACGCCTTCATCACCAAGTCCCGCTGCCAGTGCGACAAATGCCGGGAGCGGCGGGCGGCGCGGCAGGCCGAATACCGGGCCAAGCTGCGGCGCGCCGAAAAGCGCAAGGCTTCGACGCGCAAGCGCCAGGCGGTCAAGAAGAAGCCCACGTCTGCCAAACGAACGCCCGCCAAACGCACACCCACCAAACGCACAGCCGCCAAGCGAACACCCGCCAAACGCACAGCCGCCAAGCGAACGCCCGCCAAGCGCAAGCGGTGAAGCGCCGGCCCGCGAGCGGCCGAACCCCACGGCCGGCTGGCCGATCCATCGTCGCCGAGCCCCTTCCCGTCCCGTTGTGGCTGATCCACCGCGCGGACGGCTGAAACGCAGCGCCGTGGCATAATTGCCGTCTCCGCATAAGATGGCTCCGCACAGGAGTTCCATCATGACCGCCATCTGCGACTGCTTTCCCGAGTTGAAGTCCGTCACCGAGGCGCGAGAGGCCCGCTACCGCGCCGCCCCGACGAAGCGCGCCCCCGAAGGCCCGCAATCGAGCCTCGAGGTTACGGTGACCTCCATCGGGCGCCTCAACGAGCGCGTGACAACGCGCAACAGCGGCCAGCAGTTCATCATCAGCGAACCCAAGCACGTCGGCGGCCTCGCCGATGCGCCGACGCCGCTCGAATATCTGCTGTCGGGCGCGGTCGGCTGCTACGCGGCGGTGTTCGCGTTCTACGCGGCCAAGATGGGCGTGGATTACGAAAGCTTCGAGGCGGTCGCCCGCACGACGTTCGACGTGCGCGGCCACATGATGCCGGATGCGCCGCCGTCCGGCTTCCAGAAGGTGACCATCGCCATCAGCGTGAAAAGCAATGCCACCCCGGAAAAGCTGCGCGAGATCGAACAGCTCGCGCTTCACGGCTGTCCGGGCATTGCGACGCTGCGCAATCCGGTCCCGGTCGAAACGACGCTGACGGTCGAGCCGGCCGCGTCAGGCGCGTCCGTCTGACAGGAGGGCTTCGGCACGCTGACACAGCCATCGGGGACAGCGCCGAAACAGCAAAGCCCGGCGAACCGGGCTTTGCGCCATGAAGGGAGTTGGGGATTACGGGCCGTTGCGCTCAGTTATCCGCCACCGCCGGATCGTAGAGAAACTGCGTGCGGATGTTCACGTCCGGGTCTTCGCCGATGATGCGGTTGCCGAACACCACGATATCCGACGGCCGGGCGTAACCGTAAGCGGCGTAGGCGTTGGCGGCAGGCCCCATGGGAGTTGTCACGACCTGCCTTGCCGGGGCCCGGTATTTCGGAGGGGCCGCCAGCGCGGGAGACGCAACCGTTGCGATCAACAGAGCATTGAGTGCGACACTGAATCTCATGTGCCATCTCCATGTTTGCCCCCTGTGGGGATCAACATAGGACGGCGGGCAGGCGTAAAGAAGCGGGAGCCGCCTCGCGCAAGGCCCATTCTCACTCGAAATAGTCATGATCGTTCAGTCGTGTGCTGCCCACGCCGAACGGGCGAAGGATGGATTGGGGCCGTCGTTCGCGGCGATTTGGCACCAAGCATAATTCATGCCCACGCCGCCGAACCGACGGCGTTCAACACTCGGTGACTATGCGACAAACCATACCGCGACACCGCCGCTCGCGGCCCTCAGGCATCGAGCGCCCGGTAAGCGCGGAAGATGCCCCACTCGTTGAACGGGATGCGCCGCTCCGATTGCAGATAGGCCGCGATGCGCGGCCGCTCGGCCACGCGATCGTGCAGCGCCACCAGGCGCGGCACTTTCTTCTCGAACCGGCCCATACGCTTGGGAAAGGCATAGCGCAGCCCATCGATGACCTGGAACAGGCTGAGATCGACGTAGCAAGGCCGCCGGCCGAACACATACGGACCGCTACTCTGCTCCAGCACATGCTCGAAGTAGCCGAGCATTTTCGGGGCGCGCTGTCGCCAGAACTCGCGCGTGTAACGCTTCGCCGCCGCCCGCTGATCCTCGTAGTAGAGCGCACTCGAAATCGGATGATGGGTGTCGTGGATCTCCTTCACCAGATCGGCGATGGTGAGTTGAAGCTGCAAGGCCCAAAGCCGGTCGGCCTCGCGACGCGGCACCAGATGCAGACGCGGGCCGAGGTAATGCAGGATCATGGCCGTCTGCGCGATGACGAGCTTGCCCACCTTGAGAAAGGGCGGCGCGAACGGCGCCCGCTTGGATCGCGACCCATTCATCAGGCGCAGCATCGCATCCGTGCCGTAACCGCGGCGGCGCGCCACGTCGATATAGTCGGCTCCGCCCTCCTCCAGCGCGAGGCGGACAAACTCGCCGCGGCCTTGGATTTCGGGCCAATAATAGAGTTCGTATTGCATCGGGTCGGCCTCCAATCGGGTGAGGAATCGTAACCCTATCGCGGAGGACGCCCGCGATTGAAGGGCCATGCCCGCGGCTGCGATCATGGGACGCGCGCGCCTCGCGGCGCACCCGCACCCACGGAGCCAAGCGCCCGCCGAACATCCATGCGCGCGCCCTTCGGAGTTATTCTTATTTGGGGCTGCCAGCCGGCGCACCGGCGTGCTACGCCCTCCTCTCCTGCCTCCAGCCAGATCAAACGCCCAGCGTGACCGCCGACGACACCCGCAGCATCGAAGGGCGCAACCCCAAGCCGCCGATGCGGCAGGAGCGGATTCCCCAGGCGATCCTCTATATGCTTGGGGCCGGAGCCACCTTCGCCATATCGAGCGCCATCTCGAAATGGCTGGTCGCCACCTATCCGGTCGGCGAGGTGCTGTTTGCCCGCAACGCCGTCTCGCTGTCCCTGTTCTCCGCCTTCATCCTGCCGACCCTCGGCCTCTCAGTCCTGCGGACACGACGGCTGGGCTCGCATGTGATGCGAAGCACGTCGCAATTCTTCTCCCAGAGCCTGCTCCTCATCGCCTTCAGCATGATGCCGCTGGCCAGCGCCACCGCCATCAATTTTTCATCGCCGCTGTTTGCCACGTTGGCTTCGCTGGCCTTCCTCAAGGAGCCGGTCGGCCCGGCGCGCTGGACGGCCCTGGGGCTCGGCTTTCTCGGCGTCTTGATCGTCACCAACCCGGGCGCGGAGACGTTTCAAGTTGGCGCGATCTACGCGCTCGGCAACGCAATCCTGTTCGGAACCGTGACGGCAGGCGTGCGCGGCATGACCTCGACCGAGTCAACGGAAACGCTGACGATCTATCAGTTGCTGTTGCTGTCGTGCTTCTACGCGGTGACGCTACCGTTCGCCTTCGCCGTGCCGACATGGATGGACTTTTTGCTGATGGCCGCGAACGGCGGCATGAATCTCATCGGTCAATATTGGTGGACGCGCTCGCTTCATCTTGCGCCGACATCGGCTGTGGTGCCGTTCCAATACCTGTCGCTGATCTGGGCGATGCTTCTCGGCTACGCGGTCTGGGGGGACATGCCGACGCTCGGGCTCGTCGTCGGTTCGGCCGTCGTCGTCGGCTCCGGGATTTTCCTGCTTTGGTACGAGGCGCGGCACGCACCGCCCAAGGCGAAGCGGCAGGCCGATCCGCATTAGCGTCCGATCCGCATTAGAGTCCGATTCAACCGCGTTGAATCGGACTCTAAGCTCATCCTTTTGATTGAGCATGATCTTATCCGAAAGCCGGTTCCCGCTTTTCGGGATCACGCTCCAAGATCGCGAATGCAAAAACGACGAGGCCGGGCGTGTGGCCCGGCCTCGCGTCCATCGGACGGATTTTCAATTCACCGCGAAGCAATACAGCAGGCCATCGCCCCCGGTGCTGCGCAGATCGGCCTGCGTACAGCCGCCGCCCGGCCCTCGCGAAGGATGCGACGAGTTCCAGGACTTCGCCGGCGGATCGTCGGTCAGCCCTTGCCGATCGGAGTGGCCGAGCATCGCAGCTCCGGTGGTGCTGCTGGTCCAGTTGCCGCAGGTGCGGTCTTGCCCGGCCGGGAACGCGCGGCCTTCGGCGGTCGAGCCGGTCAGGATGTCATGACGGTTCGGGCTGTCGCCGCGGCCGTTGATCACGTCGCCCTTTTCGCTGAGCGCGGTCTGCTTGGTCAGGTTGTTGCCGCTGCTGTGCAGGTCGTCCACGCTCTTGGCGACCACGACGCCCTTGGCATTCCGCCAGGGCCCTTTGCCGATACGGTCGCGGGCGTTGACGGCGCCCTCGCCCTGCGTGCTGAGGTAGGCGTGCCAGGTCTTGCCGGTCGAGCCGGCCGCCTGTGCCAGCCTGGCACATTGGGCATCCGCTCCCGCCAGCCCGCCGAGGTCGCCGCCTTTGCCGGGACCGCTGCTGGTCACGAAGAAGGTCATGTCGTTGGCTTGCTGAGCCTGCGCGGGCGCGCCGGAGGCCCATGCAAGCATCGCAACCGACACCACAATCGAAACGCGCGTCGTCATCGTCATCGCCCAATCCTCCCTTTGGTCGGCTGCCGGACACGGCCAAGCCGGTGAGAATCGAAACATTCATCGGTCTCGAAATCATGCCCGACCGCGCTGACATTATTGTGATGGAGAATTGTGGCGGCCGGCGTCGGCGCGGACGGCAGACGTTCGAGGCTTAACCTGAACGGGCGACCCGCGCCGGGCTGCCGGGCACGTTTTCGGGAAGCGCCGTGCCGTCGCCGATCACGCAATTTCGGCCGGCGGCCTTGGCCTGGTAAAGGCGGCGATCCGCCGCCTGGAACAGCGCGTCATAGTCGGCGCAATCGGTTGAAGCCGAGGCGATGCCGATGCTCGCGGTCACGCCGGAGCCGCCCCCTTCGATGCTGGTCGCGATCTCGCGGCGGATGCGCTCGCCAAGCGTCAGCGCCGCCTCGCAATCGAGCCCCTCGCAGATCACCACGAACTCCTCGCCGCCGAAACGAAACACCAGATCGTTCGCCCGCACCGTCACCATGATGGTGCGGGCGATGCGCCGCAGCACGGCATCGCCGGCGGCGTGGCCGAAGCGGTCGTTGAAGTCCTTGAAGTGGTCGATGTCGATCAGCATCACGCTGACCGGCCGGCCGGTACGGCCCACCCGATCGACGACAC
>NZ_DATMRX010000160.1:0-7849 GCF_035565855.1 Pseudorhodoplanes sp.
AAACCCGCTTCGATGCAATCGTCGGCTCGACCGAGGCCGATCAGGGCGCCGGCGTGCCGTACCAGGTTCAGTACGCGCTGCGCTCCGGCCCGCGAATGCCGAAATTGTGGCTCGAGGATACCGGGCGTTGGTTTGCCGGAGCGGATGGAAAGCCATGCTGGGCCCATGGCGTGATCCGCATGATCAACGATCGTCACGAGCGCGAGGAGCAGCTCACTTATCTGTCGCGCTTTGATCCGCTCACCGGCGAGATCAACCGTTCGCACCTCACCCAGCAACTTGCCCAAACCCTGCAAGAGGCAATCGTCGCGCAAACGTCCTGCGGCTTTCTGCTCGTCGCGGTCGACAACCTTGGCCGGATCAATGAAGGCTATGGCTATGATGTCGCCGACGAGGTGATCAGCGTCGTCGCCAAACGCCTGCGAAGCCGCATGCGCGGGCTCGACGCCCTTGGCCGCTTTTCGGGCAACAAGTTCGGCATCATCCTGAAATCCTGCACGCCCCAGGAAATCGGCGTTGCCGCCCATCGCTTCCTCGCCGCCGTCCGCAACGATATCGTGATGACGACGGCCGGGCCGGTGTCCGTCACCGCCACCATCGGCGGCGTGATCGCTCCGCGCCACGCGTCGAATGTCGACGAGATTCTGGCCCGCGCTCAGGAAACCCTCGAACGCGCGAGAGAAAAGCGGCCAGGTTCGTTTCTCGCCTATCAGCCTAATGTCGAACGCGAGGCCACGCGCCGCGCCAATATCCGGGCGACCGACAAGATCGTCACCGCGCTGAACGAGCGGCGCATCCTGCTGGCCTACGAGCCTGTTGTGGATGCAAAGACCCGCAACATCGCGTTCTACGAATGCCTGTTGCGCATCCGGAACGTCGACGGCTCGCTGATCCCGGCAAGCGAAATCGTTCCGATCGCCGAAAGGCTCGGGCTGGCGCGTCTCCTCGATCAGCGCGTGCTCGACCTTGCGATCAAGGAAATGGCGGCGCATCCGGCGCTTCGCGCCAGCCTCAACGTCTCGGCATCCTCGACCACCGATCCCGACTGGTGGTCACGCCTCGAATCCCTGTTGAGAATGCACGCGGATGTGGCGGAGCGGCTGATCGTGGAGATCACCGAGACCACGGCGATACACGATATCGACAATGCCCGCGGCTTCGTGCGGCGCGTGAAGGACCTCGGCGCCCGCATTGCCATCGACGATTTCGGCGCCGGCTACACCTCGTTCCGCAACCTGCGCAAGCTCGGTGTCGATCTGATCAAGATCGACGGCGCCTTCGTCCAGAACATGATGCGATCCGAAGACGATCGCACTTTCGTGCGAACCATGATCGATCTTGCGCAGGGTCTGAAACTGAAGACGGTCGCCGAATGGGTGCAGGACGAGCAGTCGGCGCAAACGCTCGCCAGCTGGGGCTGCGATTATCTGCAAGGCGAGCATATCGGACTTGCGCGGCTCGAGCGTCCCGAAGGACCGCACTTGCGCAGCGCCGCATTGCAAAGTCCGGCTTCGCCGGCCGCGATCAGCCCTTGTCGCTGATCTTGTCGATGCGCTTTTGCATCTCGTCGATCTGACGCTTCAGGGCATCGATATCTTCGGAAGACGTTGCGGGCTTTTCCGGCTCGGCCTTTTCCCCGCCGGAAGCCGCGTCGCGCAACGGAAATGGCGAGAACATCGAGAAGGCCTTCTCGAACATTTCCATATTGCGGCGAACCTGATCCTCCATCGGACCGAACGGGCTCGCCCCGCCGACACCGACGCCGAAAGCCTGCGCCATCTGCTGCCGCAGCTTTTCCTGCTCGCGCGTGAACGATTCCAGCGACACTTCGAGATAGCGCGGCACCATCATCTGCATGGAGTCGCCGTAGAAGCGGATCAACTGGCGCAGGAAATTGATCGGAAGGAGATTCTGACCTTCCTTGTTTTCCTGTTCGAAGATGATCTGGGCGAGGACCGAGCGTGTGATGTCTTCCGACGTCTTTGCATCGTAAACGACGAAATTTTCGCCGTTCTTCACCATGGTCGCCAGGTCTTCCAGCGTCACATAGGTGCTGGTCCCGGTATTGTAGAGCCGCCGGTTGGCGTATTTCTTGATCGTGATGGGGTCGTCGGATTTTGCCATGATGTCGCTTGTGGCGCCCGCTGAGACCCGGGATCTGGGCCGGTGGGATCAAAATAAGCGGTTTCAACCGGCGGAGCCACCGTTTTGTGGGGGTCGCATCCGGCCGTTTCGCATGGCCGCGAAGGTTTTGCCGCGGCCCGCGCCATGCTATCTGCGGTGCCAGAAGACAGGGAGCTCACTATGCAGGACGATATCGTCATCGTTGGCGCGGCCCGGACACCGGTCGGCGCTTTCAACGGAGCTTTTGCAAACCTTCCGGCGCACGAACTCGGCAAGGTCGCGATCGCGGCAGCGCTGGAGCGCGCCGGGGTTGAGGGACAGCAGGTTTCCGAAGTCATCATGGGCCAGATCCTGACCGCCGGTCAGGGGCAGAATCCAGCTCGCCAGGCGTCGATCGCCGCGGGAATCCCGGTCGAAAGCCCGGCCTGGGGTGTCAATCAGCTCTGCGGATCGGGCCTGCGCGCCGTCGCGCTGGGCTACCAGGCGATCCTCAACGGCGATTCCGACATCGTCGTTGCCGGCGGCCAGGAATCCATGAGCATGGCCCCGCATTGCGCCCATCTGCGCTCTGGCGTGAAAATGGGCGACTTCGCCATGGTCGATACGATGATCAAGGACGGCCTGTGGGATGCCTTTAACGGCTATCACATGGGGACCACGGCCGAGAACGTCGCCAAGCAGTGGCAGATCACCCGCCAGCAGCAGGATGAATTCGCGGTCGGCTCCCAGAACAAGGCCGAAGCTGCGATGAAAGCCGGCAAGTTCAAGGACGAGATCGCACCCGTCACCGTGAAGACGCGCAAGGGCGATATCGTCGTCGACACCGACGAATATCCGAAGGCCGGCGTGACCCTGGACTCGATCGCGAAGCTACGGCCGGCTTTCGACAAGGAAGGCACCGTGACCGCGGCCAATGCCTCGGGCATCAACGACGGCGCCGCCGCGGTGGTGCTGATGAAGGCCTCGGAAGCGCAGAAGAGCGGGCGTCCGATCCTCGCCCGGATCGCGTCCTGGGCCCATGCCGGCGTCGACCCCTCGATCATGGGAACGGGTCCGATCCCGGCTTCGCGCGCCGCACTCAAGAAGGCCGGCTGGAAGATCGAGGACCTCGACCTGATCGAGGCCAACGAGGCGTTCGCCGCGCAGGCCTGCGCGGTCAACAAGGATCTCGGCTGGGATCCCGCCAAGGTCAACGTCAATGGCGGCGCGATTGCCATCGGTCACCCGATCGGTGCATCCGGTGGCCGCGTCCTGGTCACGCTGCTTCACGAGATGCAGAAGCGCAATGCGAAGAAGGGCTTGGCCACTTTGTGCATCGGCGGCGGCATGGGCATCGCGATGTGCGTGGAGCGGCCGTAACGGGCGCAACTTCCGTCGCAGCGCTCTCCTGCGACTGCTTGACTCAAGTCATGGCCGGGGCTTGCCCCGGCCATTTACGTCTCTAGTGTAGTCGTTCCGGCGAAAGGATCGCCTGGACATAAACGGGGGAGACCATGGCGCGTGTTGCATTGGTGACGGGTGGGACACGCGGGATCGGTGAAGCGATCTCCAAGGCACTTAAGAACGCCGGCTACAAGGTCGCAGCGAATTACGGTGGCAACGATGAGGCCGCGCAGAAATTCAAGACTGCCACCGGTATCCCGGTGTACAAATGGGACGTATCGAATTTCGAGGCCTGCGGCGCCGGAATCAAGCAGGTCGAAGCCGACCTTGGCCCGGTCGAAGTGCTGGTGAACAACGCCGGCATCACCCGCGACACCATGTTCCACCGCATGACGCCAGAGCAATGGAATGCGGTCATCAACACCAATCTCGGCTCGCTGTTCAACATGACGCGTCATGTCATCGAGGGCATGCGGGCGCGCAAATTCGGCCGGATCATCAACATATCGTCGATCAACGGCCAGAAAGGCCAGATGGGGCAGGTGAATTATTCGGCTGCGAAGGCCGGCGACATCGGCTTCACCAAGGCCCTGGCGCAGGAAGGCGCAAAGAGCGGCATCACCGTGAATGCGATTTGCCCCGGCTATATCGCAACCGAGATGGTGAAGGCCGTGCCCCAGGATGTCCTGGAGAAGAGCATCCTGCCGCATATTCCGGCGGGACGGCTTGGAGAGCCGGAAGAAATCGCACGATGTGTGGTCTTTCTTGCTTCGGACGAATCAGGCTTCATTACCGGATCGACGCTCACCGCCAATGGCGGTCAATACATGGCCTGAATGTGAGCCCGCTCACATCGTGGAGTTCGGGGTCACGTTATAAGGCTTTGTTGGCGTAGCGGTCTCTGTATCAGTCCTGCTGGTTGCGTATCACCGGCCGCCGGCTGCTTCGAAAAGCAGCTCGCGTGTGTCGCTGCGTTTTGTTCTCACGCTTAATTGGTTTCATGTCCGGTCATCGTCGCGCGTAGAATGTGCCGCTGCGTCGATGCATTGAACCGGCGCCAGGCCGGGCACGACCCATACCGGTGGCGATCGTGCGGAGAAGTGCATGGCCTATTCTTACGTCATTCCTGACGCACGTTTCCCCTCGGGCGCAACGAAGCGCTGGCTTGTCGCCTATCCGACGGCGCAAATTTTGTGCTCCGCAGCCATCGCGGCCCTGGCGGAGGCGTCGTCGCGGCTGCCATCTCTCGACCCTTCTTACATATCGCTGCCATCCATCGACCTGTCTCACCTGTCCGCTCAGTTAACAGCGGCAGCGCCGGTGATCGTGGCGCTGGTCTATGGCCTGACATTCGGCTTCATGCGGGGCGTCGTCTTGCGCGAGAAGCTTGCACGGTTCTCGATGCCGATATGGTGCCTGACGATTGCCGCCGTCAGCCTGTTCATCCTGCCTCCGGAGCCTGAAGCCCTGCAGGGGCTGACGCGCGCGACCGCCGCGAATCTGCAGGCGACCGCCCTCGTGACCATGCCGGTCGCCATATCGGGTATGGTCTACGGCCTTGTCATCGGCGTTGCGGAAGCCATCACCCTGCGGCGCGCCGCATCCGGCCTCCTGACCTGGATCGTCATGTCCGGCATCGCCTGGGGGATCGGTCACCTCGCCGCGTCGGCGATCGCGAGTGTTGCGCCACTTGCCCAGATCACAACGGTCTCACCGCTCGCGTTGCATTGGGGCTATCTGGCGCTGCAAGCCGCGATCGCCGGGGCCATCCTGCTGCCGGCGTTGCGGCTGATCCGGCCGCGGCTCAGCCATTACGGCCCGCGCGTCTACCGCGAAGCGCTCCGCACCAGCGCGTAGCCTTCAATCCGGCGTCCAGCCCTTCGGTGCCAGTTCAAAACCGGAAAACTCGAAGCCGGGCGCGACCGTGCAGCCGACCAGCGTCCAGTCGCCGAGCGATTCCGCCGCCTGCCACGCACCCATCGGCACAATGCCTTGCGGCCGCTGCCCGGCGGCAAGATCGGAGCCCAGCATCAACGTATTGCGCATGCCGTTGTCGTGAATCTCGAGCTTCAGCGGCGCACCAGCGTGCCAATGCCAGGTTTCGACCGCATCGACCCTGTGCCAGTGTGAGCGATCACCCCGCGCCAGCAGGAAATAGATCGCGGTCGAACAGGCGCGGCCGTTGTGGTCCGTTCGGCTGTCGCGGAACGTCTCGCGATAATACCCGCCCTCTGGATGCGGCTGCAGTCCAAGCAGGCGGATGATGTCGGTAGCGGTTTCAGCCATGGTCAGGGACATCAATACGAGCGCGGCAGGCCGAGCACATGCTCGGCAATATAGGACAGGATGAGGTTCGTCGAGATCGGCGCCACCTGATAGAGGCGCGTCTCCCGGAACTTGCGCTCGACGTCGTATTCCTCGGCGAAGCCAAAACCGCCGAATGTCTGCACGCACATATCGGCAGCCGCCCACGAGGCGTCGGCCGCGAGAAGCTTCGCCATGTTGGCCTCCTCGCCAATATCGGAGCCGCTTTCGTAGCGTTCGGCGGCTTCGCGCACCATCAATTCGGCGGCGCGCATCTGCGCATAGGCGCGCGCGATCGGGAACTGCACGCCCTGGTTCTGACCGATCGGCCGGCCGAACACGTTGCGATCCTTCGCATAGGCCGATGCCCTGGCGATGAACCATTTCGCATCGCCGATGCATTCGGCAGCGATCAGGATGCGCTCGGCATTCATGCCGGAGAGGATGTAGCGGAAGCCCTTGCCCTCTTCGCCGATCAGGGACGAGGCCGGCACGCGCATATTGTCGAAGAACACTTCCGTGGTGGCGTGATTCATCATGGTGCGGATCGGGCGAATTTCGAGGCCCTTGCCGCGAACCGCACGCATATCGACCAGCAGCACCGACAGCCCGTCGGTTCGCTTCTGCACCTTGTCGCGCAGCGTGGTTCGCGCAAGCAGCAGCATCAGGTCGGAATATTCCGCGCGCGAGGTCCAGATCTTCTGGCCGTTGACGACATAATCGTCGCCGTCGCGTATCGCCGTGGTGCGCAGCGACAGCGTATCGGTGCCCGAAGTGGGTTCGGTGACGCCGAAGGCCTGCAAGCGCAATTCGTCACGCGCGATGGCGGGTAGATATTTTTTCTTCTGCTCGTCGCTGCCATGCCGCAGCAGCGTGCCCATCGTGTACATCTGGGCATGACAGGCCGCGCCGTTGCAGCCCGACGCCTGGATCTCCTCCATGATCGCCGCGGCCGCGCGCATGGAAAGTCCGCTGCCGCCATACTCCTCGGGGATCAGCGCGGCGAGAAAACCGGCCTTGGTGAGCGCCTCGACGAACGCGGTCGGATAGGCCCGTTCGCGGTCGAGGGCACGCCAATACTCGCCCGGAAAGTCCGCGCACAAGGCGCGCACGCTCTCGCGGATCGCAGCGAGATCGCCGTCGTCGTCACGCATCAGGTCACCTCCGCGCGCCCATTGTTGATCGCAACCGCATCGCGTTCGAGCACACGCGCGCGGAAGCTGACGACGGGCCCGTCTCGCCACATCTCGGTGCGAATGGTTTCGCCGGGAAAGACCGGCGCCGAAAACCGGCCGCCGATGGACCGCATCCGCGCCGGATCGTAGTCGCAGACACTGCGCAGGAGCGCGTGGGCCGCGACACCGAAGCTGCCAAGGCCGTGCAGGATGGGCCGGGGGAAGCCCGCGGCGCGCGCCATCTCTGGATCGGCATGCAGAGGATTGGTATCTGCGGAAAGCCGATAGATCAGCGCCATGTCCGGCCGCGTCGGCAGATCGCAGACGATATCCGGTGCGCGATCGGGAACCGGATGAACCGGCGGCGAGGGACGCGTCGTCCCGCTGAAGCCGCCATCGGCTCTGCAGAACACCGTCTCCCGCATGGTGGCGAGCAACGCACCCGTCGCCTTGTCGGAAATCGTGCGCTCCATGAGGAGCAGCGCGCCCTTCCCGGCGCCCTTGTCGATGACATCGACGAAGCGCTGCCGCGCGACAATAATGCCGGACGTCGGGAGCGGCCGGTGCAGGACGAGATGCTCCTCGCCATGCACGGTCATCTCGAAATTGATGCCGATGCCGAGATCGCGCAGCAGAAACGGATCGAAGCCGAGCACCACCGGAAAAGTCGGCAGCACTTTCAGATTCTTTTCGTAAACGAAGGCGAGTTGCTGCTCGTTGATCGGGTCGTGGCCGAGACCGACGCCAAGCGCATAAAGCATGGCGTCCTTTTCGCTGTAGCGCTGTTCTTTGTCGGGGATGCGAATGGCGAGGAGTTTGTCGGGATCTATCGGCATCGCGAACTCGGTGCTTCCCGTCCCTCC
>NZ_DATMRX010000161.1:0-9465 GCF_035565855.1 Pseudorhodoplanes sp.
GCGGTCGGCCAGCACGATCGCCTCCTCGACATCATGAGTGACGAGGATCAGCGTCGGCCTGGAATCCGCCCACAGATCGAGAAGGTGATCCTGCAAATCGGTGCGCGTGAACGCATCGAGCGCGGAGAACGGCTCGTCGAGTAGCAGCACCTCCGGCCGCGGCACGAGCGCCCGCGCGATCGCGACGCGCTGCGCCTGGCCGCCGGAGAGTTCGCGCGGCCACACACCGGCCTTATCGGAGAGGCCGACGCGCTCGATGGCGCGCGCGACACGCTCCTTGCGTTCGGCGGCTGGAAGATGCGCGATGCCGAAGCCGACATTTTCCGCGACCGTCAGCCATGGCAGGAGCCGCGGCTCCTGAAATACGATGCCGATCTTCTCGTGCGGCTGCGTGATGACTTCGTCGTCGAGATGGATGATGCCTTTGCTCGGTCGGTCGAGGCCGGAGATCGCGCGCAGGAGGGTGGACTTGCCGCAGCCCGATCCGCCGACAATGGCGACGATCTCGCCCGGCGCGACGTCGAGCGTTATACCCTCCAGCGCGCGGACATTGTTCGGATAGGTCTTGGAGACGTTGGCGATCGCGAGCATGTCAGGCTCCCGCGCGCGCGTGGAAGCGGTCTTCCCAGCGTAGGAACGGCGCCGTTCCGCTGGTCAGGATCCAGTCGGTGGTCTTGCCGAGAACCGCAAAGGTGATGATCGCGGCGACGATCTGGGCCGGCTTGCCGAGCTGCTGGCCGTCGATGAGGAGATAGCCGAGGCCCTCCGATGCGCCCATGAATTCGGCGGCGACGACGAACATCCAGCCGAGCCCGAGCCCGGAGCGCAGCGACACCACATAGGCCGGCAGCACCGCGGGAAGAAGAATGCGCCGGACCAGCGCCGGCCCGGAGAGACGGAAGGCGCGCCCGACCTCGACGATCTTGCGATCGACCGACAGGATCGCGCCCATCACGCCGAGATAGACCGGAAAGAACACGCCGACCGCGATCAGCGTGATCTTGGACGCTTCGAAAATGCCGAGCCACAGGATGAACAGCGGCACCCAGGCGATCGAGGGAATGGCGCGCAGCGCCTGCAGGGTCGGATCGATGATGGTGCGGGTCAGCGCGGAATAGCCCGCGATCGCGCCGAACAGCGTGCCGGCGGCGACGCCGAGACCGAAGCCCGCGGCGACGCGCAGAAGCGTTGCGCGGGTGTGCTGCCAGAGTTCGCCGGTGCGCGCGAGCTCCCACAATGTCGTGCCGATGACGGAGGGTGGCGGCACGAGGCGTCCGTCCGACCAGCCGAGCCGCACCACGATTTCCCAGATGATTGCGAGCGCGACCGGAAGCGCAAGGCCGAGAATCGGCCGCCACAAATGCGCGCGGCGCGTGGGCAACGCCTCGTGCGCTTCGGTCTGGTCAGCTACGGGAATTGCCATCTCGACAGAAGACATCGCACGCCCGCGTTATGCAATTCAACTGGAGAGCCAAAGGAGTGCGCCGTTCCCGGACCGGCTGGGAGGTGCCGTCCGGGAACGGCGAACCTGACGATCAGTTCGTCAGGGCGATGCTGGTGTCGATCAGCGCGTCGACCGTCGCTTTCACATCGACGTTCGGTTGAATGACGCCGGCTTGCTGAAGCGCGAGCCCGGCCGCGAGGATCGAGTCCCGCTGCGGCGCGCCGATCTTGGAATGCGTCAGTTCAGTGCGCTCCTTGAGCTGGCGATCGACGACCGATTCCGGAAGCTTGGTCACGGCGATGAAGGTCTTCTTCACCTGGTCCGGGTTGGCGAGCGAATATTTGCGCGCATCCTCGTAGACCTTCAGCACGCGCTGCACGAGGTCCGGATGTGCTTTAAGGAATTGCTCGCGCACATTCAGGATGCCCCAGGTGTTGGCGTCCCTGTTGCGATAGAACAGCTTCGCGCCGTCTTCGATCTCGGCCGCGGCCATCATCGGGTCGAGGCCCGCCCAGGCATCGACGTCGCCACGAATGAGCGCGGCCTTGCCATCGGCATGCTGCAGCAGCACCGGCGTGATGTCCTTGTCGGTGAGCTTCACGCTATGCAGGGCGCGCACGAGGAAGATATGCGGATCGGTGCCGCGCGTCACCGCGACGCGCTTGCCCTTCAGGTCCTCGATCTTGCTGATCTTGGAATTCTTGCCGGTGACGAGTGCCGTCCACTCGGGGCGCGAATAGACATAGATCGACTTGATCGGGTTGCCGTTGATCTTCGCAACCAGCGCGGCGGAGCCGGCGGTCGAGCCGAAATCGAGCGAGGAGGCGTTCAGGAATTCCAGCGCCTTGTTGGAGCCGGCGCTCTGCACCCACCGGATCGAGATGCCGTCCTTGGCGAATTCCTTTTCGAGGAGGCCCTGCTCCTTCAGCACCAGCGAGACCGGGTTATATGTCGCCCAATCGATCCGGATTTCCTTTGGCTTGTCCTGCGCGAGCAGGGCCGTGCTCGGCATCAGGCCGACCAGCAACGCCGAAGCGAGGATCGAGCGGCGAGAGAAGAACGACATGGCAACCTCCAGACATGCGGCCGCATTCACCCCGTTAAGGATGTTTGAGCCGGTTGATGAAAAGCAGAGGCTTTGGAACCAACTGCCCGTCAGCTCGGTGCGACGGGACTTAGACCCGACCGCTTAGCTGCATTTTTCAAGCGCCCGCAAGCTGTTCGCTCAAATCGGCGCTACGCGTTCTAGGGTATGACGATCTGCGATTGCGTCAATGAAATGCTATGGCAAAGTTTCACCGTCCGCATGACGATCGTTTTGCACCGGGACACGATTGGAAAATAAAATTTGGTTGGTGGAGCTTTGGCCTCGCCAAAAAACAGAGTGCGCGTCTAAGCAAACGCTCAAGCTACCTTTCAAAGAACGCTCCTTACGCTTCCCCTCTGACGGCTTCGTCGCACCGGCTGTTTGATTGATGTGAGCATCGACAAGGTGAGGGCGTTAAACGAAGGGTTTCGAAGCCCGCGGAAATTTGCGTCGAAAGTTCCAAAGCTCGCCGGGACACCAGCCGCTGGCGGCATATTGCATTGCAGCAATTAATACTTATGCATTGAGAAAGACCCTTACAGATCCGATCGATATGAAATGCTGCAATGCGGCAACTTGCCGTCATCAGCGTTATCCCGGTTTTGACGCACAAGTGGAGTTCCGATGCGAAAGTCCTTTGGCGAATTCGCCGAACAGGGTCGTTATTGGGAAAAGTTGCTGAAAACAGCAGGGCGACTGAAGGTGCCCGGTTCGCCGGAGCGTCCCTTGCAATCTCACCTCACCGAAATCCGGTCCTTCGGTTCCAATCCGGGGGCGCTGCGCATGTTTGCGCATATTCCGCGACAGATGTCGGACCAACGCGCGCTTGTCGTCGTGCTGCATGGATGCACACAGAGCGCAGCCGATTACGATCTCGGTGCGGGCTGGTCGACCCTTGCCGATCGTTTCGGATTTTGCCTCCTCTTTCCCGAGCAGCAAGCTGCGAACAATCCGAACCGCTGCTTCAACTGGTTTCAGCCAGAAGACAGCAGCCGCGGCAGCGGTGAAGCGCAGTCCATCCGGCAGATGATCGACAGGATGGTGTCCGATCACGACATCGACCCGGAACGGGTGTTTGTCACCGGACTTTCAGCTGGCGGCGCGATGGCTTCGGTGATGCTTGCGACCTATCCCGATGTTTTCGCGGGCGGCGCGATTATCGCGGGTCTGCCCTATGGTGCTGCGAACAACGTTCAGCAAGCGTTCCAGACCATGTTTCAGTCGCCGCCGCGGCCTTCACGCGCATGGGGCGATCTGGTCAGAGCCGCGTCGCCGCATCGCGGACCGTGGCCACGCATATCGGTCTGGCATGGCGGGGTCGATGCGACAGTCATCCCGTCCAACGCCGCAGAAATCATCAAGCAATGGACCGATGTCCACGGTCTCCCGCTGAAGTCGTCATCGAAAGCGATTGTCGACGGCTATCCGCGGCAGGTTTGGCTGAACGCGGCGGGAGAGGAGGTCATCGAATCCTACACCATCACCAACATGGCGCACGGAACGCCCCTTTCGACCGGCGACGCCGATCATGAGTGCGGCGCTGCCGGGCCGTTCCTGCTGGAGGTTGGAATTTCGTCGTCGTACCACATCGCCAAATTCTTCGGCCTTGCCGCGTCCGCGCCGAGCCACGCGGCGGCGCAACGCGAAACCAGGATCACAGGTGAATATGTGCGCGGCGACCGGCTGAAGGCTGCGCCTCCTGCACCTCGTGTCCTGGAAGGCGAGGTTCTTGGACCGGAGTCGGACGACTGGCCTGAGCGCAGGCAACATCCGCACAGTCAATTCGACGTCGGCGCGGTCATCAACAATGCCTTGAAAGCGGCGGGATTGATGAAGTGAGGCCGCGGGTATCCGCAGCCCTGTCGGGACCGGCAAAACTCGGATAAGACAGAACGATCGTCCGTCCTGCCACCCGGTGTGATTCGCGGATGCGCCGGCGTCCCGTCGTCATCTCCTCGATCCGTCACGCGGTCGTCGGGCTCGCGCTCACCATGCTCGGCGCGTGCAGCAGTGCGGTCGTCGATTCCGTTACGCAGCCTGTACCCCGCGCGCCGGCCGGCAGCGTACCCGGTCACGTTTATCTTTTGCGCGGCCTCGTCGGCGAGGTTTTCTCGCTCGGCTTCTACGATCTCGCGGCAAAGATCAGGGAGCGCGGCATCGACGCGGGCGTGTACAGCATGTACGCGCCGGGAAGCCTGACCGACGAAATCATCCAGTCCTATCGCCGCGCGCCGGCGCCGATCGTCCTGATCGGGCATTCGTCCGGTGGCGATGTGGCGATTGGGATCGCGGAGCGGCTCAAGACCGCGAATATTCCGGTCGCGATCATGTTCGGCTTCGATCCGACGCCGATTGCGGGCCGGGTGCCGGACAATGTCCAGCTCTTCATCAATCTCTATCAGAAGACCAATCTGATCGGCGGCGGGGAGGCGCGTCCGGGGAGCGGCTTTCGCGGCCGTATCGTCAATGTCGATCTGCGCGAGCGGCGCGAGATCATTCACATCACGCTGGACAAATCGCCGGTGATCCATGCGCTGGTGGCCGACAAGATCGCGGCGATCCTGCGCGAGAGCGCTGCGCCGCCACCGCCGCCCGCGCGTGGACGCAAGGCGAAGGCCGTCGTTCGCACCGATCCGCGCGTGGTGCCGCTGACGATGCGTTATGTCGTGCCGCCGGGCGTGCCGATCGTGTTGTGGGACTCCGCCATTCGCGCGACAATTGGGGCGGACGAAACCCTCGAGCAATTTGCCTCGCGCGTGAATGCACCGGGCTGGGCCATCGCGAGCATCAACAATATCGGTGCGGGTGACGCTCCGGCGCCCGGCGCGAGTCTGCTGGTGCCGCGAAGCACCGGCGACGGGGATCGGTAGAAAACGCCGGACGGTCGAAGCGCGGCTTCAAGCAGGCGGCGGCAGGCAGGGCCGCATCGGCCTCGTCACGCGGCGCGCTTCTGCGCGATCTCCAGCGCCTTCTCCACGCTCGGGACATAACGCACCGAACGGCCGCGCAGCCCCGGCAGTCCGAAGGCGCGGCGCACGTCGGGGCGCACGCCCGCGAAATAGACCCTGGTATGCGCCTTGTGCAGCCGCTGCACGAAGCGTTCGAGCGCAGCCGCCGCGGTGATGTCGATGAACGGCACGTCGCTGAAATCGAGAATGAAGACGCGCGGCGCATGGACCACGCGATCAAGGATCTGGTTCACGCGCGCGGTGGCGCCGAAGAAGAACGCGCCGCTGATGCGATACACCATGACGTCGCCGGGCATCGTCTTGCCGCGATAGGATGGCCGGCCGTTCTCGTCGTCGGAGACATCCTCGCGAACGAACCTGGCGCCGCCCCGCACGTCGATCGCTTCCGCCATGCGGTGCATGAACAGGAACGCGCCGAGCACGACACCGACGCCGATGCCGGTGAGGAGATCGACGAAGATGGTGAGCAGGAAAGTCGCGAGCAGCACCACCGCGTCGGCGATCGAGGTGCGCAGCAGCAGCGCGAACTCGGTCTTGTCCGCCATGCCCCAGGCGACCACGACGAGCACGCCGGCCAGCGCGGCGAGCGGGATATAGGCGACGAGCGGCATCGCCACGAGAACGAAGATGAGCAGATACAGCGAGTGCATGATGCCGGCGACCGGGCCGCGCGCACCGGCGCGGATGTTGGTCGCTGTCCGTGCAATGGTGCCGGTCACCGGCATGCCGCCGCTGATCGACGCCGCGATATTGCCGACCCCTTGCGCGACGAGTTCGCTGTTCGAGCGGTGACGGCGTCCCGACATGCCATCGGCCACAACGGCGGAGAGCAGCGATTCGATGGCGCCGAGAATGGCAATGGCGAGCGCATCGGGTGCGACCGCGCGGATTTTCTCGATGCTGAAGGGCGGCAGGTGTGGTGCGGGCATGCCGGACTGGATCGTGCCGAACCGCGAGCCGATGGTTTCGACGTCGAGCCCGAAAACGAATGTGATCAGGGTCGCGGCTACGACCGCAATGAGCAGGTTCGGCCATTCCGGGCGCCACCGCTTCAGGAGGACGATCGCCGCGACCGAGAAGATCGACAGACCGACCGTCACCGGCTTGAACGTGCCGAGCGCGTGCCACACCGATTCGATCTTGTGCAGGGTTTCCGGCGGCTCGTTGGTCAGCGTGAGGCCGAACAGGTCACGGATCTGGGTGATGAGGATGATGACAGCGATGCCGGCGGTGAAGCCGACCGTGACCGGATAGGGAATGTATTTGATGTAGGTGCCGAGCCGCAGGAAGCCGATCACCAGCAGCAGCAGCCCGGCCATCAGCGTGGCGAGGATCAGGCCGTCATAGCCGTGGCGCTGCACGGTGAGCGCCACGAGGCCGATAAAGGCTGCGGCCGGGCCGCCGATCTGAAAGCGGCTGCCTCCGAGCAGCGAAATTAAAAAGCCGCCCACGATGGCGGCGTAGAGGCCTCGTTCCGGGCCGAGGCCCGCGCCGATGGCGATCGCCATCGACAGGGGCAGGGCGACGATCGCGACGGTCAGGCCGGCCAGCGCATCCGCCCGCAGGCCGTCCAGTCCGTAGCCCTCGCGCAGGACGGTAACGAGTTTGGGGGTGTAGAGATCGGCAAAAGTGGGATGGCTGCGGTGGCCCGCAGGCGCAGTCGCGTTCATTCCGGTCCTCGAAAGGCGTGATTGGAACTCTTATAGCCGATATCCGCGCAATTTTGATGTGCGTCTTTGCGAGAGCTCAATTGCAGTAGGCGTGGCTGATACAAAGCAGCGTGTCCGAGCCGCGCTGATGATGCGGAGTCGCGGTCTAGGTGACCAGCTTCAGTCCGACGATGCCGGCCACGATCAGTGCAACGCAGCCGAGTCGCATGGCCGTGGCAGGCTCTGCAAACAGCACGATGCCGAGGATCACGGTGCCGGTCGCGCCGATTCCGGTCCAGACCGCGTAGGCCGTCCCAACCGGAAGGGATTTCAGTGCAAGACCAAGAAAGCCGAGGCTCACGATCATGGCCGCGCCGGTACCAAGCGAGGGCCAGAGCCGGGAGAATCCATCCGTATATTTGAGTCCGATCGCCCAGCAGACCTCGAACAGTCCCGCGATCAGGAGATAAAGCCAGGGAAGCTGGGCGGCCATGAGGAGACTCCGTTGGGGGCGATCGTGCCGGGAATATAGGTGAGCTGCGCTCGCAGGGACCGCAGGTCGGCCTTGCGTCTGCGGCAAGGCGAGCGGGCTTGCGACGAAAGGCGCGTGAAAGGGCCGATTTTTGCACCCAAAGCGGGCTTTCCCTATGTTGCACCGCCGTGTCTGGCGTGTTAGCAACCGCCTCGATTTTGCAAGGGCTCCGGAAATTCCGTGAAGTCCGGCTGGATCGGAATTCCCCTTGAATTCCAAAGGCTTGGGCCGTCGGCTCCACGGCGGCGTCAATCTTGCGGATAGCACACGCGCTAAAGGTCAATGGCTGGCGAACAACCGATTGTGGCTGGGGTTGCGGGGCGATATGCCACCGCGCTTTTCGAACTCGCGCTCGAGGAGAAGGTCCTCGACAAGGTCCGGGCCGATCTCGACCGGTTCGATGCCTTGGTTGCCGGCAGTGACGACCTTGGGCGGCTGGTACGCTCGCCGGTCTTTACAGCCGACGAGCAGGTCAAGGCGCTGACCGCGATCCTGCAGAAGGCCGGCATCGACGGCATTGCCGGCAATTTCATCAAGCTTGTGGCCTCCAACCGCCGGTTGTTCGCGCTGCCGCAGATTGTCCGGGCGTTTCGCGCTCTGGTCGCCAAGCACAAGGGCGAGGTTGCGGCCAGCGTGACCGTCGCAGAGCAATTGTCCGACGCGCATCTGAAGTCGCTGAAGGACGCCCTCAATGCGGTGACCGGCAAGGACGTCGACCTTCAGGTCGAGGTCGATCCGGCGATCATCGGCGGACTCGTCGTCAAACTCGGCAGCCGCATGGTCGACACCTCGCTCCGTACCAAACTCAATTCGATCAAGACCGCCATGAAAGAGGCTCGCTGATGGACATCCGCGCCGCAGAAATCTCCGCCATCCTGAAAGACCAGATCAAGAATTTCGGCCAGGAGGCGGAAGTCTCCGAGGTCGGACAGGTGCTGTCGGTCGGTGACGGTATCGCCCGCGTTTTCGGTCTCGACAACGTGCAGGCCGGCGAGATGGTCGAGTTCGAGAACGGCACGCGCGGCATGGCGCTGAACCTCGAAAGCGACAACGTCGGTATCGTTATTTTCGGTGCCGACCGCGAGATCAAGGAAGGCCAGACCGTCAAGCGTACCCGCTCGATCGTGGACGCCCCGGTCGGCAAGGGCCTGCTCGGCCGCGTGGTCGATGCACTCGGCAACCCGATCGACGGCAAGGGCCCGATCACGGCCGACAAGCGCATGCGCGTGGACGTGAAGGCGCCCGGCATCATCCCGCGGAAGTCCGTGCATGAGCCGATGGCGACGGGCCTCAAGGCGATCGACGCGCTGATCCCGATCGGCCGCGGCCAGCGCGAGCTGATCATCGGCGACCGTCAGACCGGCAAGACCGCGATCGCGCTCGACACGATCCTCAACCAGAAGCCGCTCAATGCGGCCGGTCAGCCTGAATCCACGAAGCTGTATTGCGTCTATGTCGCGGTCGGCCAGAAGCGTTCGACCGTCGCGCAATTCGTGAAGGTGCTCGAAGAGCAGGGCGCGCTCGAATACTCGATCGTGGTCGCCGCCACCGCCTCGGACCCCGCGCCGATGCAGTTCCTGGCGCCGTTCACCGGCTGCACCATGGGCGAGTATTTCCGCGACAACGGCATGCACGCGGTCATCATCTATGACGACCTGTCCAAGCAGGCCGTCGCCTATCGCCAGATGTCGCTCCTGCTGCGCCGTCCGCCCGGACGTGAAGCCTATCCGGGTGACGTGTTCTATCTGCACTCGCGCCTCCTCGAGCGCGCTGCGAAGATGAAC
>NZ_DATMRX010000162.1:0-24325 GCF_035565855.1 Pseudorhodoplanes sp.
TGGCCGTCCGCCCCTAATGATGAGGGGCCGCAGGTAGACCTGCTGGACGATGGCCTGGTCGAACGCGGGCGAAAGCCTGCGGGATCGGAGGGGGCGAGGCTCCTTCTGTCCAGGCCCGGAAGAACGGCTCCGAAGCGAAAAATCGCCGACGTGGAGCGTCGCGAGGCGCGCGGCCTGCGTTCAGGCCGCGCACGCCGGAAACGGCGTGATCCAAGGAAGGCGCCTTGCGGCGCTCCACGCCCTCGCTCGGTGCGAACCATCGGGGGCAGCACTGGACGAAGCGATCCGCGCGACGCGCGGAAGCAATAACGCATGCCCGGAGCAGCCATGAAACGATTGTCCAAACGCGAAAGCCTGCGCCGCGCGCGCCATCGCAACGCCAATCTGAAATTCAGCACGAAAGACGAAGACGAGGACTCGGACGAGAACCCGCTCTCGAAAAGCATCCTGCGCACGTTCATGAATGTCCGCGAAAGCTGGCGGACCTGCCGGCGCCGCGCCTGCAAGCGCGGCCGGGGCTGCCGCGGACGTGACGTGCAATGCCTGTTCGAGCAGCCGCCTGGCAAGCCGCCGCGTGATCCAGCGAAAGCGGCGCGCGACGAGGCCAGGGAAATGGCGATTTTCCAGCGCAGAGTAACCGAGCGAGTGGAGGAGCTGGGCCGAAGGAAGAACGGGATGGCAACGGAACCCGCAACCCCCGCCCGCCGGCCGAGGCGAGTTTGACAGTATACTGAAAAACAGTATGCTGTTGAAAACGTCGGATGGCCATCCAGAGTGAACGGCCGGACGCAGTCGGGAGGAAGGCATGGCGACCAAATCCAGTCCATCAATCATCGTGGCGGGCGGCGGTATCGGCGGACTTTCGGCGGCGATGGGCCTGGCGCGCCGGGGCGCGAAGGTCACGGTGCTCGAACAGGCCGACGAATTCGGCGAGATCGGCGCCGGGATCCAGATCGGACCGAACGGCTTCCACGCGATGGATTATCTCGGCGTCGGCAAGACCTGTCGCGAGCGCGCGGTCTATGTCGATCACCTCATCATGATGGACGGCCTGAGCGGCGAGCAGATCATGCGCGCGCCGGTCGGCGAGGATTTCCGCAAGTTCATGGGCAATCCTTATGCTGTGATTCATCGCGCCGATCTTCACAGCGCGTTTCTCGATGCCTGTCGTGAATCGCCGAATGTCACGCTGGTGAACAAGGAGCGCGTGGTCTCCTATGAGAACAAGCCGGGCGGTGGCGTTCGCGTGAAGACCGCGGCCGGAACGGTTTACGAGGCCGACGCGCTGATCGGCGCCGACGGCATCAACTCCGCGATCCGCAAGCAGATGACCGGCGGCGATCCGTTGCGGCTCTCGGGTCACGTTGCCTATCGTGCGGTGCTGCCGATCGAACAGATGCCCGAGGACCTGCGCTGGAATGCGGCGGCGATCTGGGTCGGGCCGAAAACCCATTTCGTGCATTATCCGCTGCAGGGCTGGAAGACCATCAACCTCGTCGCGACCTTCGTCACCGATCTGGAGAATGTCGGCAGCAACGAGCCGGGCAAGCGCGAAGAGGTGGTCGAGAAATTCGGCCACATCGTGCCGCGCATCCGCAGGGTTCTGGAAATTCCGAAGGACTGGCGGCGCTGGGTGCTGGGCGATCGCGATCCGATCGCGAGCTGGATCGACGGCAATGTCGCGTTGCTTGGCGATGCCGCGCATCCGACCTATCAGTATTTCGCCCAAGGCGCCTGCATGGCGATGGAAGATTCGGTGTGTCTGTCCGATGCCTTCGAGCGGACCGGCGGCGACATCAATGCGGCGTTCAAGGAATACGAGACGGTGCGCATCCCGCGCGCCTATCGCGTGGTGCTGTCCTCGCGCGAACTTGGCCGCATCTTCCATGTCGACGGTGTCGAACGGCTGGTGCGCAATGCCTGGCTGAAGGACAAGACGCCGGAAGAATTCTACCACTCGGTGCGCTGGATCTACGGTGGCAACGGTCTCACCGGCGTGAAGTCGCGTGGCGCTGAAGGGGCTGCGGCCTGAGTTGAAAAGGCACGGGCGGACCGGAGTCATGCAGCTCAAGGACTTGCAGAAACAGCCGGGGCATCTGATCCGCCGCGCGCAACAGATCGCGGTTGCGATCTTCATCGAGGAATGCGCTGCGTTCGACCTCACGCCGGTGCAATATGCGGCGCTGGTGGCGATCGCGGACAATGAGGGGATTGACGCAACGCGGCTCTCCGCGCAGATCGCCTTCGACCGCTCGACGCTTGGCAATGTGCTGGAGCGGCTGGAGACGCGCGGCTTCGTCGAACGCTATCCTTCGCCGGACGACAAGCGCATCAAGTTGCTGAAGCTGACAGCGCAGGGACGCGCGGTCGCGCGGCGCGCGGAAGCTCCGGTAAGCCGTGCGCAGGAGCGGATCCTGGCACCGCTTTCGCCGAAAGACCGGCGCGTTTTCCTCGAGCTTCTCGCGCAGCTCGTCGAGATCAACAACGAAGCATCGCGCGCGCCGCAGCGGCTGACGGCATAGCCGCACCCGCCTCCAGCATTAACTCTGGCCGACGATTGGTCTGCGCGGAGCATTGCGCCGCGCCGCAATAAACCGTCACAAAGCGTGACCCGAGGCGCGGAACATGCCGCATCCCGGCCTCATTACGCGGACTAGTAGTCCGTCCCCCCAACAAATGATTGGAGTCGAAATGATTTCATCGAACACGATACGCATTTGCATGCTGTCCATGGGCTTCACTGCCGCTGGCCTCATTCCGACGACAGGGGCGAGCGCCAATGAAGCCTATTCGGCGCTTGTGCACCGTCACGCCGCTGCTCATGGCCTGCCGCCCTCGCTGGTGCATCGCGTGATCATGCGCGAGAGCCGCTACAATCCGCGGGCGGTGTCGAAAGGCAATTACGGCATGATGCAGATCCGGCTCGGGACTGCGCGTGCGATGGGTTATCGCGGCAGCGCCGCCGGCCTGCTCGACCCGAATACCAACATGACTTACGCGGTGAAGTATCTCGCCGGCGCCTATCGCGCCGCGGGCGGCAATCCGGATCGCGCGGTCCGTCTCTATGCGAGCGGATATGGCGGCGGCCGTTCGGCCCGCGTCGCGCGCGGCGACATGGGCATGTTCCCCACGGTCGGTGCGATCGGCGCGGACCTCGTGACGATCTCGCCGGAAGCCCGGCGGGCGCGCGGCCAGTATTACGGCCCCCGCCGCGCGCCTCGGGTGACCACCGCGCGCGAGCACGAGATCCGCTGAGCGGGCCCCGCCATCGGCACCCGCATTGCATCGTGCGAATAACATGAATGCTGAGGCCGGACGGCATTTGCGTTGCCGCCCGGCATTGCTATGAGTGCGGTCCCGCGCCACCCCGGCCGGGCCCGTAGCTCAATGGTTAGAGCCGGCCGCTCATAACGGTCTGGTTGCAGGTTCGAGTCCTGCCGGGCCCACCATATGGGCATAACTTACTGATTCTGTTGTGCTATTCGCGTGGGAGCCAAGAGAAGCGGAAGCTGTCGCCGGTGCTGACGATGTATCCTGCAGTCGGCGTAGCAAAGTGAGTGCCCAGCACCAGAATGGGCTTGTCCGCGTGCCGCGCCAGGAATTCCGCGCGGGTCTTCCGCGCCATCTCGACGTCGAAATCGAAATTGCTGGCGAGCCCGGGCATCGCGCACTGGATCGGATGATGCATCAGGTCGCCGGTGATGACCGCGGTCTCGCCCTTCGAGGACACGACGACGCTGACATGACCCGGAGAATGTCCCGGCGTCGGCATCAGCCGGATCTCGGAGGTCAGCTGGTGGTCGTATTCCACGAGCTCATGCAGACCGGCTTCGACGATGGGCAGGATCGAATCCTGGTAGATGGCGTCGCATTCCATCACAATCTCGGCGACGGCAACCGGCGCGTCCCCGGTCTTTACGACTTCTGGCCCGCGCGACCAATGCTCGAATTCGATGCGGCCGAAGATGTAGCGCGCATTCGGGAAGGTCGGCACCCAGCGGCCATCGACGAGCCGCGTATTCCAGCCGACATGATCGACATGCAGATGCGTGCATAGCACCGTATCGATGCGCTCGGGCGGGTAGCCTGCTGCGGCAAGATCGTCGAGGAACGCCGTCTGCAGGCCGTTCCAGATCGGCATCCGCCGCGCCTTGTCATTGCCGACGCAGGTGTCGACGATGATCCGCCGGTCGGCGCTTTCGATCACGAAGGCATGGATCGAGCTGATGAGCTGACCGGCTTCCGTGGCAAAATTCGGCCTCAGCCATTGATGGCCCTGCACGATGTCCGGTGTGAGGCCGCGGAACATGTATTCGGGCGCGCGCAAACCCTCGGCCTCGATGACGCGCGTGATCGTGACATCGCCGACGCGCCATCGATGCACGCGGGGGGAGCCTGTCATGCGAGCGCGCTCACGACGCCGCGCTCGATCTGGAAAGTGCGGTCGAGGAGATCGTTTACGCGTTCGGCGTGCGATTCCGACACCAGAACGGAGATGCCTTCGCGCTTGAGCCCCGCCAGCACTTCGCCGAGTCGGCGCACCAAGGCGGGCGCCAGTCCCTCGAACGGCTCGTCGAGAATGAGAAGCCGCCGCCCGGCCATCAGCGCGCGGGCCAGCGCCGCCATCTTCTGCTGACCGCCGGAGAGCGTCGTCGCATTGCGGCCGAGCATGTCCCTGATTTCCGGCATGAATCCGAGAATCCAGTCCAGCCTTTCGCCCGCGTCATTGAGATGCGTGGTCCAGGCGGGAAGCAGAATGTTCTCTTCGACGGTCAGATCGGGCACGAGCTTGCGATCTTCCGGCATGTAGCCGATGCCAAAGAGCGCGCGCTGGTGCGGCTTGGCGGAAATCAGGTCGTGGGTGTCGAGGGTCGCCTGGCCGGTGCAGGACAAGGCGCCCATGATGCCGCGCATCAGGGTCGTCTTGCCGGCGCCATTGGTGCCGATCAGTCCGCAGAATTCGCCCTCGGAAAGCGCCAGATTGGCGCCGTTGACGATGCGAATGCCGTTGATGGAGACGTCGAAATTCTTCACCTCAAACATGGTGCGTCTCCGCCTGGTGTGCGGACTGGCCGGTGATGCGGGCCCGCACGTCGTCCCGCGCAAACACCGCATCGGGCTTGCCGTCCGCAACGATCGTCCCGTCGATGAAGGCGAGGACCCGGTCCGCGTAGCCGGTGACGACTTCCATGTCGTGTTCGACGAACAGGATGGTGACGCCACGCTCCTTCAATGCGCCCATCACGTGATTCATCAGCTCGTGCCGCTCCTCGCGCGAGACGCCGCTGGTCGGCTCGTCCAGCAGGATCAGCAATGGGTCGCGCGCCGCCGCCATCGCAACATCGAGGATCTTGCGCACGCCCTGTGACAGCGTGTTCGCGAGCATGTCGCGATATTCGGCAATGCCGAATTGTTCGAGGCTTCGCGTTGCGTCGCGAACGATGTCGGGGGCCATCGCCCGGTTCATCGTCAGCCTTGTGATGCTCTCACCGCGGCGCGCGATGGCGGTGGCGATGCACATATTTTCGAGCGCGGTCAGCGTCGCGAAGACCTGTGCGATCTGAAACGAGCGGCCGATGCCGAGCAAGGTGATCTGACGCGGGGTCAGCGCGGTGATGTCGCGTCCGTTGAAGGTGATGCGGCCGTCCGTCGGCGTCAGATGCCCGGAAATCATGTTGACGAACGTGGTCTTGCCGGCCCCGTTCGCGCCGATGATGCCGATGGTTTCGCCGCGCGCGATCTCGCACGAGATATCGTGCGCGGCAACGAACGAGCCGAAGGATTTCCGCAGATTCTGCGCGGACAGGATCGCGGTCACTGCTTGGCTCCCAGCTCTCGGCGGCGGCGGAAGATCAACCCGCCAATTCCCTGCGGTACGAACAGGATGGTCAGGAGGAGCGCCGCACCAAGAATCATCTGCCAGGTTCCGGGAACGGTCGCGACCGCGATGGTGCGGATCGCCTCGTAGGCGAGTGCGCCGATGAAGGCGCCCCAGACCGAGGCGGTGCCGGCAAGGATCGCGACAAAGACAAAGCCGCCGGAGGTGGTCCAGAACGCCATGGCGGGATCGACATGCGCGACGCTCAGCGCGACGATCGAGCCGCCCAGGCCGGTGAGGAGGCCCGCAATGACCACCTTCTGATGCACCAGCCGGTCCACCGACACGCCGAGGAACTCGATGCGCAATTCGTTGTCGATCATGGGCGTTGAAAGCGCGCCGGCGATCGTGGTGTTGTAGCGGGCGACGGCGACTGCGCCGCACCAGACGGCCGCGAGCACCAGCGCGAACAGTCCCCAGGCGTAGTTATCGCCGCGCGGGCGGAAGCCCGCGAAGGTCGCGCGCGGCACCGACAGGCCGTCGGAGGCGCCGAGGATCTGCGAATTGATCAAAAGGCCGTACAGGATCATCGACAGCGCGAGGCTCAGCATCGCGAAAAAGATGCCGCGATAGCGCGACAGGAGAAATCCCGCGATATAGGCCACAAGACCCCCGGCAAGGGTTCCGATCAGCACCAGCAGAAAGGCATCGCGCAGGCCGAAATGGCGCGCACTGAACGCGACGGCGTAGGCGCCGACGGCGTAATAGAGCGCCTGCCCGAACGAGACGAGGCCGGAGCGCCACAGCACGATCATGCCGAGAACGGCAAGTCCGTTGCCGAGGGCGACGGTGGAGATCGGCAGGATCCAGCTCGGCAGCCAGCCGCCCGAGATCGCCAGCAGCGCGATGATCACAAAGCTGATCAGGGTGGAGTGACGCGCCATTGCGGGCTTCCTTGTCAGATCTTCCGTGCGACCGCGCTGCCAAACAGGCCATGCGGACGCAGCACCAGAACGATCGTCATCACCGCATAGACTACGAACAGGTCCAGTTGCGGCGCAAAGTGTACGGCGAATGCGCGCGCGAAGCCGACGATCAGCGCGCCGACCAGGGCGCCGCCGATCGAACTCATGCCGCCGATTGCGATCACCGCGAAGGCGATGACGATCACCTCGACGCCGATGCCGGCGGACACCGAAATGCGCGGCGCGGTCACGGCGCCGCCGAGCGCACCGAGGATCGAGCCGACAAGAAAGGTCGTGACATACACCTTGGTGACGTTGACGCCGAAAGCCGCCGCCGCCTCGCGGTCGAACAGAACGGCAAGCAGCATGCGCCCGAATTTCGTCCGTCGGATGCAATACCAGGAGCCGAAGGCGAGGAGCGCCGCGAGAGCCACCAGCATCAGGTCATAGACCGAAACGGGAAGGGTGCCGATCATCACGATGCCGGCCGCGCGGTAGGGCTGCGGCACGAACAGGCCCTGGGCGCCCCAGATCAGCAGCAGGAGGTCTTCGAGGATCAGGAACGCGGCATAGGTGACGAGCGCCGTCAGGATCTCGTCCTTGTCGTAAAAGTTCTTCAGAAGCAGCCGTTCGAGGACGAGTCCGATGACGAAGCCGACCGCGATCGCGGCTGCGATCATCGCGATGAAGCCGCCGGCGACGGGCCAGCCGCGATCGAAATAGAGGCCGATCGCGGTCGCGGCGGAATAGGCGCCGAAGGCATAGAGGCCGCCATGAGCGACGTTGAGAACCTTCATGACGCCGAAGATCAGCGTCAGTCCGATCGCGACGATGAACAGCCACGCCGCATAGACGAGCCCGTCCACCAGGATCGCCAAAGCCGTCGTCATCCGTTCATCCCCCCGCTTTGCCGCGGGCGGACGCCAAGCAGCGTCCGCCCGCTGTCCTTTTTAGCTTTTCGTGCTCAGCATTTCGCGCCGGGCATGCCCTTCTTGAGCCATTCCTCGGAGGTCATGTTGGCCGGCGGGTTCACGCATTCGGCAGGATAGGTGACGAGGTCGTAGAGCTCGGGCTGGTTGGTCGCCTTGTTGTAACGATAGGTGCCGACTGCGACTTCCTCGATGCCTTGATGGCCCTTGCCGAGCGCCATCTTGACCGGACCGCTCGCCGTCTCGAATGCGAGCCCGGTGAACGCCTTGATGACGTCGTCGGTGGTCGGACGCTTGCCGCCGTTGGCAGCCTGCGCCTTTTCCCAGGCGGCCTTCAGGCCGAGCATCGAACTCAGCATGTGGTAGGCGGGGAAATTCGGGACCGAGTTGAATTCCTTCACATAGGCATCCAGGAACCACTTGTTGATCGGGTTGTCGGACGCCAGCATGCCGTGACGTCCGCGGCCGCCGATGATCGTGCCATCGGGCACGTTCTTGCCCTGGCGAGCGAGGATTTGTTCGCCGACGGTGAGCAGCAGCCGGCTCTTCTGGGGCAGGCCGCGCGCCGAGGCCTGCAGGATGAACGTCTCGAGATCGCCGCCGAAGAAGCTCGAATGCACGATCGGCGAGCCGGACGCGAGCAGAACCGAAATCTCCGCGCCGAATTCACCGGCGAATAGCTTCGGCATCAGCTCCTTGTCCATCTTGACCTTGGGGGCGAGCGCCGCCATCGCCAGCTTGAAGTCGCGCCAGTTGTCCTGTCCCCAGGAGTAATTCTGGTTGATGCCGGAATAGCTCGTGGTGTCGGGGAACTTGGAGAGAATGTAGCGCGCGGTCGCAACCGCATCGCTGGTCTGCGAGGACGAAACGCGGAAGATGTACTTGTAGTCGCGCTCGTCGAACAGCCGCGATGCGCCGCAGGCGTAGAAGATGGTCAGCACCTCAAGCTCTTCGGCAACCGGCGCGACGGCAAGGCAGCCTGCCGACGACACATAGCCGACAACGATGTCGACCTTGTCGCGCTGCACGAGATTCTTGAATTCGGTGACGACGGTGGCGGTATTGCCGGCCTCGTCGACGATCTTCGGCTCGATCGGGAAGCCGCCGAGACCTTTCTGATTATACGGTGCGGGCAATTCGCCGTTGTTCATCGCCCGCACGATCAGGTTGACCGCGTTCTTGCTCGGCTCGCCAAAGGCGCCGACCGCAGGTCCGCTCAGGAAGACCGGGAATCCGATCTTGACCGGCTGGTTCTGCGCGGACGCTATCGTCGTGCCCGCCGCGAACACAGCCGCGGCGCAGGCGAGGGTGGCCTTTTTCAAAAGTGTCATCTGTGTGCTCCTCCCACAAATTCGGTTCCGGTCCGGCTTTCTTTGTTGTTGATGGCCCGCCCGCCAGCAGTAAAACGGTCCTTGCGTCATTGGCTAGTCGGATTGCAACGCTCCATAGGCGCCGCCTCCCGGCGTTTCGAATTGCACGACATCGCCGGCATTCATTTGCCGCTTGCCCGCGCTCCTCGTGGGCACGCCGTTGATGAGGAATTGTCCGGCAGCGCCGGCGCCGCCGCCGTCGATGCCATCCGGCCCGCGATCGAGCCGCGTCGTCATCGCGCTCATGGTCCAGGGGTGATCGGTCAAGAGACGGAATTGCACGGATTGCCCGTCGCCTCCGTTGATGCGGCCGCGTCCGCCTGAATTCTTCCGCAGGCGCTTGTAGTCGAACACGATCGGCATCGACGCTTCCAGTGTTTCGACCGGGATGGCGCCGACGCCGGTCGGATAGCAGGTGGCGCTGGGGCCCGCCTTCGTCGCGCGCGCGCCCATGCCGCCAGAAAAGAAGAACATGGAGGATGTGAAGCTCTCGCCGCTGTCGTGCTTGCCCTGGATCTGGACCGTCCAGATCGCACCCGAGCCTTCCGCGAGAACGCGGTCCGGCACCACGGCGTGCATCGCCTTCAGGATCGGCATTGGCACATACATGCCGACCAGATGCCGCCCGGTCACCGGCGCGGGATAGCTGCAATTGACGATCGAGCCCTCGGGCGCCGTCATGCGGATCGGTGCGAGGCTGCCCGAATTGTTGGGCAGCTCCGGGTTCAGGCAGGAGCGGATCGCGAAGGTCGTATAGGCGTGCGCGAAATTCAGCACGCAATTAATGCCCTGGCTGGATTGCGGCGACGAGCCGGCGAAATCGACCAGGATGTCGCCCGCCTCCGCATCGATCGTCACCGCCGCCTTGAGCGTGATGATCTCCCCGCTCGGCGTGTCGAATTGCGTCTCGCCATGATAGGTGCCGGACTTGAGCGCACGCACGGCGTTGCGCGTGGCCTCCTCCGATCGCTTCAGAATCTCGTCTGACACCGTCTCGATGTCGGGGAGTTGATGGCGGCGGCACAGGCCCTGCAACGATTCCGCGACCGAATGTCCCGCTGCAATCTGCGCGGAAAGATCGCCCAGAACAGCCTTCGGCGTGCGGACATTGGATTCGATCATGCGGAACAGTGTCTGATTGGGGTGGCCGCGCTGGTAAAGCTTGAGCGGCGGAATCCAGAGTCCCTCTTCATGGGCGTCGCGCGCGCCGGTCCCGAGACCGTAGCCGCCGATATCGGTGTAGTGGATTGTCGAGCCGAAATATCCGGCGAGCTTTTCACCGAAGAACAGTGGCGTCAACAAAGTGATGTCGAACAGATGCCCCGCGGACATCCATGGATCGTTGGTGATGATGACATCGCCGGGATGCAGATCGCCCGCGAAGATCTCGGATAGCGTGCGGCCGGCATTGGCGAGGGAATTGATATGTCCGGGCGTTCCGGTCTCGGCTTGCGCGATCATGCGGCCGTGACTGTCGAACAGCGCGCAGGCGAGGTCGCCTGCTTCACGCACGATCGGGCTGAACGCGGTGCGTTGCAGCGCCTTGGCGCGTTCGGACACGATGCCGATCAGATTGGTCCAGAGGATTTCGAGTTCGACGGGGTCGAGATTGCGCATCGCTATTGTCCCCGCAGCACGAGGCAGCCGATGTCATTAACGGTTGCCGTCCAGCCGGGCGGCACGATGGTGGTGGTCTCGCGCTCCTCGATCACCGCAGGTCCGGTAATCGTCTGCCCGAGCGCGATCGCGGCGCGATCGAACACGTCGGCCTCCACCCGGTCGCCCCATGCAAAGACCGGACGGCGGGTGCGCGGCTTGCCGGGCTCGCGCGCGATCGTCTCGCCGATCGCCGCGCGGTTCAGCCGCGTCAGCGCGGACAGCCGCCAGGTCACCGCCTCGACGGAGACGTTCGATGGATTAAGCCCATAGAGCGCGCGATACGCCTTCTCGAACGATGCCTGCAACCTTGCCGGATCGGTGCCTTCGATGGGGTCGAAATCGAGCGCGACCGTCACTTCATATTGCTGGCCCCGGTATCGCAGGTCGGCTTCGTAGCGGAATTCGATGTCGGCGCTGATCCCGCTTGCTGCGCTGAGCGCCGAGACCGCTTCCTCGCGCATCTGGCGATAGACCTCACGCACCTTGCCGGGGTCGAGATCCTCGATGCGCGCGATGTAGCTGCGCATAAGATCGAGCCGCGCCGGGGTCACCAGCGTGCCGACGGCCGACAGCACGCTCGACTTCGGCGGCACGATCACCATGGTGGAGCTCAGGAGTTCGGCGACCGCGCAGGCATGGATCGCGCCCGCGCCGCCGAAGGCAAAGAGCGGCAGGTTGCGGTAATCGACGCCGCGATCGGCGCTATGGGTGCGCGCCGAGGACGCCATGGTTTCGGTCACGATGCGGAAGATGCCGCGTGCCGTCTCGATCATCGTGAGATCAAGCTCTTCGGCGATGGCCTCGATCGCGCGCTCGGCGGCGGCCTTGTCGAGCTTCATCTCGCCGCCGAGAAAGTGATCGGCATCGAGGAGACCGAGCACCAGATTGGCGTCTGTCACCGTCGGGGCGCTGCCGCCGCGGCCGTAACAGGCCGGACCTGGCACAGAGCCGGCGCTGTGCGGCCCGACCTTAAGCAGGCCGAGCTTGTCGAGATGGGCGATGCTGCCGCCGCCGGCTCCGATTTCGATCATGTCGATGGAGGGCACGGTCACCGGGATCCCGCTGCCGTGCTTGAACCGGTAGCGCCGATCGACCTCAAATTCCCCTGTAACGAGGGGGGCGTGATTTTCGATCAGACACGCCTTCGCAGTGGTACCGCCCATGTCGAAGGCGATAATCCGCTCGAGGCCAAGCCGTTCGCTGAAATAGGATGCGGCGAGCGCCCCGGCTGCGGGGCCGCTCTCGATCATACGCACCGGATTGCGGCCGGCGACGTCCGCTCCGACCACGCCGCCCGAACTGAGCATGATGAGCGGCGATTGCGAAAAGCCTTCGTCCTGCAGCCGTGCGCTCAATCGCGCGAGATAGGGCTGCGCGACCGGCATCGCATAGGCATTGACCGCGGTCGTCGAGGCGCGGTGATATTCGCGGATGACCGGCGCGACCTCGAAGGAGGTGCACAGGAACACATCGGGCAATTCCGCGGCCAGCAGATCGGCCACGAATTTTTCGTTGGCCGGGTTGGCGAAGCTGTTGAGGAAGCAGATGCCGACCGCTGCGACATTATGAGACTTGAGCCTGCGTGCGATGGCCTTCACTTCATCCGCGTCGGGCGCGATGAGAACACGGCCATCGGCCAGGGTGCGCTCGCGGATGCCGAATGTCAGCCCGGCATCGACAAGCGGATCGGGGAACTCGATTTGCGGGTCGTAAACGTCGTAGCGGTTCTCGTTCCGGATGCGCAGCACATCGGTAAAGCCTTCCGTCATCAACAGGGCGGTCGGCAGGCCCCTGCGCTCGATCAGCGCATTGGTCACCACGGTCGTCGCATGGACCACGAGACCGTCGATATCGGCAGGCCTGAGCGAGGCTTTCGCCAGCACCTGACCCACGCCGCGCGTGAAGCCTTCGATCAGATCGTGCGGCGTGGTCAGCGTCTTGTCGATTACCAGACCGCCATCGGGCGCGCGCAGCACGATGTCCGTGAACGTGCCCCCGATATCGACTGCAACGGAAAAGGTCACGCCGTCAGTCTCCGCTTCTCAGGTTCCGGGATACACGTTGGGCCGCTTCGACCACGGCTTTGATCAAGTGCGGCTTCGGATTGGCCTCGATGAACTGGACGGATCCGGTGATGCCGAGCGCCGCGACGAGCTCCGAGCGATGATTGAACACCGGCGCCGCAATGGTGTTGATGCCGATGATGGTCTCGTTCGGGGCAACCGCATAGCCGCGCTTCTTCGTCAACGCGACGGCCCGCTTTAACGCTGCATGATCGGTGATGGTCGAGCTGGTCCAGGCCTTCAGCGGTTCGTGCCAGCAGGGCGCCTTGTCCGCGTCCCGTCCGAATGCGAGCCAGATTTTTCCGAGCGCGCTGGCATGAAGGCCAAGGCGCGTGCCCGGCCGCGTGCCGAATTCCACGACCGAATGGCCCTGCACCATGTCGAGAACCACGAGTTCGCCATCGACAATGGCGGCAACGCTCGCGGCCTGGCCCGTCAGCTTGCCGAGATCGGTGAGTTCATCGCGCGCGCTTGGCACCACGTCGAAGCCGCGCCGCGATGCTTCGCCGAGAACGAGGAGTTTGATGCCGGCCTGGTAGCTGCCGCTTTGGCCGCTGCGCCGGGCAAATCCATGCCGCACAAGGGTCTGCAGGTGGCGGTAGACGGTCGGCTTTGATGCGGACAGGTTCTGCGCGATCCCGCCGAGCGTGACCGGACGCTCCTGGCGCGCAAGAAATTCGACGATGCGCAAGCCGAGATCGAGCGTGCTCGTACCGACGCGTGCCTCAGGTGTTGCCTGATGCGGCTTCGCACCCGCGTCAGGACCGCGCACACGATCGGATGAAGCATCGGCGGCAAAAGTTGTTTGCATTCTACGTCGTTTCAACTGTCGAAACGCCATTTCATTCGACAAAAAACAAGACGGGAGTCAGCTGCGGGAGTCAAGACGCAGTTCAACAAACACCAAACTTTTCGTTCGGGATTAACATTGGTGATTTGGGAATAACCTCAGTCGTTCGGGATCGCATGATGTCGATTGAGATGAATTCGCTTTGTCCATCGCTGTCATTCCCGCTTCTTTTTCTTGTCGTGCTCGGCTGTTTGTAAAGCCGCTTCCTGGTCACGCTCTTTGAAAGAGGGGCATGACGTAAAACACTTGGAGATGGTGTGTTTACTGATCGTCCGCCGGAGCGTGTTCCCAGCGGCGTTTTTCGCGGACCGCGTTGGCGGGCGATGACAGTTGGAGAGCGGCTGCTTCCAGGGGTTTTCACACAAGCGGCCGTTTACACGCCGTCGTCCCCGCGCAAGCGTGGACGACAGGAAGCGGATCGGAAACGGCAGGACATGGATGATGCGAATGCAGCAGCCAGCTCGACGGAAAACGATCTAGCGGCTCGAAGCTTTCGGATCGGATTGCGGCGTTTCGCCCGGCTGCGTCCGCTGCATCGACGGGCGCTGCGAGAAGTCTTCGTACCATTGGGCGAGTTGTGGGCGAGATGTGCGCCACTCATCCTGCCCATAGCGGAAATCCATGAAGCCGCAGGCAACGCCCACGGCGATGTGCCGCATGTCGAGCGCAGCGTCGCGTAAGGCGGAGACATCGCGTTCGACCGCGTCGAGGCAGCGCGCAATACGATCGCGCTGCTTGCCGATGAAATCGTCCGAGCGTTCGGGCGGATGCCGCAGTGTTTCCGCGCGCCGCAGGATCATGGATTCGATGGCCCCGTCGGCAATCGCAAGGAAACGAATCATCTCCCAGTGCGCTTTGCCGGAAAAGGGAAACAGGCGCGGCGCATCGAGCAGGGAGTCGAGATAGCTGCAGATCCAGTTGGATTCGGCGAGCGCAACGCCATCGTCGGTAATGAGCGCGGGGATCCTGCCGATCGGGTTCGCGGCAATGAAGTCCGGGTCGAAATCGACGGTGTGGGTGGCCCATGTGTGCGGCCAATAGGTCGGATGGATTTCGATCCGCCGGTCGAGGCCAAGTTCGATCGCGGCGACCATCACCTTGCGCACGAATGGAGACGCCGGAGTCCAGAACAGTTTCACTAGCTTTCGCTCCCTGACATTTTCTCCCGGACGCGGATTGGCGCGCGGCCACCGCGTGAGGGCGCGTCAATGTGCATGAAGTTACGGGCGCGTAAAGCCGTAGAGCGCGGCCGGGTTGTCGACGAGGATCGCGTTGCGCGTCGTTTCGTCAGGGACCCAGTCGGCAAGCATGTCGAGGAGTGCGCCATCGTTCGGCATCGGGATCTTGCACATGGTGTGCGGCCAGTCCGTCCCCCAGAGCATGCGCGAAGGTCCCGCTTCGACGAGGGCCCGCGCGAGTGCCGCAACGTTGTCTGCGGGGAAGTCGGGGCCTTCCGCCAGACGATAGGCGCCGGACAATTTGACGTAGGTATTTCCCCTTCGGACCAGTTCTAGCAGCGCCTGGAAGCCGGGATCATTCAGGCCCTTCGATGCCGGCATATGCCCGAGATGATCGACGACCAGACGAACGCCGAGTTTGTCGAAGGAGAGGAGTTCTGGTCCGAACACCGACACGTCTACGAGGATTTCCAGACACCAGCCGAGTTCGCGCAGACGAGCGGCGAGCCGTGCGGTGGAGTCGATATGGGCGGCGTTGCCTCCGCGATAGACCATGTTGACGCGGACGCCACGCACGCCGCGCTCATGCAGCAATTTCAATTCGTTATCGCTGATGCCGGATGCGATCCCGGCGATGGCGACGCCATTGATTCCCCGCGCCCGCGCCGCCTCGAGCGCGTCCAGCATGACGGTGTTGTCCGTGCCATGCATGCTCGGCTGCACCAGGACAATGCGCTGAAAGCCAAGCGTTTCAATGACGTGCATATAATCTGTCAGCAAGGCGTCCGGCGGCGTATAGGCGCGGTCGGGCACAAAGGGGTAAAGCCGCGCTGGCCCAATGACATGCGCATGGCAATCCGTTGCAAGCGGAGGCATCGGGAAGCGCCCGCGTCTCGGATTGGGATCGGGTGCTGGACAGTCGAAACGTGAGTTCGGGATCATTCCAGGGCTGTCTCAAGACTCAAGGATGCATCAGGGGCAAAGGCTGAAGCTCCGGTTCCGTGCAGTCATCGATAGTGCAGGTCCTCCTCAAGATAGCCGACCGAGTCAACAGAAGGTGGTCAGCGCGCTGGCAATCGCTCGCTGGATCAGGCGCACGCCGCTTTAATGGGCGCCGGCCGCTGCAGCGGCCGGACAGCCCCGCGCCTAGAATCCCTCCAGCACGATCTTGCCGCGCGCCTGTCCGGATTCGATGAGAGCATGGGCCCGCCTGAGATTGGCGGCGTTGATCGGCCCGAAATTCTCGGCAAGGGTCGTGCGTATGGTGCCTTCATCGACGAGGCGAGACACTTCGCGAAGCAGACGACCCTGTTCGGCGATGTCGGCGGTGTCAAACAGCGAGCGCGTGAACATCAGTTCCCAGTGCGTGGACACGCTCTTGCGCTTCAGGGGAACGATGTCGAGGGCAGCAGGATCGTCAATGAGCGCAAAGCGGCCCTGCGGCGCAATAAGCTCGACGATCTCGGAGAAATGGCGGTCCGTATTGTTCGTCGAGAAAACGAACGCAGGTGCGCCGATCTTGAGCGCGGCGATTTCGCCGGCCAGCGGGCGTGAGTGATTCACAACGTGGTGTGCACCGAGATCGGTTGCCCAGGCTATTGTTTCCGGCCGTGAAGCGGTGGCGATCACCGTCAGGTCGGTGAGCTTGCGGGCGAGCTGAATGGCCATGGAGCCGACGCCGCCAGCCCCGCCAATGATGAGGATGGCAGGGGCGGTGCCCGGAACGGCGCGGCCCGTGACATCGAGCCGGTCGAACAGCGTTTCCCAGGCCGTGATTGCAGTCAGGGGTAGCGCCGCGGATTCGGCCCAGCCCAGCGTCTTCGGCCTTGGGCCGACGATGCGCTCGTCAACCAGATGGAATTCCGCATTGCTGCCTTGCCGCGTCAGTGCGCCGGCATAGAACACTTCGTCACCGGGCTTGAACAGGGTGGCCTCCGGCCCTGTTTCGACGACGATGCCAGCGGCATCCCATCCCAGCACTTTCCAGGCGTCGCCGTCCGGAGTGGAGCTCCTGCGCACCTTGGTATCAACCGGGTTGACGGAAACTGCCTTGATTTCGACCAGCAGGTCACGGCCATGAGGCGTGGGTCGCGGAAGATCAATATCCAGCAGCGAATTGGGATCGGTGATTGGGAGGGGTATTTTGTAGCCAACGGCACGCATCGGATTCTCCTTACGGCTCAGAACGTCGTGATTGGCTATCAGTGATATTTCGGAGTATTTCTCGCAAGAACGCACATAAACCGCACATAGTATCCAAAAGGATACCGTGAGATGCCGCGTAAACGTCATGACCGTTTCGATTGCAGTCCCGGTTGCCCGGTGGAGGCGACGCTCTCTCTCATCGGCGGCAAGTGGAAAGGCCTTGTGCTTTGGCACCTGCTGCAGGGCACTTTGCGTTTCAACGACATCCGCCGACGGCTGCCGGAAATCACGCAGCGGATGCTGACCAACCAGCTCCGTGAACTCGAAGCGGATGGCTTCATCATTCGCACCGTCTATCCGGAGGTGCCTCCCAAGGTGGAATATTGCTTGTCGGACCGCGGCCGGAGTCTCGAGCCGGTGCTGATGGCGCTCAAGGCCTGGGGGGAGGCCAATGTGCTGACTGGGAGCGTCGAGATCAGAGAGGCTGCCGAATAGGGCGCGTGTTTGTCCCCGCGCGCCGGCAAAGCGCGACACCGCCGCTTGCAGCTCCGCGACGGATGGCCGGCGACCGATTCACATGACGGTGCGCTATTGCGCTGGTCCGCTTCACTCATGTTCAGTTTCAGGAAACGCTTTTGCCTCGCCGGGATTTTTTCTTGATCGTGCCTTTGTGTAAGGTGCGCTTGGCCTTCCACGTCTGGGAGGCAGGGAGGCTTTTGCGTGGCGTCACTCGATAGAAGTTATGACGGTATCATCATCGGCGCGGGGCAGCACGGGCTCGTGCTCGGTTCCTACCTCGCAAAAGCCGGTCTGAAGATCCTCCTGGTCGACCGCAGGCTCACCTATGGCGGAGGTCTTTGCACCCGCGAGGTCACCAAGCCCGGCTTCTATCACAACCTGCATTCGATCAATCATTTCAGCATTACCGACACGCCGTGGTTCAATGATCTGAACCTCGCCGACAAGGTCAGTTACATCACGCCGCGCTATGAATTCGGGCAGGCCCATCTTGATGGCACCGCGCTCGTTCTCGGTCGCGATCTTGAAGAGACGGTCGCCAACATCGCCCGCTTCTCGAAGAAGGATGCCCAGACCTTCCGCGAATGGAATGCGCTTGCGGAAGAGATTACCGCCAAAATCCTGATCCCGGAGCGCTATGCCGAGCCGCTGCCGCAATCGGAGCGCGAAGCCCTCCTGTCGCAAACGAGGATCGGCCGGGAGTTCCTCGCGGTCACGAGGCGGCAACCGCTGGATGTCGTCGAGGAGCTGTTCGAGAACGAGCACGTCAAGCTCCTGTTCCTCTTCAAGGTCTCGCTGTTCGGCACCTGGCTGACGGACACGCTGTCGAAGACCAGTCCCACGGGCTCGGTGATCCGCGCTTTCGACCTGCAGACCGGGTACCAACTGTGCCAGGGCGGCTCGTTCAACCTTGCGCGCGGATTGATGGAGACCTTCATCGCGGCCGGCGGAACCTTTCAGCCGCAGGTTGCGATCGACCGGGTTGTAGTTGAAGGCGGCCGCGCGACCGGCATTGCGCTCGCTGACGGCCGCACCGTGCGAGCCTCGCAATTCGTTGCGAGCACGATCGATGTACACACCACGCTGGAGGGCCTGCTCGGCCGCGAGCAATTGCCTGAGCAATTCCGCAAGAAACTCGACAATTTCAAATACACCGCCTGGACCCTGTTCGGCCTGCATCACGCGCTGCATCAAAGCCCGAGCTTTGCCGCAGCGGCGTTCGATCCGAATGTCGACCGCGCGCTGAAGTGGAGCCTCGGCGCGGAAACGATGCAGGATCTGTTTGACGCACATCAAGACGTGCAGGCCGGACGCGTGCCCAAACTGGTCCAGTTCGGATCGGGGCCGCTATCCCTGCTCGATCCGACGCAGGCGCCGCCCGGCAAGCATACGACTTATGCCTGGCACGTCATGCCACTGCTCGAAGAGATGAACGACCGCGATTATGAGACCTTCAAGGAGGAGTTCTCCGACAAGATCGAAGAAGTCTATGCGCGCTATTGCCCGAACATGACGAAAGACAACATCATCGGCCGATATGTCTATACGGCGCGCGAATATGTTCTCGAACTGCCGAATATGCGCGGTGGCGATATTTTCATGGGCGCCTTCAATGCGGATCAGGTGATGTATAATCACTTCGGTTACCGCACGCCGTTGCCGAATTTCTATTACGCAGGGTCGGGTGCGCACCCGGGAGGCGCGATTTCGGGCGGGCCGAGCTACATCGCGGCGGGACTCATCGCGCGCGACCTTGGACTGAAGCCGTGGTGGAAGCCATGGGATGCGCGCACCGCGCTGCAAGCGCTCTCGAAGGCAGCGTAGGCATGAATGCGTATCCAACCGCTGCGATGGTTGCGCGCGACTTTGCGTCGCTGCAGGGACGTGTCGCGATCATTACCGGAGCCGGTCAGGGCATTGGCAGGGTTCTCGCGAAGGCTTTTGCGCAATGCGGCGCCATTTCCGTCATCGCCGAGCTGAATGCTGCAAAGGGCGAAGCCGTTACAAAGGAAATCGTTGATGCCGGCGGCAAGGCGTTTGCGGCGACAACCGACGTGTCATCCGAAGACTCCGTGGCCGACATGGTGGCGCTCGTCGAGCGGCATTTCGGCCGCGTCGATATTCTGGTCAACAACGCCGGCATATTCTCGACGCTGGAGATGCGTCCATTCGACCAAATTCCGCTGGAGGAATGGGAGCGCGTGCTGCGCGTCAATGTGACGGGAGCTTTTTTGTGCTCGCGCGCGGTTCTGCCGGCGATGCGGCGCGCCGGTTGGGGCCGCATCATTCACATGGCGTCGGGCGCCGTGACTCTCGGCCGCCCGAATTATCTGCATTATATCGCGTCCAAAGGCGCCCTTGCGGGAATGACCGGATCGATGGCGCGGGAAGTCGGTGCGCACAGCATTACCGTCAACGCGATTCTTCCGGGAGCAACCTTCACCGAGATCGAGCGCAAGACAGTAACCCCCGAGCAGAAGGTGCGGATCATATCGCAGCAATGCATTCCGCGCGCGGAGACGGCCGACGATCTTGTCGGCACAGTGCTGTTTCTTGCTTCCGATTCGTCCGCTTTCCTGACCGGTCAATGCCTGACCGTCGATGGCGGAGCCACACACCGATAAACGAGGAGCGGTACATGACCATTCACCCGCGTATGAAGTCCTTCAATTTTCAGGACTGGATCGAACGCAACAAGGGCAGCCTGAAGCCGCCAGTGTCGAACAAGCAATTGTTCGACGAGAAGACCGACATGGTGGTGATGATTGTCGGCGGCCCGAACAAGAGAGTCGATTTTCACGACGACCCGGTGGAAGAGTTCTTCTACCAGCTCAAGGGCGACATGATTTTGAAGATCGCCGAGAACGGCAAGATCTACGACGTCAAGATCAAGGAAGGCGACGTCTTCCTGCTACCTCCGCATGTTCGGCATTCGCCGCAGCGACCCATGGAGGGTTCCGTCGGCCTTGTCGTGGAGGGAACTCGCACCGCAGGCATGCGCGATGGCTTCGAGTGGTATTGCTTCAATTGCGGTTCGCTTGTGCACCGCGTCGAGGTTGAGGTGAAGGATATCGTTAAAGACCTGCCACCGCTCTACGAAGCCTTCTACGCCGACGAGAAGGCGAGAACCTGTCCGCAATGCGGTACAGTTCATCCTGGGAAAACGCCGCCTGACGGCTGGGTCCAGATGTAACGCACACAGCATCCTCCTCGTCACACGCCAGAGGACGTGCAGTGCCGCGCCCAGGTGCTGAACAACCAGCGCCGCGATTGCAATGCATGTCCTTCTGGTTGCGGCTGCGCGGCTTGCGCCGCTGGGCGGTTGCCCTATAGATTGCGCTTAAACCAGCGCGAGAAGCGCGGAGCGATTGGGAGGATAATGATGCTGAAACGATTGATGATGTCGGCTGCGGTGCTGGTCGCAGCAGGCGGGATCGCTGCGGCGCAGGAGATCAAGGTCGGACTGCTGCTGCCGTATTCCGGCGTTGGCGCAGAACTCGCGCAGCCGATCGATCGCGGCGCGGAACTTTATATCAAAACGCATGCCGACGAGATCAAGCCCTTCACCGTCAAGCTGATCAAGCGCGACGTGAAGGACGCGAGCGGCGCCACCGCCAAGATCGTGGTTCAGGAGCTGCTCACCCAGGACAACGTCGACGCGCTGGCCGGATGGGTCTATTCGCCGAACGCGATCGCGACGGCGCCATTGGTCACGGCCGGCAAGAAGCTGGCGGTGCTGATGAATGCCGGCACCGCGCATATCACCAATATGTCTCCTTATTATGCGCGGACCTCGTTCAGCATGTGGCATGCTGGCCACGCGCTCGGCGAGGCGGCGGCGAAGCAACTCGGCGCCAAGACCGCGGTGATCGGTTACACCGACTTCCCGCCCGGCAAGGACAGCCTTGCGGCCTTCAAGATGGCCTTCGAGAAGAATGGCGGAAAGGTCATCGACGAAATCCCGATGGGCGGTGCGAATGCCGTTCCCGATTTCACGCCTTTCTTCCAGCGCGCCAAGGACAAGAAGCCGGATGTGTTCTTTGTCTTCGTGCCCGGCGGCGACCACTCGACCGCGGTGGTGCGGACCTATAACGCCCTCGGCATGAAGCAGGCCGGCATCAAGCTGATCGGTCCGGGCGACATCACCCAGGACACCAAGCTGCAGCCGATGGGCCAGAATGCCGATGGCCTGATCACCATGCACCACTACAATGCCGATCTCGACAATCCGCAGAACAAGAAGTTCGTGGAGGACTGGAAGAAGGCGTATGGAGCGGATTCGACGCCTGACTTCATGGCGGTCGGCGGTTACGACGGCATGGCCGCGATCTTTGCCGCGATCAAGGCCACCAATGGCAAGCTCGACGGCGACAAGGCTGTTGCAGCGCTGAAGGGCTGGAAATTCGACAGCCCGCGCGGTCCCATTCAGATCGATCCCGAGACGCGCGACATCATCATGAACGAGTATCTGTCGCAGGCCGCGTTCCAGAATGGCCGCGTGGTCCAGAAGAATATCGGCAAGATCGACGCCGTGAAGGATGCCTGCAAGGCCAACAAGATCGGTCCTTGCGGGAAGTAATGACGCATCGATAATGGAGACGGGAAGCCGCCGTCCGACCACCGGGCGGCGGCTTCTTACAATCGAGCGTACAGCACGGCGGGACGCGGCGTGATTTTCGGGGAGGACGTGGCAGGGATTGTGCTGGGCGGCCTGGCCGCCGGCATGGTCCTGTTTGTCGTTTCGGTCGGCCTGTCGGTCACGATGGGATTGATGGGCTTCGTCAATCTGGCGCATGGCGGCTTCGCCATGATTGGCGGCTATATTATCGTGCTGTCGATGAACCGGCTTGGCGTGCCGTTCGTGCCGGCATTGATATTGGGCTTCACGCTGACGGCGGCATTGAGCGTCGTTCTGGAACGCCTGTTCTATTCCAAACTCTACCGCGCGGCGGAGCTCGATCAGGTCTTGTTTTCGATCGGTCTCGCATTCGTAATGATCGCGACAGTGACGATCGTGATCGGGCCCGAGACGCAGCCGATGATCCTGCCGTCCTGGCTGCGCGGACAGATTGACCTCGGCTTCACCTCCTACCGCACCTATAGCATCTTCCTGATCGTGTTCGGGGCGCTGGTTGCTTTTTGCCTTTGGCTTGGTTTCGAGCGCACCCGCATCGGCGCGCAGATCCGGGCCGCCGTCGACAATCGCAAGATGGTCGAGTCGCTCGGCATCAATATCGACCGGCTTTTCACATTCACCTTCGCCTTCGGCAGCGGCATGGCCGCGCTCGGCGGCGGTTTCGGAGCGGAATTCCTCGGCCTCGATCCGCAATATACGCTGAAGTACCTCGTGTACTTCCTGATCGTGGTTGCTGTCGGCGGAATGGGCCGGATCACCGGCGTGTTCTATGCCGCATTGATCATCGGCATCATGGATTTCATCCTGAAGAAATATCTGCCCGCCGGCGGCACCATCTTCATCTACGTGCTCACCATCCTCATTCTGCTCATCAGGCCGCAGGGCCTGTTCGGACGGAGCAATTGATGAGCGCCACCGACATCTCCATGTCGCCCGCGGTTCGCGACTTCGCGCACCGGCACCGGCTGCGCTGGTGGGAGCCGCTGCCGTGGATCGTGGCGATCGGATTCTTTTTCCTGTTCCCGCGTCATCTGGGGATCGGCACGGAAATCCTGGTGACGATATTGTTCGCGCTGTCTCTCGATCTGGTGCTCGGCTATGCCGGCATCGTCACGCTGGGCCATGCCGCATTTTTCGGGCTCGGGGCCTATGCGGTCGGCATGCTGGCCCATCACGGCATCTGGAGCGAACCCCTGAGCGGCCTTGTGATCGCCGCCGTGGTCGCCGGCATCTTCGGGCTTCTGTCCGGCCTCATCCTGCTGAGAACCACGGGGCTGACGCTTTTAATGCTGACCCTGTGCATGATGCTGCTGCTCGAGGAGGCCGCCAATCTCGGCCAGACCTGGACCGGTGGTTATGACGGCCTCCCGACCGTGCCGATCGATCCGATCCTCGGCCGCTTTGCCTTCAATCCGTTGATCCCCGACGTGCAGTACATGTACATCCTGTGCGTATTGTTCGTCGGCTTCATTGTGGTTCGAACGATCGTCTATTCCCCATTCGGCGAAAGCCTCACCGGAATCCGCGAGAATACGCTGCGGATGCACGCCGTCGGCGCGCCCGTGAGGAAGCGTCTGGTCATCTGCTACACGATCTCGGGCGCGATTGCGGGTGTTGCCGGGGCGCTCTGGGCGCAGTCGAACGCCTATGTGAATATGTCGACCTTCAGCCTGGATCGCGCCGCGACCGTTCTGATTATCATTGTGCTTGGCGGATACGGCAGGCTCTATGGCGCGTTCATTGGCGCGGTCGCCTATATGGCGCTGTCGCATTATCTCGCGAAGATCTATCCGACTGCGTGGCAACTCGGTCTCGGCATTCTGCTCGTGTGTATCGCGATGTTCGCGCGGAACGGCATCCTGGGCATGTTCGACTCGCTCGTTGCACGGCTTCGAGGAAAGCGCGTCGGACCATGACCGCGTCGTTGCTTGAGGCGAGGAATGTCGGCAAGACCTTCGGCGCGCTGATCGCCGCGGCCGACATCAATTTCAGGCTGGGGAAGGGCGCCCGCCACGCTCTGATCGGGCCCAATGGCGCCGGCAAGACCACCTTCATCAATCTCCTGACCGGCGTTCTGACTCCGACCTCGGGCCAGGTTCTCCTGAACGGCGAAGACATCACGGCCGTGGCGCAGGCCGAGCGGGTGAAGCGCGGCATCGCGCGCACCTTCCAGATCAACCGGCTCTTTCGCGG
>NZ_DATMRX010000163.1:0-4225 GCF_035565855.1 Pseudorhodoplanes sp.
GAAGACGTTGAGCGCAGGCGGCAGCGCGGCCATCAGCACCGCCGCATAGGTCCAGGACGTGCTGAACGGACCGAAAAGAGCGAGGAGGAAAAAGACGATCAACGGATGCAGGATCAGTTTGACCGGAATGATGGCCGGCACATCCCAGGCCAGTTTCGGCAACGGCCTCAAGGCGACCGTAACGCCGAGCACGAACAAGGCGCAGGGCGCAGCCGCATTCTGCAGGAACTGCATCAGCCGGTCGAGCGCCACCGGCGGCTCGAAATGTATCGCGGCTGACGCAACGCCAAGCAAGGTGGCGAGGATGAAAGGATGCAGCGCGATGCGGCGGCCGACGAACAGCACCGACCGCCAGAAGCCGCGGCTTTCGCCGCCGCCGATTTCCATCAGGAACGGCACCAGCGAGAACAAGACGATGCTGTCGAAGCAGAAGATCAGCGCGACCGGTGCCGCCGCCTGCGGCCCGAGGGTCGAGAGCGCGAGGCCGGGCCCCATATAGCCGATATTGCCATATCCGCCCGCGAGCCCCGCGATGGTCGCCTCAGGCAAGGTGCGACGGCCGAGCTTTGCGATGACAAGCGCAATGAAGAAGGCGATGGTCGTGGCGAGCGATGTCGCCACCACGAACCAGACATTGGCCAGTTCCTCGAGCGGGGTCTTCGCAACGATCCGGTAGAACAGGCAGGGCAACGCGACATAGACGATGAAGAAGTTCATCCATGCGAGGCCGGTGTCCGGAATCTGCTTCAGCCGGCCGCAAGCAAGACCAAGGAAGATCAGCCCGAAATACGGAAGCGCCAGATTGAGTACGTCGATCATGAATGCAGCGCTTCGATCGGGTCCCGGCTTTTGCGGAACGATTCAAGCCCTTGGCAGAAGCGGGTTATAGCGCTGAAAAAACCGGCCGGTCCATCGACCGGCCGGTTTCTTTTGCAGGCTGAAGAATGCGCTGAGCCTACATCTTGCAGTCCTTGGCATAGATGTCGCCGTGGTTCGACAGCACCTTTGCTCCGGTCTTGAGAACGAAGTCTCCGGACGGTGTCTTGTCGGCCTTCAGCGCATACCAGTCCTGGATCGGATGCTGGTTCTTGTCGAATTTGAAATTGCCGCGGACCGATGCGAAATCGGCCTTGCGCATCGCGGCGCTCACCGCGTCCATGTTGTCGGTGCTGAAGTTCGTCGCCTTCAGGCCCGACCCGATCAGCAGGCCAGCGTCGTAGCCCTGCGCGGCATAGCTCGTGACCGGGCGATCGCCGTATTTCGCCTTCCAGGCAGCAACGAAGGCCTTGCTAGCCGGATTGTCGAAATCGTCATTCCACTGGCTCGCCACCTGGACACCGACGGCGGCATCCTTCAGCACCTTCACCATGGCCTGGTCCATCGACGCGGCATGCATCACCAGCGGGATTTTCAGCCCGGCCTGGTGGTACTGGCGCAGGAACGCAATGCCCATTCCGCCGGGCTGGAAGCCGTGAACGAAGTCGGGATTGGCGGCGCGGATTTCGGCAATTTCCACGGCGAAATCGGTCTGCCCGAGATTTGTATATTTCTCCGCGACAACCTCGCCGCCGAACTCACGCTTGAAGGCCTGCAGCATGTCCTTGCCGGACGGATAGTTCGGCGCCAGCAGGTAGGCCTTCTTGTAGCCAAGGGACTTTGCCAATGCGCCGACGCTTTCGCCCTGCCCGTCATTCTGGAAGGACACGACGAAATAGTTCGGGTTGCAGCCCTTCCCGGCAAAATTGGTCGCTGCCGAGTTCGGACTGACATAGATAGCGCCGGCGTCAAGCACATCCGGTACAACGGCCGCCGCGACGTTGCCGAAAACGATTCCGGTGAAGATCTTGACGTTGCTGCCCTTGAGGAAGCGGTCGGCGATCGACTTGGCCTGACCGGGCTTGATGCCATCGTCCTCGATCAACACCTCCGGCTTGTTGCCTTCGAACGGGCCGCCCTTCGCCTCGACCGCGAGCATGAAGCCGTCGCGAATATCGGCGCCGAGATAGCCCGCAGGTCCGGACAGCGTGGTGATTAGACCGATTTTGACCGGGTCCTTGGCCAATGCCGGACTTCCGGCCAACGCAAGCGCCACCACGGCGCAGACGCTTTTGAATGCACGCATATTCGGACCTTTCCCTTGTGTCACGACAAGCCGCTGTTCCGGCTCAACCCGAGGCGGCCGGTTGAATCCGGCCTCGCCTTGTCGGGGGGCATGAGTGTCGAGCCTCGGTCGGGATCGCGCAAGTACAAAAGTTCGGCTTGGCGGCGCGTCGGCGCTGCATTATTTCGTATCGTATGAAGCTGCCCCGCAATTTTTTCAAACCGCTCGCGGCCGGCGCCCCGGCGCCCTTGCGCGAATTGCCCGTGCGTCTCGAACGCATGATTCATTTCGTCCCCCCGCATATCGAGAAGGTGACCGCGAAGGTCCCGCAGCTCGCGCGCGAGGTCGATGTGGTCCTCGGCAATCTCGAGGACGCCATCCCGGCCGATGCCAAAGAGGCCGCGCGCAACGGCTTCATCGCCATGGCCAAGGCCACCGATTTCGGCTCGACCGGCCTGTGGACTCGCATCAATGCGCTCAATTCGCCCTGGGTGCTGGACGACATCACCGAACTGGTCGCGGCCATCGGTAACAAGCTCGACGTCATCATGCTGCCCAAGGTCGACGGGCCGTGGGACATCCATTACCTCGACCAGTTGCTTGCGCAGCTTGAGGCGCGGCACGGCGTGTCGCGCCCGATCCTCATTCACGCCATCCTTGAAACCGCCGAAGGCGTGATGAATGTCGAGGCCATCGCGGCCTCGTCGCCGCGCATGCAGGGCATCAGCCTCGGACCTGCGGACCTTGCCGCCTCACGGGCGATGAAGACAACGCGGGTCGGCGGCGGGCATCCCGAATACAGGGTGCTGGCCGACGCGGCGCCAAGCGGGGGCGCGCGCGCGGCCTATCAGCAGGACCTGTGGCATTACACGCTCGGCAAGATGGTCGATGCCTGCGCCGCCGCCGGCATCAAGCCGTTCTATGGACCGTTCGGCGATTTCTCCGACCCCGAGGGCTGCGAGGTGCAATTCCGCAACGCCTTTCTGATGGGCTGCGCCGGAGCTTGGTCGCTGCATCCGTCCCAGGTGGCGATCGCCAAGCGCGTCTTCTCGCCCGATCCAAGGGAAGTCGCCTTCGCCCGAAAGATTCTTGATGCAATGCCGGACGGGACCGGCGCCGTCATGATCGATGGCAAGATGCAGGACGACGCCACCTGGAAACAGGCCAAGGTGCTGGTCGATCTCGCGCGACTGGTCGCCACGAAGGATCCCGACCTTGCCGCGCAATATGGCTTTTGAGCGGGATGGTTTCCGGTAGGCTGGATTTGCTAGATTGAGTAAAAGCGCACGACCGGTTCGGAACGCGTCTTAGGAATCGCGTGCCTGTTTCAAGGTTTTGGTGATGCCCAGGTCATTGTACGAGACAATCGGCGGCTTCAACGTCATTTCGAAGATTGTCCTCAGCTTCTACGACAAGGTTTTGGATTCCGACAAGGTCGCGTCCTATTTCACCGGCATCGACATGAAGCGGCTGATCGACCATCAGACCAAGTTCATCTGTTCCCTGCTCGGCGGACCTGCGAGCTTCAGCGACGAACAGCTTCGGCACGCGCACCGCGAGGTAAAGGTCACCGACGAGGCGTTCGACGAAATCACGGCGCTGTTTTCCGATGCGCTTCATGAGGCGTCATTGAAGCCCGTGGAGATTACGCAAATCGTGAGCGCGTTCGAATCGAAGCGTCCGCTGATCGTGTCGCAATGACGGCCGACACGTCAGCGCTTCAATGCCTCAATCACGTCTCGCTCGGCGTCATTCTCTGCGACGCGCAGAGCCTGACGATCAGCTTCGCCAACGAACAGGCCGAGAAATGGTTCGGGCCAGGGCTTGCCGGACGCGCCTTGCCTTCGGCTGTCGCATCGGTCTCGGCCGATGACCTCACCTCACGGCTCAAGGCGGGACGGCCCTATTCGACGACGGGCGAAGCTGCGCAACCAACCGGACGGCGCCTCGCCTACCGGCTGACGGTCAACACCCGGACATTCGGCGCGGACGGCCAGCTCGTCGCCGAGATCGAGAACATCTCCAAGCAGAAGGAGCAGGAATACCTGCTCGAGTCATTCTCCGGCCTGATCGAGCGCAAGAACCGCGAACTCGAACGCGAGCGCGAGCGCACCGAGCGGCTGC
>NZ_DATMRX010000164.1:0-17256 GCF_035565855.1 Pseudorhodoplanes sp.
CTACGTGCAGGACCGCATGCGCGAGGTCGGCCGCGATCTCTGGTCATGGCTCGCCGACGGCGCTCATGTCTATGTGTGCGGCGACGCCAAGCGGATGGCGAAGGATGTCGAGCGCGCGCTTGTCGAGATCGTCGCGCAGCATGGCGCACGCTCGACCGACGAAGCCATCGCCTTTGTCGCGGAGCTGAAGAAGCGCGGCCGCTATCAGCAGGACGTGTATTGATGGTGGGTGCTCCCCATCCGGTCGTCCCCGCGAAAGCGAGGACCCAGAATCAGGAAGACTGGATTCCCGCTTGCGCGGGAAAGAGCGGACATGGAGAGCGCGTCTCTCAGGGACGCCCGAGATGAACGCGCCTTCCAGCATCCCGCCGGTCGTCCGCACCACCTGTCCCTATTGCGGCGTCGGCTGCGGCGTGCTCGCCTCGCCGGACGGATGCGGCGGCGCGATGATCTCGGGCGATCCGGATCATCCGGCGAATTTCGGGCGCCTTTGCTCGAAAGGCTCGGCGCTCGGCGAGACGCTCGCACTCGACACGCGCCTCCTCCATCCCATGCTGCGCCAGCCTGACGGCGCCTACGCACGCACCAGCTGGGAGACCGCACTCGATCAGGTCGCCGAGAGCTTGCGCCGTATCATCGAACGCGACGGCCCCGATGCGGTCGCCTTTTATCTCTCCGGGCAGCTGCTGAACGAGGATTACTACGTCGCCAACAAGCTGATGAAGGGATTCATCGGCACCGCCAATGTCGATACCAATTCGCGGCTCTGCATGGCGTCGTCGGTCGCCGGTCACAGGCGCGCCTTCGGCGCCGATACGGTGCCGGGCTGCTATGCCGATCTCGATGAGGCCGATCTTCTCGTCCTCGTCGGCTCGAACGCCGCCTGGTGCCACCCGGTGCTGTTCCAGCGCATGATGACGAACAAGCGCGAGCGTGGCGCGAAGATCGTGGTGATCGATCCACGCCGCACCGTCACCGCGGACGAGGCCGACCTGTTCCTGCCGATCGTGCCGGGCACCGATACGGTGCTGTTCGCCGGATTGCTGGCGCATCTTGCGGATCGCGATGCGCTCGACGAGACCTATATCGATGCGCACACGTCCGGCTTTGCAGATGCGCTTGCGCGCTGCCGCGCCATCGCGCCGGATCTGGATGCGGTCGCCGCGGCGACAGGGCTTGCGCGGTCTGACATTGCGCATTTCTTCGATCTGTTCCGCGCAACGCAGCGCGTCGTCACCTGCTATTCGCAGGGCGTCAACCAGTCGGCGCAGGGCACCGACAAGGTCAATGCGATCGTCAATTGCCACCTTGCGACGGGTCGGATCGGCAAGCCCGGCACAGGGCCGTTCTCGCTCACCGGTCAGCCGAACGCGATGGGCGGCCGCGAAATCGGCGGGCTCGCCAACCAGCTTGCGGCGCATATGAATTTTTCGCCCGCCGACATCGATCGGGTCGGCCGGTTCTGGCAAGCGCCGAACATGGCGCAGCGCGAAGGCCACAAGGCCGTGCAGATGTTCGAAGCGATCGCACGCGGCGAGATCAAGGCGCTGTGGGTGATGGCCACCAACCCGGTGGTCTCGCTGCCCAACGCGAGCCGCATGCGCGCGGCGCTCGAAAAGCTCGAACTCTTCGTCGTGTCCGACAACGTGATGGCGACCGACACCATCGCGGCCGGTCCGCACATCCTCCTGCCGGCCGCCGCCTGGGGCGAGAAAAGCGGCACGGTGACGAATTCCGAGCGGCGGATCTCGCGGCAGCGCTCATTCCTGCCGCTGCCCGGCGAGGCAAAGCCGGATTGGTGGATCGTCACCGAGGTCGCGCGCCGGCTCGGCTTTGCCGCGGCCTTCCCCTATTCGTGCGCCGCGGACATTTTCCGCGAGCATGCCGCTCTCTCCGCATTCGAGAATGACGGCACGCGCGATTTCGACATTGGTGCTTACGCGACGTTCGATCAGAAGTCGTTCGATCAGCTCGCGCCGTTTCAGTGGCCGCAGGCTCTGGCCGGCAAAGCGAAAGAGACCCGGTTCTTTGCAGAAGGCGGATTCTTCACACCGGATCGCAAGGCGCGTTTCGTTGCGCCGGAGCCGCCCGCCCCGCGCTATCGCACCGACGCGACCTGGCCCTTCACGCTGAATACCGGCCGCATCCGCGACCAGTGGCATACGATGACGCGGAGCGGCCTCAGCGCACGGCTCGCCTCGCATCTGCCCGAGCCTTTTGTGGAGATCCATCCGCGCGATGCGGAACGCGCGGGACTTAACGATGGCGATTTCGCACGGGTGACGACGCCGTTCGGCGCGTGCGTGCTGCGCGTGCGGTTGAGCGAGGGACAACGCCGCGGCTCGCTGTTCGCCCCGATCCATTGGAGTGCCGCCAACGCGTCCTCGGCCCGCGTCGGCGATATGGTCAATTCGGCGACCGACCCGATCTCCGGGCAGCCGGAATCGAAAGCCACACCGGCCGCCCTTGCGCGGGTCGATTATCGTTTCGCCGGATTCCTGCTGACCCGGCGTCCGCTCGTCCTGCCGAAGGAAACATGGTGGGCGCGCTCCTGCACCGAAGGCGGCTTCGGTTATCTCTTCGCGAGCAACGACAGCACGGAAAGCTGGCGCGCCTGTGTCGGGGCGCAAGCCGGAGACGGGGTCGCGCTCTCGGAATATGTCGATGCGCCGCGCGACACCTACAGGGCGGCGGCTTTCACGGAAGGCCGGCTTTCGTTTTGTCTGTTCGTCGGCCAGGCCGCGCAACGCCCGCAATGGACGACGGTGAAAGCCTTGCTCGCTGCCGAATGCCTTGGCGAAAGCCAGCGCCGTCTCCTCCTCTCCGGCCGCTCGGCCGAAGGCCTCGCCGATGCGGGCCCCGTTGTCTGCGCCTGTTTCGGCGTCGGACTGAACGCCATCCGCGAAGCGCTCGCATCGCGCGCCGCAACCGATATCGCTGGCATCGGCGCGGTGCTGCGCGCCGGAACGAATTGCGGCTCCTGCCTGCCCGAACTGAAAAGGATTGTGGCCCATGACCGACACAGCCAGCCCGCGCTCGCCGGTTGAACGATCCAGTCCGCGCATGCAGGCGCTGGCGCGCCTGCCGGTCTTCTTCGGCCTTACGGGCAAGCGCGTCCTCGTCGCCGGCAACACAGTCGGCGCCGCCTGGAAGGTCGAATTGCTCGCGGCCGCCGGCGCCAATGTCGATGTCTACGCCGAAGACCCATGCGGGGAATTGTGCGAGGTCGCGGCGGCTCCCCCTGCGGGCTCCGTCACGCTTCATCGCCTGCCATGGGATCAAGGCGCGATAGCAGGCTGCGCCCTCGTTGTCGGCGCATGCGAGAGCGCCGAGGAAGCGCAACGATTCCACGCCGCGGCGCGCGCTGTGTCCGTGCCCTGCAACGTCATCGACCAGCCGGATTATTGCGACTTTTCCTTCGGGGCGATCGTGAACCGCTCGCCCCTTGTCGTCGCGATTTCGACGGACGGTGCGGCGCCGGTTTTCGCGCAGGCCATCCGGTCGCGGATCGAAGCGATGCTGCCCGCAGGCTTCGCACGATGGGCGGACGCGGCGCGAAGCTGGCGCAGCGCGGTGAAGCAATCCGGCCTCTCCTTCAACGGCCGGAGGCTGTTCTGGCAGGTCTTCACGCGCGCGGCCCTGCAAAATCCGAACGGCGAACCCTCGCGCGCCGATTTCGAGGCACTGCTGCGGCAGACCGGTACTGAGGCCCCGGCCGCCGAACAAGGCTCGGTGACATTGGTCGGCGCAGGTCCCGGCGATCCGGAATTGCTGACGCTGCGTGCGGTGCGCGCGCTGCAATCGGCCGATGTGATCCTCTACGACGATCTCGTTTCGAACGAGGTGCTCGATTTCGCGCGCCGCGAGGCCAAACGCATGCTGGTCGGCAAGACCGGCCATGGCCCATCCTGCAAGCAATCCGAGATCAACAGCCTGATGGTCGGCCTCGCAAAGAGCGGCCGCCGCGTGGTGCGGCTGAAGGGCGGCGATCCGATGATCTTCGGACGCGCCGGCGAGGAGATCGACGCCTGCCGTGCGGCGGGCATCGCCGTCGAGGTGGTGCCGGGCGTCACCGCGGCGCAAGGCGCAGCGGGCCGGCTCGGGATTTCGCTCACGCATCGCAGCGCCGCGCGGCGCGTGCAGTACCTGACCGGACATGGCGAGAACGGCGCGTTGCCACAGGATATCGACTGGCAGAGCGTTGCCGACGACAGCACCACGACGGTCATCTACATGCCGAAGAAGACGCTGCGCCTGTTCGTCGAGCGCGCGCTCGCCGCGGGGCTCGATCCCGCGACGCCGGCGCTCGCGATCAGCAACGCGACGCGGCCGCAGGAGCAGACAATTGCCGCGCCCGTCGGCGAACTCGCCGATGCGGCGCTTCCCGACGGCCCTACCGTCGTGATGATCGGCACTGTCTGCACTGGGGCCATGGACTCCATTCATTCCCGCGAAAGCGGGACTCAAGACTCTGGGTCCTTGCTTTCGCGGGGACGAACGAATGGAGATTCAATCCGGGTCAGATGACCCGTGCGCCGATCGCGCTACACCGTCACATAGCGATGCACGAGGGCGGCATCGCGGTCCATGTCGGCGCTGGTGCCGCGCCACACCGTCCGGCCTTTCTCGATGACGTAATGGCGGTCGGCGAGCCGCTTCAGCACCGAGAGATTCTTGTCGACGATCAGGATCGACTGGCCGCGCGACTTCAGGAGCGCGATGCAATTCCAGATCTCGGCGCGGATCACCGGCGCGAGCCCTTCAGTCGCCTCGTCGAGAATGAGGAGCTGCGGATTGGTCATCAAGGCGCGGCCGACGGCCAGCATCTGCTGCTCCCCGCCCGACAGAGTACGGGCGAACTGGTTGCGCCGCTCCTCAAGGCGCGGGAACAGCTTGAAGACTTCCTCGAGCGTCCACGGATTCTCGCGCTTCAGCCGGTTGGACGAGGTCGCGACCAGATTTTCGTACACCGTCAGCAGCGGAAACACCTGCCGCCCCTCCGGGACAAGTCCGATGCCGCGCCGCGCGATTGCCTCCGGCGCGCGCCCGGCGACCGATTCACCCGAGAACTCGACGCTGCCGCCAGCCGGCGGCGTCAGCCCCATGATCGAGCGGATCGTCGTGGTCTTGCCCATGCCATTGCGGCCGAGCAGCGTGACGATTTCGCCTTCGCCGACCGACAGGTCGATGTCGAACAGCACCTGGCTGCGGCCGTAGCGGGCCTGCAAATTCTCGACCTTGAGCATCATGCGTCGCCCTCGCCGAGATAGGCGACCCGCACGGCCTCGTTGGCGCGGATGTCGTCCGCCGATCCGGTCGCGATCCGCTCGCCGTTGACCAGCACGGAAATGCGGTCGGCGAGCGCGAACACGGCGTCCATGTCGTGCTCGACCAGAAGGATCGTCACCTCGGTTTTCAATGCCTTGAGCAGGTCGATCATGCGCGCGCATTCGGCGGTGCCGAGGCCCGCCATCGGCTCATCGAGCAGCAACATGCGCGGCTTCGTCGCAAGCGCGATCGCAAGCTCGAGCTGCTTCTGCTCGCCATGCGACAATTCGGAGACGACAATCCCCGCGCGATCACCGAGCCCGACGCGATCGAGATGGGTGCGTGCCTCGCTGCGAATGTCGCCCCGCTTGCGCGCATCGACGAAGAACTGGAACGAATGCCCGCGCCGCGCCTGGACCGCGATCGCGACATTGTCGAGCGCCGTGTAATCCGGCAGCAATTGCGTGATCTGGAACGAGCGCGCGAGGCCGCGTTGCACGCGCGCCGGCGTCTTCCACTCCGAAACCTCCGTGCCGTCGAAACGGATGGTGCCGGAATCCTGGTGCAACTCTCCGGCGATCTGGGAGATGAACGTGGTCTTTCCGGCGCCATTCGGGCCGATGAGCGCGTGCAACTCGCCCTCAATCACCTCGAGCGACAGGTTGTTGGTCGCGACGAGACCGCCGAACCGCTTGACCAGACGGTCGACCTTGAGAAGCGGCTCACTCACGTTTCCGGCTCCAGCCAGAGAACAGCGAGGTCAACCCGCCGGTCGAGAACAGCACGATGACGATGAGGATCGGGCCGAGGAAGAATTTCCAGTGCTCGGTCCATGACGTCAGGAAGGTTTCGAGGCCGATCAGCACGGCGGCGCCGAGCAGCGGGCCGAGCAGCGTGCCGGTGCCGCCGATGATGACCATGATCATCAGGTCGCCGGACTTGGTCCAGTGCAGCATGTCGGGCGAGACGAATTTCGAATAATTCGCCATCAGCGCACCCGCGAGCCCCGCCCCCATGCCGGCGATGACGAACGCGGTCAGCTTGTAGCGATAGGTGGAAACGCCGATCGCGGCCATGCGTCGCTCGCTCTGCCGGATGCCGCCGAGCACCAGGCCGAATGGCGAGCGCACCAGCCGCGCGAAGCCGATGAAGTAGACCACGGCGATCGCGAGGATCAGATAAAAGAAGGTGGTGTCGTCGCGCATGTCGAGATCGAACAACACATTGCGCCGCCGCACGATCAGCCCGTCGTCGCCGCCATAGGCCTTCAGCGACACGAACAGGAAGAACAGCATCTGCGCGAAGGCCAGTGTGATCATGATGAAAGGCACGCCGCTCGTTCGCAGCGACAGCGCACCGAGCACGAGCGCGGCGATGCCGCTGACGATGATCGCGGCCGGTATCGTGATCAGGAACTGGTTGGTGCCGGGGATGAAGCCGAGAAACGGCTCGCCCTCGGCGAAGTGGTGATAGAGGATGCCGACGACATAGCCGCCGATCCCGAAATAGGCCGCGTGACCGAAACTGATCATGCCGCCATAGCCGAGGATCAGGTTCAGGCTTGCAGCCGCGATCGCATAGATCGTGATGCGGATTGCAAGTCCGATCAGCGACGGATCGCCGATGGCCTTGGCAAAGACCGGGAAGGCCGCGGCGCAAAGGATAAAGACGATCGCGCCGGCCACCGCCCACCAGTTACGCCGGGGCGACGCGTCGGTCTGCGCGATGTATTTCTCGTCAACCTTGAGCATGGAACAGCCCCTGCGGCCGGATCAGGAGCACCAGCGCCATGACGAGATAGATGCCCATGGACGAAAGCCCCGCGCCGAGGGCGTCGGCTTCCGACGCATTCATGAAGGTCTTCAGGAAGCCCGGAAGGAAGGCGCGCAGGATCGTGTCGGTGAGGCCGACGATCAGCGCGCCATAGAACGCGCCGCGGATCGAGCCGAGACCGCCGATCACCACCACGACAAAAGTCAGGATCAGGATCTGCTCGCCCATGCCGACCTGCACGGCGAGCAGCGGCCCCGCCATCAAGCCGGCAAGCCCGGCAAGCAGCGCACCGAGCGCGAACACCACCGTGTAGAGGAGCCGGATGTCGACGCCGAGCGCACGCACCATTTCGCGATGCGTGGAGCCCGCGCGCACCAGCATGCCGATCCGCGTCTTGTTGACCAGAAGATAAAGCCCGAAGGCGACGAGCAACCCGACCACCATGATGGCAATGCGATAGGTCGGATAGGGAATGCCGGGGATGATCTCCACCGAGCCCGACAGGAAAGCCGGCATGCCGACGAAGAGCGGCGTGCGGCCGAACAGCATCGTCGTGCCTTCGTTGATGAACAGGATCAGCCCGAAGGTCGCGAGCACCTGCTGCAGATGGTCGCGGTCGTAAAGTTTGCGGATCACCAGGAATTCGATCACGAGGCCGGCCAGGGCGGCTGCGATCAGGCCGGCCGGCACAGCGAGGAGAAACGAGCCGGTCCGCGCCGCAACCAGCGCCGCGCCATAGGCGCCGATCATGTAGAGCGAGCCATGGGCGAGGTTGATGACGTTCATGATGCCGAAGATCAGCGTCAGTCCCGCCGCCATCAGGAACAGCATGATGCCGAACTGAAACCCGTTCAGAATCTGCTCAAGCGCCAGCGTCATGGCGGGCTACACGTCATAGCGGCGATTCCCTCACGCCCTTTCATGCATGGAGATCCGGGAGGCTTACGCCCCCCGGATGCGTATCTCAAGCTTAGAGCTTGCAGTCCTTGGAATAGACGTCACCCTTGTCGGTGAACACCTTGCCGATCGTCTTGATGACCGGAGCGCCATCCGGGCCCTTCTCGACACGGGTCGCAACCCAGTCCTGGACCGGGTGCTGGTTCGGGCCGAACTTGAACGGTCCGCGCACGGCCTGGAAGTCCGCCTTCAGCATAGCCTGACGGAACTTCTCGGTATCCTTCAGGTCGCCGTTGACGGCCTTGAGTGCCGCGCCGATCGCGAGCGCGGTGTCATAAGCCTGGCCGGCATAATAGGTCGGCAGACGGCCGGGATATTTCTTCGACCAGGCCTCCATGAACTTCTTGTTGGCCGGATTGTCGAAGTCCGTGTTCCAGTGGGTGGTGCCGTTGGTGCCGATGGCCGCGTCGCCCAGCGCCTTCACGATATTGGAGTCGACCGAGGGAGCCGCGACGACCAGCGGGATCGCGCCGAGCAGGCCGGCCTGCTGATACTGGCGCGCGAAGGTGATGCCGAGACCGCCCGGATGGAAGTGGAACACCATGTCGGGCTTGGCGGCGCGGATCTGCGCCATTTCGGGGGCGAAGTCGGTCTGATCGAGGCGCGTATAGACCTCGCCGACGATGTCGCCCTTGAAGAAGCGCTTGAAGCCGGCGAGCGCGTCCTTACCGGCCGGATAGTTCGGCGCGAGAATGAACGCCTTCTTGTAGCCGAGATTGGTGGCGTTCTGCCCGGCACTTTCGTGCAGCGTGTCGTTCTGCCACGACACGACGTAATAGTTCTTGTGGCAGTCCTTGCCCGCGAAATTCGACGGACCCGCATTGTTGCTGACATAGATGCCGCCGGCATCGAGGATGTCAGGCGCGGTGGCGCCGAGCACGTTCGAGAAGATGATGCCGGTGAACAGCTTGATGCCGTCCGTCTTCAGCATGCGGTCGGCGATCTGCTTGCCCTGGCCGGGCTTCAGGCCGTCGTCTTCCACGACCACCTGCACCGGAACGCCGCCGAGCTTGCCGCCTTCCATTTCAACCGCGAGGTTGAATGCGTCGCGCGAGTCCGCGCCGATATAGCCGCCGGGTCCGGACAGCGTGGTGATGAAACCGATCTTGACCGGCTGCTGCGCGGCGGCACCCGTCGCGAGCAGCGCGGATAGCGCCAATCCGGCGCCAAGCTTGGTCATTTTCACAAGTACCTCCTTCTGGTCACTTCGTCTCATACAGCATTCACGGGATTGCGCATCGCCGGGATCGAGCTGTCGCCCTCTCCCGCTGTCACGATCGTCCGAGCACAGGTGGCGGAAAATGGTCTGTTCGCAACGATTGTGTCCGTCCCGGCTTGCGCGTCAAGCGGTCTGCGCCAGGCGGCCTGCGCCCGGCAGGCCCGCCGCGCCCGATCGTCACACGGAATCGGGACATGGATCGTCTTTCACTCTACTGCGCACAGCACCTCGTCAATCAGTCGCAAGTCGAACCGGCGCTCACGCGGCAGACGACCTCAATCCGTCCGCCTCTTTAGCAAGTTTCAAGCCAGAGGCGGAAAGGGCCGCGCGAACATTGGCCTTTTCGGCTTCCGTCAGTTCCAGCATCGGGCGACGCACCGGCCCTGCCGCCTGACCGAGCAGCGACTGCCAGTATTTTGCATGCGCGTGAGGCTTCTCGGCGGGCCGCGTCTTCTTGAAGGCTTCGCGCACCGGATTGAGGCTGTCGCGCACTTTGCGGGCTGCGGCGGCGTCGCCCTTGAAGGCGAGATCGGTGTATTCGCGAATGCGCTTGTCGGCCGCCGTCTGGAACAGATAGGGCGGATTTGAGCAAAGATAGAGCTGCCAGTTCAGCTCCAGGATGTTGTCGAGCCATTCTTCTTCCGAAGCGGTCGAGACGAGGATCTTGTCACCCGCGAGCCGCGTCAGCTTCGCGTACATGTCCCGCGGCACCGAATATTTGATCGCGACGATGGTCGGCAATTCGGCGATGCGCGCGCAGAGTTCCGGGCTCATCAGGTAGCCGGAATCGGGATGGCTCCACATCGCGATCCCGATATTCACCTGCTCGCCGATATATTTGTAATACTCGTACAGCGTCTCGTCCTGCGCCTTGAAGAAATGCAGCACGGGCGCATGCACGACGATATAATCGGCACCGACCGCCTCGGCATGTTTCGCAAGGTCGATCACCACATCCATGTTCTGGTCGGAGCAGGACATGATGGTCTGAAAGCCGTGCTTCTTCGCCGCATCGACCGCGATCTCGAAGCTGCGCTTGCGCTCGTCCACCGACATCGCGAAGAACTCGCCCTGCTTACCGGCGATGAACACGCCGTCGATGCCGAGATCGTTGTGCCAATGCGCAAGGTTCGACGACAGCCCCTTCTCGTCGATCTTGTAATCCGGCGTGAACGGCGTCAGCGCCGCGGCCCACACGCCCTTCATGTGTTCGCGGGAATAGGCCTTCGCGTCCTTCCTGCCGTATTTCATCGCCTCGTTCCTTCCTTCATTGGCCGGTGTCGCATCGCCGACCACAATTTCTCGCTGGTCAGCGGCATGTCGAGATGGGTGACCCCGAACGGCTTCAACGCATCAACCGCCGCGTTCACGATCGCGGCCGGCACGCCCACGCAGCCGGCTTCACCGATCCCCTTGGCGCCCATGACGTTGAACGGGCTCGGTGTCTCGATCTTGCCAAGCACAAGCTCGGGAATATGGGCCGCGCGGGGTATAGCATAATCCATGAACGATGCGGTCACGAGCTGCCCGTCCTCGTCATAGACGAGGCGCTCCAGCGTCGCTTCCCCGACACCCTGCGCGAGGCCGCCGATCATCTGGCCCTGCGCCAGCATGGGATTGACGATCACGCCGGCATCGTCAACCCAGACGATACGGTCAATCGCAAGAACGCCAGTTTCGGCGTCGATCGTGACCTGCGCGATCACGCAGCCGCTCGACCACGCTTCGCCCTCGGCCTCGTAGACGTTAACCGTCCGCAAGCCTTCGCCGAATTCGGCGGCGATCTGCGCGTCGGCCTTGGCGATCCGCGCAAGCTCGCGCCAGGTCAGGCCGCGGTGCACCGGCACCGCCGTCTCGAAACCGGCTTCCGTCAATGCGAGATGATCGGGGTCGGCCTGCAACAGACGCGCCGCACAGCGCCTTGCCTTTTCGCGGAATTGCTCGGCGGCCCGCAGGAGCGCACTGCCCCCGATCGGCGTCGAGCGGCTGGCCAGCGCGCCGATACCGGCCGGACAGAGCGCGGTGTCGCCATGGGCCACCGCGATCCGCTCCGGGCGCGTGCGCAGCACATCGGCGACGATCTGGGCATAGGCGGTTTCCCGCCCCTGCCCCTGTGCGCTCGAGCCCGTCGCCGCGACAATGCGCCCGTCGGGATCGAGCCGGACTTCCGCGCTCTCCCAGCCCTGTCCGCAGGGCTCGGTATAGACCGCAAGTCCGATGCCGCAGACCTCGCCCTCGGCGCGGCGCTCTTTAAGGAGCCGCACGGCCTCGTCATAGCCGGCCCTTTCCCTGGCCATGTCCAGAAGCCGCGGATAATCGCCTGAATCGAGCACCGAGCCCGTCGCCATGCGGTACGGAAACGCATCGGCCGGAATGAGATTGCGGCGGCGAATCTCGGCCGGGTCGAGGCCGAGCGCATGCGCGGCTTCGTCTGCCAGCCGCTCCATCAGCATTGCCGCTTCCGGCCGTCCGGCGCCGCGATAGATGCCCACGGGCGCTGTGTTTTCCGGCCGGCCTTCGAGAACGATATCCACGTTGCCGCAGACATACGGTCCGGGCAGGCACCGCGCTGCATTCTTGCCCGGCACCGCCGCGCTGTAGGGCAGCCAGTGCCCGAGCGGATAGTCGAGTTTCGCCCGCAGTCCGAGGAATGTGCCGTCGCGATCGACCGCGAGTTCGCCGGAGATCGTTGCGCCCCGGCCTTGCGTTGCGGCGAGAAAATCCTCGGTCCGCGAACCGCGCCATTTCACCGGCCGCTTCAGTTTGAGCGAGGCCAGCGCCACCGCCGCGTCTTCGGGATAAAGCGAGGCCTTGCCGCCGAACGCACCGCCGACATCGGGCGCGATCACCCGGATCTTTTTCTCGGACAATTGCAGGATCGCCGAAAGATCGCTGCGTGCGCGATGCGGCGTCTGGGTCGAGAGCCAGACATTGAGCATCTGCGCACCTTCGTCCCAGAATGCCATGGCGGCGCGCGGCTCGAGCGCGGCCGGCGCGAGGCGCTCATGGTCGATCGTGATGCGCACGACATGGGCGGCTTTAGCGAAAGCCTGCGCGATATCGCCGGCCTTCCACGCGGCCCGATAGACCGGTTCTTCATCCTCCCAGAGCAGCACCGGCTCGATGTCGGCCTCGATCAGCGCCGCGGCATCGGCCGCGATCGAAGCGCGCGTCGCCACCGCCGCCGCGATCGGCTGGCCGACCGCGTTGATTTCCGCGGCCGGGAATACCGGAAACGGCAGCAGCCGCATATCCGGAAGCACGCAATTGACCGCGGCATGGCCGAGCGTACCGGGCTCCGGCGCGCGCAGGACCGCGACCACGCCCGGCACATTCTCGGCATCCGTCGTATTGAGATTGAGGATCCGGCCGCGCGCGTAATTGCTGCGCGCAAATTCCATGAAGAGAGTTTCCGGCAGCCGCAGGTCGTCGACAAACCGGCCCTTGCCAGTCACCAGCCGGACATCCTCGAACCGGCGCAGCGGCTGCCCGACCGATTGTGTCCGCAAAACCTGGTCGCGTGTGGAATCCATGCTCAAACGAGGGCCCATGCCGGCTGTCCGATTAGGCGCCGGCCGCATCCTCAGGCCCGCGCATTCATTGAGCAAGATGACATTATCATATCTATTGATATAACGAGATTATGAATATCACCCTGCGGCAGATCCAGGCCTTCAAGACCGTCGCGGAATTCGGCTCATTCACCCGTGCCGCCGAGCGGCTGAAGGTGGCACAACCCGCGCTCTCGCTGTCGATCCGCGAACTCGAACGCGAACTGAATCTGCGGCTGTTCGACCGCACCACACGGCGTGTCGAACTGACCGGGGCGGGTCGCGAATTTCTGCAATCGGCGGACAAGCTGCTCGCAGATCTTGAGCGCGCGGTGCGCGAGGCGCGCGACCTCTCGGAAAAAAAGCGCGGCCGCGTCGTGGTGGCGGCCCCGCCCCTCCTCGCAGCCATGATCGTGCCGTCGGCGATTGCCGACTTCAACGCCGCCTTCCCCGGCATCGATGTCGGGCTCGTCGATGCGCGCAACGACCAGATCCTCGACCGCTTGCGCGCCGGCGCCGCCGATCTTGCCATCGGCACCTTTGACGAGCGCGCCGACGGCATCCGGCGTGAAATGCTGGCGCAGGATGCACTGACGGTATTCTGCGCCCCCGCCTCGCCGCTTGCAAAAAAGCGCCGGGTTCGCTGGACCGACCTGCACGACCAGAAGCTGATCATGCTGACCCGCGATTCCTCGATCCGCACGCTGACCGAACGCACGCTGACGCAGAGCGGGCACGATGCCGGCAGGCCGCTTTACGAAGTCTCGCAGATGACCACCGCGATCATGCTGGTCGAGGCCGGTCTCGGCGCCGCCGTACTGCCGGCCTATGTCTGGTCCTTCGCGCGCGGACGCGACGTGGTCTCGCGTCCTCTCGTCGAACCGCAGGTCAGCCGTGCCATCTACCTGATCCATCCGGATGGCCGCTCGCTGTCGCCCGCCGCGGAGAGCTTCGCGCGAACCTTGCGCAAGCAGACCCGGACAGCCATCGCCAAGGTGGTGGCCCGTTGAGGGCACTTATTTTCCGCAATTATCAATCCATAACATTTTGTCAGCTTGCAGAATGAATGCGGGCGCGCTGAGATGCCGCAAAAGTATCGGAGATCGCGCATGGCCCGCATCGAACTCGCCGACCGCAACGCTTTGCCGCCGGAGTTCAAGGAGCGCTTCGACATCATCGAGAAGTCGAACGGCTATATTCCGAACAGCTATTTGCAGCTCGCGCACAGGCCGCCGATCCTCGCAGCGCTGATGGATCTCTCCAAGGCCGTGATCCGCGACGAAGGCACGCTCGACCGGGGCTTTCGTTTTCTGATCGCCTATATCTCGAGCCGCACCGCCGGCTGCCAATTCTGCCAGGCGCACAACATCTCAAGCGCCGCGCGCTGGGGGATTTCAGACGAGAAGCTGAATGCAATCTGGGACTATGAGACCTCGCCGCTTTTCACGGACGCCGAGCGCGCCGCCTTCGATTATGCGCGCGGCGCGTCGGTGGTGCCGAACGCCGTCACCGACGAAATCTTCGCGCGGGTGAAGAAGCACTACACGACACCGCAGATCGTCGAGATGACGGCGGTGATTGCGCTGTTCGGCTGGCAGAACCGCTTCAACGACACGCTGCATACCGACCTCGACCAGCACACGCTCGACTGGGCCGCGCAATTCGAGCTCGCCGACAAGACCGGATGGGATCCGAGCGATCACGTTCCCGGCTCACCCAACAAAGCCGCCTAGAAGGAGCCGCGCCATGGCACAAGCAGCAGCTGCCCAGACAACAGAACCGACGTCAGGTCCCACCTCGTTCAACCTGATGAAGTGGATTGCCGAAAATCCGGACAAGCTGAAGCCGCCGACGGGCGCCAAGACCATCTTCCGCGAGGACGATTTCATGGTCACGGTGGTCGGCGGCCCGAATGCGCGCACCGATTATCACGTCAATCCGACCGAGGAATTCTTCTTCCAGCTCAAGGGCACGGTGAAGGTCCGCATCCAGCACGAAGGCAAGCCGCACGACGTGGTGCTGCCGGAAGGGTCGATCTATCTCTTGCCTGCCAACGTGCCGCACGCGCCGATGCGCGGCCCGGACACCGTCGGACTGATCGTCGAGCGCATCCGCAAGAACGGCATGATGGATACCCATCGCTGGTACTGCGAGAAGTGCAACAACGTGCTGTTCGAGAAGACCGCCGCTATCGAGGTCCTGGAACGCGACATGCCGCCGATCTTCGACGCCTATTACAGCGATCCGGAGAATCAGCGCTGCAAGGCCTGCGGGCACATCAATCCGGGCCGCCCGTCGAAGGGATAGCCGCGCTTCACCTTGCGCCAATCGCGCCGCAAACGCCGCTCACCTCTTCCCTCCGGGGGAGAGGTCGGTCGCCGAGCGATGCGAGGCGACCGGGTGAGGGGGAAGGTAATCATCGAGGCACTTGAAGCCCCCTCACCCCAGCCCTCTCCCCCAATGGGGAGAGGGAGCACACCGGTGCCGGCCCAGCTGCATACTCCGTCAATGCCGCGCCCGCTTCACGGTCTCCGAGGGCTTCTCGCCAAACCGCTCCGCATAGGCTTTCGAAAAGCGTCCGAAATGCGCAAAGCCAAAGCCAAGTGCAACGTCGGTGACGTGCCCCTCGCCGGAAATGAGCGCGGCGCGGGCCGCGTCGAGCCTTATGTCGCGCGACAATTCGAGCGGAGAACAGCCGCGATAACGCCGGAACGCCTGCTGCAAGGTGCGCTCGCCGACGCCTGCGATCGCGACGAGTTCATCCAGCCCGACGCTGCGGCGCGGATGCGCGCGGATATGCTCTTCCGCGCGGCGCAGATAGACCGGCGCCTCGTCATCCGCCTCGCAGCGCTGCGTCGCAACCAGTGCGGACAACAGGAGGTCTTCCATTTCGCGGCGAAGCCCGGCCTGCATCGTCAGCCCGCGTGCATTGGCGAGATCGCGGCACAGATGCGCGATCAGGCCGACAAGTCCGTCGCCTTCATCACGCTGCGAGGCGACGGGAGCAAACCTGATCGCACGCGCCGCATGGGCATGCAGCCGCTGGCGCGGAATCTTGATCATCAGCTGATGCGCATCGCGGCTCCAGATTTTCCGGTAGCCAAGACCAGGATTCATCACGAACAGCGTGCCGGGCTTGAGCGCGATCTCGAAGCGATCGGTGCGAAACGCCACCTCCCCGTCCAGCGTGAGCTGCGCCATGTAGCAATCGAGCGCCGGCGCCACGATCTCGACCTCGGAGCCGTAGCGCAGCATCCCGATCGAGGTGTCGCACAGCCGCGCCTGGCGATGGCTGAAATCGAGACGCCGCGCCGACATGCGCAATTCGTGATCCGCGAAGATCGCGGCCAGATGCGAGCGCGCAATGTCGGGGCGCGTCGTCCGGGTGGCAGGCAGGAAGCGGTCGAGCTCGCGCAGAGGTGGAATATCGTAGGCCATGGCATCGGTCCTTTGCACGGATCATGCCTTCGGAATCCGGATAAGTCATGCGCCTTTCGACTAGCGGCGCACCGACCCCGTTGCTCTCATGGCGCAAACCGCAATCGGGAGCCGCATGACATGCTCAAATCGGGAAGGGACTATCTGGAAGGCCTGCGGGACGGCCGCACCGTCTATATCGGACGCGAGAAGGTGGAGGACGTGACCACCCATCCCGCCTTCCGCAATCTCGCGCGCGCCTTTGCCGAATTCTACGACCTCAAGCGCGATCCGGCGCAGCGCGACGCCCTCACCTACGAGGAGGACGGCGATCGCCATTCGATCTACTACATGAAGGCGAAGACCAAGGCAGAGCTTGCGAAACGCTCGGCCGCGCATCGCATTCTCGCCGAGCCGAGCTTTGGTTTGCTCGGCAGATCACCGGACTATATCGCGAGCTTCGTCACCGGCATGAACCTCAGGCCGGAGCTGTTCGGTCCCTTCGCCGACCACGTGCGCAACTACTACAAGTTCATGCGCGACAACGACATTTTCGCCGCTCACGCGATCGTCTCGCCGCAGGCCTCGCGCGACCCGGACTTCTTCCAGCGAAAGAATTTGCCGAACCCGGCCTGCCGCGTGATCGCGGAAAAGGACGACGGCGTCATCATTTCCGGCATGAAGATGCTCGCAACCGGATCGGCCGTCGCCGACGAGATCTGGATCGGAAATATCCTGCCGCTGTCGCCGGAAGCAAAAGCGGAATCGGTGACCTTCGCCGTGCCTTGCAATGCAAAGGGCGTGTCGCTCTGGTCGCGCAAGCCGTTCGCCCCGGCCGCACGGTCGGAATTCGAAGCGCCGCTGAGCTATCGCTTTGACGAAGCCGACGCCATGGTGATGTTCGACAACGTCAAGGTGCCGTGGGAGCGCGTGTTCGTGCACAACGATCCGGCGCTCTCGCGCGGGCTCTATATCGAAACCGCCGCGCATTCCTACGGCAACCATCATTCCAATGTGCGGCTGCTCGTGAAGATGCAATTCCTCGTCGGATTGTGCAGCCGCATCGCGCAG